>NZ_JAIBES010000147.1 GCF_019459305.1 Sphingopyxis sp. | reverse complement strand
CCCCCCCCCCCCCCCCCCCCCCCCCCACCGAGCGCCACGCGCTATTCTCTACCGCTTCGAACCGGAGGATAGAGGGGGCGGTGCGCCCGAGCGGATGGCTGGCGGTTGCGGCGACGCGCAGGCCGGTCAGCGGTCGGCCGTCGTTGCGAATTTCAACGCGAACATGGCGATCCGCATAAAGCGATATTTTCGGTGTCCAGCCCAACCGGTCCTGCGCCTCGGCGCGCGCCAGCCAGACATTGTAGTGCTGGCTCGCGACATAGCTGTTTTCGACCACCTTGCCGCCAAAGGTCGACATAGCGAGCCGGGCCATGGTGAAATTGACCGTGATGACGACGGCAAAGAAGGTGACGAGGATCGCGGTCATGTGCCAGCCGGTGAAGACCTTGCGGATCGGTTTGTCGCTCATTGTCCTGCCTCCGGTCGGTCGAACTGGATGATGTCGCTGTCGCCGCGCGGGTCGCCGTCGAGGCCGCGGGTCGTGATGGTGAAATCCTGCCGCGCCGGTCCGTCGCCCGGCGCTGCGACGAACAATCGGACGCGCGTGACGCTGTCGGGCGCGAGCGCAATTTCGACGCGCTGCTTTGCGGTGTTACGCGATCCCGCCTCGGTCCACAGCGCTGCGCCTGCCAGCCCATCCACCATCACCGCGACGCGGCGCGGGCGCGTTTCCATGTTGCGCAGTTTAAGTGTGTAATTGTTGCGGATGTGGCCGTCGGACAGCTGGACATAGAGCGGACTGCGCTCGTGCTGAACGGCGAGGTCGAGCCGGGTGCGCTGACCGAGTGAGAAGAGCATCGCGGCGCCGATCGCGCACCACACGCCAAAATAGGCAAGTGTGCGGGGACGGAACAAAGTCTTGCGAACGGGCTTGCCGATACCGCCCGCCTTTTCGACCGCGGCATCGTCGAGCGTGCAGTAATCGATCAGCCCACGCGGGCGCCCGATCTGCGCCATGACATCATCGCAAGCGTCGATGCACAGCGCGCAGGTGATGCAACCGATCTGCGGCCCTTCGCGAATGTCGATGCCGGTCGGACACACTGCAACGCACTGGTTGCAGTCTACACAATCGCCGAACGCCCCCGGATGCGCCTGCGCCTTCTTGACGCTGCCGCGCGGTTCGCCGCGCCAGTCCTTATACGTCACCAGCAGCGATTTTTCGTCCATCATCGCGGTCTGGATGCGCGGCCAGGGACACATGTAGATGCACACCTGTTCGCGCATGAAACCGCCGAGGATGAAGGTTGTCGCGGTCAGTACCGCAACGGTGCCATAAGCGATCGGCGCCGCCTGCCCGCTCCAGAAATCGACGGTCAGCGTCGGCGCATCGGCGAAATACATGATCCACGCGCCGCCGGTCCAAAAGGCGATGGCGAGATAGATGGTATATTTGAAGCCACGCTTGACGAGCTTCTCCGCCGTCCACGGGCCGTTTGCCAGCCGCACCTGCGCGTTGCGGTCGCCATCGACCAGTCGGTCGACATGCTGGAACAGGTCGGTCCACACCGTCTGAGGACAGGCATAGCCGCACCAGGCGCGGCCCACCGCGCTGGTAACGAGGAACAACCCGATGCCAGCCATGATGAGCAGACCCGCGACATAGTAAAATTCATGCGGCCAGATTTCGATCTGGAACATGTAGAAGCGCCGGTTTGCCAGATCGACGAGCACGGCCTGATCGGGCGCATAGGGGCCGCGGTCCCAACGGATCCACGGCGTGCCATAATAGATCGCCAGCGTGATCGCCATGATCGCCCATTTGAAGCGGCGAAAGGGACCGTCGACCTTTTTGGGGTAAACGCCCTTGCGCGCTTCGTAAAGCGCAGCGGGCTGACCGGTCAGGTCTTCAGGGCTGGCCATCGGCTCCCTGCCCTTCGGATATTGCCGCCAGCGCGGGCGCCGCTGCTTTCTCGCCGCCGCCGAGCGAATAGACATAGGTCGCGAGCATCTTGACCGTCACCGGATCGAGCCGGTGGCCCCAGCGCGGCATCACGCCATTGCGCGGCTGCGTGATCGTCGCGGTCAGGCTGTCGCGGTCGCCGCCATAGAGCCAGACCGCATCGGTCAGCTTCGGCGCTCCTAGGGCGCGATCCCCGACGCCAGCGGCACCGTGACAGACGGCACAATTGGCCTGGAACAGCGCGTTGCCGCGCGTCGAAGCCGCACTCGGCTTTTCCTGTTTGCTGATGACGCGGACATGGCTGACGACATCGGCGATCTGCGACGGATCGAGAATGCCGTCGCGACCGAATGCCGGCATCTGGCTGATGCGCGTGGCCTTGTGGTCGGGGTTTCGAATGCCGTGCGCAATCGTATATTCGATGCTCGCCAGATCGCCGCCCCACAGCCAGTCATCGTCAGTCAGGCTGGGGTAGAGTGTCTTGACCCCCGCGCCGCCAGCGCCGTGGCACTGGACGCAATGAACGCGAAAGGCCGCCGCCCCGCCCTGCACCGCCGCCTGCATCAACTCCGGCTTGGCAGGCAGATCGGTCAGTGCCGTCGCGGCAATAGCGTTGGTGATCGGCGCGCGGCGCTCCGCATGCGACTGCATCTCGCGCTTCAGATCGCTGCGACTGCTCCACCCCAGCACGCCCTGCGTGGCGCTGTTGAGCATCGGCCAGGCGGGATAGAGGACGACATAACCCGCGGCCCAGATGATCGAGGCGTAGAAGGTCCACAGCCACCAGCGCGGCAGCGGCGTATTCAGTTCTTCGATGCCATCCCATTCATGGCCGACGGTGCTCGTGCCGGTGGCTTCGTCGATGCGCTTGCGGTCAGCCATGGTCGTCGTCCTTGAAGATCATCATTGCGGCCTCTTCATTGTGGTGGCGCGCGCCTTTGCGGAACGGCCAGGCGACCAGGCCAAGAAACAGGATGGTCATCGCGAGCAGACCCCAGCTGTCGGCGAAATGGCGCAGGTCGTTGTAATTCACCGTGCCTTCTCCCGCGGCGCGGCGGGCGCGGCGCCCTGCTCCTGCGGCGCAGCCTTTTCGACGTCGACGAGCGTGCCAAGCATCTGGAGATAGGCGATCAGCGCATCCATTTCGGACAGGCGATCGGGATTGCCGTCGAAATCGCGCACCTGCGCTTTGGGATAGCGTTTTTGCAGATCGACGCCCGCTGCCGGATCCACCTGCGCCTTCACATCCTCATTCGCCGCCGCGATGGCTTCCTTGCTGTACGGCACTCCGACGCGCGACAGCGCCGTCAGATCATTGCGCATGTCGCCGGTGTACAGATCGCGCTCGGCCAGAAAGGCGTAGGGCGGCATGATTGACTCCGGCACGACGCTGCGCGGGTCAATCAGATGCGCCTTGTGCCACTCGTCCGAATAGCGCCCGCCGACCCGCGCCAGATCAGGTCCGGTACGCTTCGACCCCCATTGGAACGGATGGTCGTACATGCTCTCCGCCGCCAGGCTGTAATGGCCATAGCGTTCGACTTCGTCGCGGAACGGGCGGATCATCTGGCTGTGACAGGTATAGCAGCCCTCGCGCATATAGATGTTGCGGCCCGCCAGTTCGAGCGGAGTGTAGGGGCGCATGCCGTCGACCTTCTCGATCGTGTTATCGATCCAGAACAGCGGCGCGATCTCGACGATACCGCCGATCGCGACCGCGACGAGGGCGAACAATCCGAGCAGACTGACGTTGCGCTCGAGCTTCTTGTGGCTGAAGCGCTTTTCGGCGGGTTGGGTGGCCATCGTGCGACTCCTTATGCGGCGGGAACGGGCGCGAGCGGGCGATCCGCGGCCGCATTATGCGGGGTTTCGGTCATCGGCTTTTCATCGCGGACCCGCCCGGCCAGTGTCGCCCAGACATTGACGATCATGATCAGGAAGCCGGCGAGATACATCGCTCCGCCCGCGGCGCGGATCAGGTACATCGGGTGCATCGCGGCGACGCTTTCGGCGAAGCTGTAAACGAGGTAGCCGTCGGCGCCATATTCGCGCCACATCAGCCCCTGCATGATGCCCGCTACCCACATCGACGCGGCGTAGAAAACGATCCCCACGGTCGCGAGCCAGAAGTGCCAGTTGACCATGCGCAGGCTGTAGAGACGCGGACGGCCCCACAGACGCGGCACCAGATAATAGACGCAGGCGAAGGTGATCATGCCGTTCCAGCCGAGCGCGCCGCTGTGCACATGGCCGATCGTCCAGTCGGTATAATGCGACATCGAGTTGACCCATTTGATCGACATCATCGGGCCTTCGAAGGTGCTCATGCCGTAGAAGGCGAGCGCCATCACCATCATGCGGATGATCGGGTCGGTACGGATCTTGTCCCACGCGCCGTTGAGCGTCATCAGCCCGTTGATCATCCCGCCCCAGCTCGGCATCCACAGCATGATCGAGAAGACCATGCCCAGCGTCTGCGCCCAGTCGGGCAGCGCGGTGTAGTGGAGGTGGTGCGGACCGGCCCAGATATAGAGGAAGATCAGCGACCAGAAGTGGATGATCGACAGGCGGTAGCTGTAGACCGGCCGCTCGGCCTGCTTCGGCACGAAATAATACATCATCGCGAGGAAGCCCGCGGTCAGGAAGAAACCGACCGCATTATGCCCGTACCACCATTGCGTCAGCGCATCCTGGACCCCGGCGAAGGCAGCGTAGCTTTTCGACCCGAAGATGCTCGCGGGCATCGAGAGATTGTTGACGATGTGGAGCATCGCGATGGTGATGATGAAGCTGAGGTAAAACCAGTTCGCGACATAGATATGCGGTTCGCGGCGCTTGACGATTGTGCCGACAAAGACCGCGAGATAGGCGACCCAGACGATAGTCAGCCACAGATCGACATACCATTCGGGCTCGGCATATTCCTTCGCCTCGGTCACGCCCATCAGATAGCCCGTCGCGGCAAGAACGATGAACAGCTGATAGCCCCAGAACACGAAGCGAGCGAGTTTGGGAAAGGCGAGCCGGGCGCGGCAAGTGCGCTGCACGACATAATAGCTTGTTGCGATCAGCGCGTTGCCGCCAAAGGCAAAAATCACGGCTGACGTATGCAGCGGCCGGATGCGGCCAAAGGTCGTATATTCGAGGTTGAAGTTGAGCGCCGGAAACGCGAGCTGGAGCGCGATGAACAGCCCCGCCGCCATCCCGGCGATCCCCCAGAACAAGGTCGCAATGACGCCCCAACGGATGGGGTCGTCGTCATAGGTACCTTCGCTGGCGGGCATTTTCAGCATGCCGCGCGCCATCGCGCCATAATCGGCGCGCGAGACGGTCGTCCACAGCACGGTCAGCGCAGCGATGGCCACGATGCCCATATGCACCGCAAAGGGCGCATCAACCGCCAGCGCCGCCATCACCAGCGCGAGCAGCGCCAGCAACAGCCAACCGCCCGCTTTGATTACCAGACCGTCCATATGCTTGTCCCCGCTTGGTGCGGCCTTCGGGCCGCGCTTCGCATTGCTCATGGACGCGCGGGTCCGCCCAAACATTGATCGGGATCAACGAATTGCTTGCGCTTCATCAATGCGGCGCGGCGGCCGTCGGCGCAGGGACGACTCCATCAACAACAGGAGCCAGGACTCATGAAGACCCAATATCTCTCCCTCGCCGCGCTGGCCGTCGCCCTCGCCGTTCCCGGGCAAGCCGCCGCGAAAATTGGTGACGTCCAGTTCAAGCTGCTCGCGACCTATGTCGCGCCCGACGGCAAGATCAGCGACGTGAAGCTGGACCTGATCGGATTGCCCGCGGGGACGCAGACCAAGGCCGACGACAATGTCGTGCCGACGGTCGCGATCGAATATTTCGTCGCCGACAATATCTCGGTCGAGACGATCGCGGGCGTTACCCAGCATGATGTCGTGGGCCGTGGCGGCCTGGCGGGTGCAGGACTGGTGTCGAATGCGAACATCGTCCCCGCAACGCTGACGCTGAAATATCATTTCGGCAACGACGGCGGCGTGCGGCCTTATGTCGGAGCCGGTCCCAGCTATTTCATCTTCATCGACGAAAAACCCGGTGCAACGGCGGTCGCACTCGGCGCGACCCGGCAAAAGATGGGCGATTCGCTGGGCATGGCATTTCAGGCCGGGGTCGACGTCCCGGTGAATGCCAAGGGGCTGGCGGTGACGTTCGACGCCAAGCGTTACGTCATGCGCTCGACCGCGCGCTGGTTCGCCGGACCGACCGAAGTGTTGCGGACGCGGCACAAGCTCGATCCCTGGGTCGTCAGCGCCGGGCTCGCTTTCCGCTTCTGACGTTGCGGGTCAACCCGCCATCGCCTCCATCGCCGCGCGGTCGTTGATCACGATCTCGCGGCGGGACGGCAGCTCGAGCACCCCCTCGCCGCGCATTTTGGTGAGCTGGCGGCTGGTTGTTTCGATCGTCAGCCCCAGGATATCGGCAATCTGCTGACGCCCGAAGGGCAGCTCAAAACCGCCCTTGGGCATCGTCGCGTCGCATCCCTGCCCCGACAAGCGTTCGGACATTTCGAGCAGGAACGACGCGACTTTCTCCGACGCCGACTTGCGCCCAAGCAGCATCATCCAGTGGCGGGCGCGGTCGAGCTCATCGAGCGTGCGGCGCAGCAGCTTCTGCTGAAGGTCGGGATGCGAGCTGGCGAATTCGTCGAAATTGTTGCGGTTGAAAATGCACACCTCGGCATCGGTCATCGCGGTGACCGTGTACGGGCTCTCCTTACCGAAAGGCCTTCCGATAAAGTCGGAGGGGAACACGACCCCGACAATCTGTTCGCGGCCATCGGCGGTCGAGACCACCAGCTTCAATACCCCAGTCAGGACGTTCGCGACGACCGGCGCGCCATCGCCTTCCCACAGCAAGGTCTGTCCCTGCCGGACCTTCTGCTTGCGCCCCATCTTGCCGAGCGCCAGAATTTCCGTCGCGTCGAGGCTGGCGCAAATCGCGCGGTTGCGGACGACGCAGGTGGAACAATCGGTCATGCCGCCGCCGTACAGCAGCCAGCAGTCTTTGGGAAGCGACGGGGTGTGCGGTAGATCAGTGCATGAGCAGCAACGGGGCCGGCGCCGATTCCAGCAAATAGCGCGTCACGCCGCCGAAAAAGGTTTCGCGCAGACGGGTATGGCCAAAAGCGCCCATCACGATCAGGCCAGCGCCGATATCGCGCGCCGTCCGCTCGAGCGCTTCTTCGATCGTTTCGACACTGCGCTCGACATGGCGCAGCTCGGCGTGGACCGCGTGGCGCGAGAGGTAGCGCAGCGCGTCGTCGGCAGCGACCTGCCCCTCATCCTGGCCTACCGAGACCATGATAACCTGCTGCGCATCGCGCATCAGCGGCACCGCGGCGCGCAGCGCGTGCGCCGCTTGCGGACTGCCGTTCCACGCGATCATCACCGGCGCGTCGAGATCGATCGGGCCGCACGATTCGGGAATGGCGAGCACCGGCACGGGAACCGCCATCGCCAGATCGCCCGCCATCATCGGCGGGGTAAAGCTGCGGCGCCGATCGGCGGTGCCGAGCGAGACGATGGCCAGGTCAGCCAGCGTCGCGGCAAGCGTCAACGTCGCGAGCACATCGCCATCGGCCAGCGTCACATTCCAAGGCACATCTTCGCGCTCGAGATCGGCCCGCAGCCGCCGGTCGAGGGCCGCGTCAGCCGCCTGCGCTTTCGCCAACTGCTCGCTCGCCAGATACATGCCGCCGAAGGGGTCGGTGGCAATGAATTGCTGAAACGGCGAGGTAATCACGAAATCCAGATGCGAACGATGCCGTCGCCCGATCGCCAGACCGCTTTCCAATCGCGCGGGCATTCCGGGACCATCGTCGGCGTGAATCAAGATATTGCGCACGTCAAATCTCCTGCTGATACAGGCATATGACGCCGCAATGCACGCCGCGTCATTGATCGCGGTCAATGTCGTTGCCGTAGTTGTCGTTGGAAAATGACTGGAAAACTTCCAACAATATCAAGCGACGCCATGCTTATCCCGCTTTGCATACCTCCTGGCGGCTGGAACTGCGAGCCAAGCCCCTGCCACCCGCTATTGCCGATCGAACGACCGCTTTCCAGCGAATGACGAATAGGGCTGGAACATGCGAAATCTGGCGCGAAGCGGACGGGACGTCGCCCGCCGCGCACTGGCGTCGGTCACCCATCGCCTGCACCACCCAGGGCGAGCCACAGCAACAGGCGCGCACGCTGCGCTTCGCCCCGCGCGATAGCGGCGCGTTCTTCGGCGCCATCGGCCTGGCGGCGCGCTTCCAGCTGCGCCGAGAGATCGGCGAGGCCAGCGCGCACGCGTGTAGCAGTCAACGTTTCGACGCGCGTAAACCGCACAGCTTCGTCTGCTGTCGCCGCAGCGCGCGCATCGGTCGCCACAATCAGCCGGTATCCGGATTCCGCATCGCCAAGCGCGTCGAAAACGGCGGCGCGATAGAGCTGAAACGCCAGGCGCTTGTCGGCAGCTGCGCCGTCGATCTCCGCCGATATGCGTCCAAAATCCAGCAGCGGCCCGGCAATCGCTGCCGCCAGCGACCCGATCAGCGAGTCATTGTCGAACAGCTGGCCCGGACTGAACGCCAGCAGGCCGAGGCTGGCCGAAAGCGTAATCCTTGGGAAGCGACGCGCGGCTGCTGCCGCAAGGTCGCCGTCAGCCGCAGCAAGACGCGCTGCCGCTGCCGTAACGTCCGGGCGACGCGTCAGCAGATCGGACGGCAGCGTGGCGGGCACCAATGGCAAGGCCGTTGTCCCACCCGGTGCCGCGAGTTGCGTTTCGACCCAGCCGGCATCACGCGCGGTCAGCGTGACCAGACGGCCGATGAGATTGGCGCGCTCGCCGCCCAGCATCGCCAAGCGGCTGCGCGACGCGGCAGCTATCGCTTCGGCGCGCGCCGTTTCGACGCCGGGCGCTAGGCCGGCGTTTGCGCGTGATGCCGTCAGCGCTACCAGACGGTTAGCCGCATCAAGGTCGCGTGAAAGCGCCGCATCGCGCACCTCCAGGCTACGCCAGTCGACAACCAGCGACGCGAGGTCGGCGATCAGCGCGATCCGCACCGCTTCGGCGTCGGCAGTCGCTGCATCGAGCCGCGCCGACGCCGCGCGCTGTTCCGAACTCAGTCGCCCGAACAGGTCAGCATCCCAGCGCGCGCCGAGCGAGGCGCCATAGGATGTCTGGTCGGGATCGATCGTGATGCCAGTCGGCAGGCTGGCGCCGAGGCTGCCGGGATTGGTGCGGCTGGTTTCGAGCGATGCGGCGAGATCGAATTGCGGCATGCGTTCGGCACCGGCACGGCGGGCACCGGCTCGCGCGCGTTCAATCCGCGCGGCAGCTTCGCCAATCGAAGGGGCGTCATCTAGCGCAGCCGCGCGCAGCGCGACGAAGGCAGGGTCATCTTGGGGCAGAAGGGCGGCAAGCGATCCGGCCTCAGCGGCGTCGGGCACATAAGAGAAGGCGGCGGGCAAGGCAGGCGGCGGCGTATCGATAAGCGGCGGCGGGCCGGCCACACAGCCCGCACCGCACAGCGCCAATGTCGCAGCGAGTGCGGCCTTGCGGATCATCGCCTTGCTCCGGTGCGGGGTTTGGCGGGAATGAAGGCATCGACCTGCTGGCCCACGCGGAACAGATCACTGCCGGGCGGCAGAGCATAAATGATTTGCATCACCCTTACATCGACCCGCTCGGCGGCGCTGTTCGTCAGCGAGCGTTTTGGCACCACCAGCGGTTCAGCGCGGACGAAACGCGCCGTGACCTGCCGTTCGGCGGCACCGCGCGGTGAGACGATCGCGTTCGCGCCCAGTGCCACGTCGCCAGCCTGGTCTTCGTCAATATCGACCCGGATATGGAGCGGCCGCGTTTCACCCAATCGTATATAGGGTTCGGCGTTGCCGCCCTGCGGCCCGCCCGCCTGCACAAACTCGCCGGGACGGATATTCACTGCCAGGATTTCACCCGCGATCGGCGCGCGCACCGCAAGGCGCGACAATTCGACCCGCGCGCTCGCTGCAGCAGCCTCGGCTGCTTCGCGGCGCGCTCGTGCCAATGCAGCGCGGCTCGCCGCTGCCGCGGCCTCGCCCTCGGCGCGAACCACCTCGGTCCGGCTAACCGCAGCAGGGTCATCGATCTGGCGGTAAAGCGCGAGCTGGCGCTGCGCTGTAGTCCGGGCGGTATCGGCCTCCGCAATCGCGGCGTGCGCTTCGCGGATCGCGGCGTCTGCTTCATGCAGCCGCGCTCGCGCCGCACGGTCGTCGACCAGAAACAGCAGGTCGCCCTTCGCGACATAGCTTCCAGGTTCGGCGTTCAGGCTCATCACCAGCCCCGACAGGGCTGTACCGATATCCACGATCTCGCTCGAAGGCTCGACGACACCGGCCCCAGCAACCCGGTCGCCATTGGCCAGTGCGCCGGTCGCGCGCGGCGGAATCTGCTGTGGCGGTTCGAGCTGGCGGTCGGGCAGCCCGACAAGGATATAGATGACGGCAAGCACCACGCCCAGAAAGGCGATCACCGGCAAGATCTGGCGCGAAAAGTTCAGATTGGCAAAGCGTCGGGTCATGGCGTCAATGGTCCTTCGGCATGTCGCGGCCGTCGTGGGTGACGCGACCATCCTCAAGCACTAGAATGCGGTCGGCGAGGTCGAAGATGCGATTGTCGTGGGTGACGATGATGACCGAACGATCGTCGGCGAGCGCGACTTCGCGCAGCAGGTCCATCACGCGTCGCCCCGATCGCGCATCGAGCGCCGCAGTCGGCTCGTCGCAGACAATCAGCCGCGGCTGGTGCACCAGCGCGCGCGCAATCGCAACGCGCTGCTGTTGCCCTCCTGAAAGCTGGCTGGGCAGCTTGTCTGCCTGATCGGCGATGTTGAGCGCGGCGAGCAATTCGATGGCGCGAGCGCGTGCCTCGCCGCGGCCCACACCCTGCGCGATCAGCGGCACCGCAGCATTCGAGGCGGCATCGATCGCCGGGATCAGATTATATTGCTGGAAAATGAAACCGACATTGCGCAGTCGAAAATCGACGAGTTCATTGTCCGAGAGCTTGTATATGTCGGTGCCGAACAGGCGAACCTCGCCCTCGGTCGGCCACAATATGCCGCACATGATCGAAATGAGCGTGGTTTTGCCAGACCCCGATTCCCCGACCAGATAGGTGAGCTCGCCCGCCCGGATATCGAGGTCGATGCCGTGCAGCACACGGATCGTCTGCTGTCCCGCGGTGAAATCGCGAACGACGCCGCGCGTCGCGATGGCGGTCGCGGCATCGGACGGCGCAGCCAGCGCGACGTCACTCACCGGAACACCGCCGCCGGCTCGGTCTTGAGCACGTTGCGCAATGCGATCCATCCGGTCAGCGTCAGGATGAGCGTCACCGCCGCGAGGCTGATCAGCGGCACCTGCCAGGGGATGTAGAAGCCCTTAAAGGTCGGGTTACTCGAAAAGCTCCAGATGAATGCGACCGTGCCGAGGACGCCGAGACCATAGCCGATCGACCCGACCATCGCGGCTTGCGCCGCCACCATTCTGCGAATCTTGGCATTATTCACCCCGATCGCCTTCAGCGCGCCGAACTGTTTGATATTGTCGCGAATGAACAGGCTGAAGGTCAGGCCCACGATGGCGACCCCAACCAGAAATCCCAGCATCACCGTGATCCCGAAGTTGAGCGGGATCCCCGTATTTTCGATGATGAAGTCGATTCCGTCACGGGCAAATTCGTCGCGCGTGCGCGCCCTGAGCCCGGTCGCTTCGGTAATTCGAGTGGCCAGAATCTTGGCATCGATGTTCGGCGCAGCGCCGACGAGGACAAAGCTCAGCCGGTTGCGCGTGCCAGGTACGAAATTCAACGCCCGGCTGTAGCGCGTGTACAAGGTGACCTGGCTGGTAAAGCTGGGGACGGCATCGGCCACCCCCATGATAACTGCACGTTGGTCGTTGAGTTCAAGCCGCTCTCCGACCGGATCATAGCCTTCAGGGAAAAAACGCGTGGTGCCGACATCGTCGATAACCACCGCGTCGGGCCGTTCGAGCACATTGGTCGAACCCGACGTCATACGGCGTGGAAGGCCAATCAGCGTCGCGTCGTCGACGCCGATAACCGACACGCCTTCCAGATCGCCTTCCTTGGTCCGCACCGATGCCGCGGCGCGCAAATGCGGCACCGCCCATTCGACGCCGGGAACCGACCGCACCCGGTCGAGCGCGGTCGAGGGCATCGGCAGGTTGACGTCGGTCGTGCGGCTGACGGGGTCCATCACCCACACGTCAGCCGACGGGACGTTATAAACGCCGCTGGCGCCGCGTTCGATCAGATTGACGAAGATGGTCAGCTGCTGCGTGATCAGCAGGGTCGAAAAGGCGATACCGAACAGCAGACCATAAAATTTGGTCGCGTCGCCGGTCAGCATTCGAATTGCAATCCAGACCATCGGGGGAGAGCCCTTTATCCGCGACGCTTGCAACCGTTCGCTATTAGGAACATTATTGAACGGTAGTGTTTAAATGAACGGAAGCGTACAGATTGTCAATCGCGCGTAAGAAGAATCCCGGCAGGCCGACCGACCTTGCGAAACGCGAGGCGATTCTGGCCGCAGCGACCAAGGCATTTTTCGAGCATGGCTATGGTGCGGCAGCGATCGAACAGATTGCCGCGGCTGCAGGCGTGTCGAAGGTGACCATCTATAATCATTTTTCAGACAAGCAGAGCCTGTTCGCGGCAGCGATCGAGCGCGAATGCGAACGGATGCGCGGTCATTTTTCCATCGAAGGGCAAAGTGGCGCGGAACTGCGCGACCATTTGCTGCACATCGGCCTGGCCATGGTCGCCTTTTTATCGCGGCCCGAGATGGTCCATTTCGAACGCCGCATCGCCGCCGAAACCGAACGCAATCCCGAAATCGGACGCGCCTTTCTGGATGCAGGGCCGCGGCGGATGAAGGCGGCGCTGACCGCCTTTCTGACCGCGACTGCCGACCGCGGCGCGCTTGCCATCGACAATCCCGGCCTTGCCGCCGAACAACTTGCTTCGATGTGCAAAGGTTTCGGCGATGTCGAACTGCGCTTTGGTTCGCCGCCCGGCGCCAGTGCAACGCGGCAAAGGGTAGAATCCGCGGTCGAAACCTTTCTGAAGGCCTATGGAAACATGAACGTGGCCGCATCGAGCGATCAGTCCTGAACGCCAGGCGCTGTGGCCGACAGCTACTGACGAGGACAATTAAGAAGGAAAGGCGGGCGCCTTGCTGACCATGGCGGGTAGGGTCCGGTCCATCCTGTCCGCCAGCCATGCAGCGGCCTTGACCGTTTTTTGCAAGTCGAACCCGGTCGTAATCCCGCTGCGTTCAAGCATATAGACGACATCTTCGGTCGGCACATTGCCTGCGGCGCCCGGCGCGAAGGGACAGCCGCCAAGCCCGCCGAGCGAGGAATCGACGGTGGACGCCCCCTCTCCTACCGCCGCCCAGACATTGGCAAGGCCGGTGCCGCGCGTGTTGTGGAAATGAACACGGACGGGCAGTCCGGCAATAGCCTCGCGGACCCGGCCAACCATTTCCGCCACCTGCGCCGGAGAACCGCAGCCGATCGTATCGGCCAGCGCAATTTCGCGCGGCGCGCTATCGGCAGCGCGCTTTGCGATATCGACAACCCGCGCGATGGGCACCTCCCCCTCGAACGGGCAGCCGAACGCCGTCGCGATGGTGATTTGCCCAGAACGGCCCGCAGCTGTTGCGAGACGGACGATTTCCATGGCGGCAGCAAGCGATTGGTCCGCGCTTTGCCCCTGATTGCGAATACCGAAGCTGTCGCTGGTCACACATACGGCGCCGAGTTCGTCGATACGTCCAGCGGCTATGGCGCGCTCGGCTCCGCGGCGATTGAGGACGAGTCCGATATAGGTCACATCATCGCGGTGGGGCAGCATCGCCACCAGCTGTTCGGCATCGGCGAGTTGCGGTACCTTTTGGGGGTTCACGAAGCTCGTCACCTCGATACGCCGTGCGCCATAGTCGATCGCATGGCGGATCAGGTCGGCCTTGTCGGCGGTCGAAACGAGCGTGACTTCGTTCTGAAGACCGTCGCGCGGACCAACCTCAACCATTTCCACGTGGAGATTTTTCAGCATCTTGCGCCCTGTAGCATGAAAGTCATTTAGCAGGTTGAACAATACATAGCATTCTAAGTATAGAGAGCCAAGGGTTGCGAAGCCTTCTTCTATCAGGCCCGGCCCCGAAAGGAATGAGATGACGAAGGCAGAGGGTGGCGGGGGCGCGCTGGACGGCATCAGGGTCGTCGAGATGGGGCAGTTGATCGCCGGCCCCTTCTGCGGCCAGCTGCTGGGTGACATGGGCGCGGAGATCGTCAAACTGGAACCACCGGTCACCGGCGACCAGATGCGCAACTGGGGCCAGGGCGACAAGCCCAGCTGGTGGCGCGTCATTGCCCGCAACAAATATTCGGTCGCCGTCGACCTTCGCGTGGAAGAGGGACAGCAGCTAGCGCGCGATCTGATTGCGAAGGCGGACATATTGATCGAAAACTTCCGCCCCGGCACGCTGGAAAAATGGAATCTCGATCCTGCCGAGCTGCGTCAGGCCAATCCCGGGCTGATCGTCGTGCGCGTGTCCGGCTATGGCCAGACCGGTCCCTATTCGGCGCGCGCAGGCTTTGGCGGCATTGGTGAGGCGATGGGCGGCTGGCGCGGGATAGTCGGTTATGCCGACCGGCCGCCAGCGCGCATGGGCGTGTCGATCGGCGACACGCTTGCTGCGACATATGGCTGCATGGGGGCACTCGCGGCACTGCACCACCGCAGCCAGACGGGCGAAGGACAGATCGTCGATTCGGCGCTGTACGAGGCTGTGCTGCAAGTGATGGAATCGACCGTATCGGACTATTCGGCGAGCGGGACCAAGCGGCAGCGCACCGGATCGACCTTGCCCGGCATCGCACCATCAAATGTCTATCCGTGCAAGGATGGCGAATATCTGATCGGCGCCAATCAGGACGGAGTCTTCGCCCGCCTTGCCGCCGCGATGGGGCGGCCCGAACTGGCGAACGACGAACGCTATGCCACACACCGCGCGCGCGGGGCGCGCCAGGACGAACTCGACGCGCTGATCGGCGACTGGACCGCGACGCTCACGATCGCGGAGCTGGAAGCCAGGATGGTTGCGGCCGGGGTTCCAGCAGGCCGCGTATTCGACGCCGAGGATATGCTGGCTGATCCACATTTCGCCGCGCGCGAGGCGCTGGTGACCGTCCCCGACGCGGAATGGGGCGAAGTCCGCATGCAGGGCGTCTTTCCCAAGTTGTCGGCCACCCCCGGCAGCATTCGCCGCCCTGCTCCGCTGGGCGTCGGACAGGATACCGACGACGTGCTGAAACGCTGGCTGGACCGGGAGGCCTGACGCGATGATTACCCTTTATGGCGGCCCGACCCCCAATGCGCGCAAGATCGCAATTGCGCTCCTCGAAATGGCGCTCGAGTGGCGGCTTGAACATGTCGATATTCTAGCCGGCGACCAGCTGACTCCCGAGTTTCTGGCGCTCAACCCGAACAATAAGACGCCGGTGATCGTCGACGAGAACAGCCCCGCGGGCGGACGTTTCGTGCTGTGGGAAACCGGCGCAATCCTGCTCTATCTCGCCGAAAAAACCGGGCGTTTCCTGCCACAGGATCCGACGAAGCGCGCGATCTGCTGGCAATGGCTGATGTTTCAGATGACAGGCGTCGGGCCGATGTTCGGGCAGCAGGCGCATTTCACCCATTATGCGAAGGAACGGCACGAATATGCGATCCAACGCTACAACCGCGAGGTCGACCGGTTGATGATGGTGGTCGACAAAAGGCTCGCTGATGCCGAGTGGCTCGGCGGCGACGAATATACGATCGCCGATATGGCAATGTTGCCCTATCTGCGCCGCCAGTTAATCGAAAGGGCTGGGCATTTCCCGAACGTCGATCGCTGGGGCACCGCGATGCTGGAACGCCCCGCCGTCGCCGAAGGCATCAAAGTCGGCGTCGCGCGCGCCGAAACGATCGAGGGTGGGCTGAGCGGCTTCACCGACGAGCACCGTGCGATCCTGTGGGGCGACCGCCAGCATGCGCCACGCTAAGGCTTAGTCTTTCGTCACGGCGAGCCGGTTGGCATCGCCGAACATGTTCGACCATTCACGCGCATCGAGTTGCTGATGGCGCCCGACATATTTCGCGGGCGGTTTCAGATCATCGCGCGCCATCGCCCGCGCGACGGCCGGGCGCACACCTATGCGCTCGAACCAGTCGCGCATTGCCGGCCATTCGTCTAACCCCATGCCCATGACGAACGCCGATGCGCGACCGGGCCAGATTGCGATGTCGGCGATGGTATAGTCGTCCCCCGCAACATATGCGCTTTTCTCCAGCCGCTTTTCAAGAACGGCAAGCAGGCGCGCCAATTCCCTAGTGTAACGTTCGACCGGATAGTCCTGGCCCGCGGGCGCGTAGCGTAGAAAATGGCTCGCCTGCCCGCCCGTCGGCCCCAGCCCGGCGGCCTGCCATGTCAGCCAAGACAGCGTCGTCGCTCGCGCTGCCCCTGATGCGGGCAGGAAGCGGCCGGCCTTCTCGGCCAGATATTGCAATATGGCGCCCGATTCAAAGACTGTGACCGGCTCACCGCCGCCGTCTGGTGCGTGATCGACAATCGCGGGCAGTTTGTGGTTGGGGTTGATGCGGCCAAAGGCCGGTGTCAGCTGGTCGCCATTGAAGATGTCATAGGAAATGATGCGAAAAGGCGCCCCAATCTCTTCGAGCATGATCGCAATCTTCTGGCCGTTCGGCGTCGCCGAATAGTGTAGGTCGATCATATTACAGCACCTCGTGGAGGACATGCCGCACGCCGAAATCGGTCCGCTCGCCAACCCCGACCGCCAGGACGCCGTTAAGCCAGTCATATTTTGCACTCGCCGTCTCGAACACCGGCGCGATTCGCAGATAGTAGCGAGACGGGTCAGCGTCAGGCACGGCCGGGTCGGCAAAGGTTGCGCGCACGTCATCGGGAATGATGTTCCGGCCGGTGTAGCTGAGATAGATCAGGTCGCCATCGTCAGTCTGCCACACCGCGCGCGCGTCGAAGGTACCGACAGACGCGCGATTGCCCAGCCGCCCGCTTCGCGACCAGTTGCCGCCGCCCGGCAGGACGATGCCGTTGATCCGCGGCCCGAAAAACCGGCCGCCACTGATATAGCCGAGCCGCCGATCACCAAATGGCGACGCGCCGATTCCGATAATGCCTCCCCCCACTTCGAACTCGACGGTGCACAGATGGCGCGTCCCCAGCGCGACGCGAACGCCTGACTCATTTTCTGTCTGCATGATGCGAATCCTCTTCCTGCCTATGGACAAGCATAAAACGATTAGTATACTAAGGGTCAATCAGATTGACGGATCGGACACCAGTCCGGGACCGCGACAACAGGCTCTATGGGAGGGTGAAAATGAAGGTTCGCAATCAGTTTCTGCTATCAGGCGTCGCGGTCGCCGCCATGCTTGGCGGCGCCGCGCCAGCTTATGCACAGGCCGCCACCGACGACAGCTATAGCAACGAGATCATCGTCACGGCGCAAAAGCGCGAACAAAGCCTGCAAGACGTGCCGATTTCGATGGAAGTCGTGACCGGCGACAAGATCAAGGAACTGGGCGTCAACGATTTTGCGGACATGGCCGCCTATGTGCCGAACGTGGCTGTGCAAACGACGGCAGGCAATGATGTCATCTATATCCGCGGTTTCGGTTCGCCGCCGGCGAACTTCTCGTTCGATCAGGCGGTCAGCCTGTATATCGACGGCGTCTACGCCGGTCGCAGCCGCCAGACACAGGCGCCCTTCTTTGACCTGGGCCGTGTCGAAGTGCTGCGCGGGCCGCAGGGCGCGCTGTTCGGCAAGAACACCGCCGCCGGCGCGATCAGCGTCGTATCGGCGGCGCCCACCAGGGAGTTCGAGGGATCGCTGACAGGCAGCTATGATTTCGAATATGACGGTTTCCAGATTTCGGGCCACGTCTCGGGGCCAATCTCGGACACGCTGAGCCTTCGCGTCGCTGGCCGCATCGTCGACAACAACGGTTATATTCTGAACCGCGCGACGGGACAGAAAAATCCCCAGACCAAGCAGCAGCTGATCCGCTTGACCGCGCTGTGGGAACCCAGCTCTGACTTCGATTTCACCGCGCGGGTGGAATATGGCAATCAGGATATCAAGGGCGGCGTGACGGTGTCCGATTCCGCGACCGTGACCCCGCGGCTGCGACAGGATCGGTTCCTGGAAGATTCGGCGCTGGGACAGGAAGGCATCCGCGGTGAAACGCTGATCGCTTCGGGTACCGCGAATCTGAAACTGGGCGATTACACGCTAACTTCGATCACCGGCTACAGCTGGTTCGACAGCGCGATGATCAACGGTTTCGACCAGACGCTGCCCAATCCGCCGGGTGGGGTAACCAACAATTCGGTATACAACAGCTACCCCGAAAATTTCGATCAATTCTCGCAGGAAATCCGGCTCTCCTCTCCGGTCGGCCAGCCTTTCGAATTCATCGTCGGCGCTTATTATGACCAGTCGGACTATCATCTCGATCAGTTCGGCGGTTTCAACATCAACAACAGCGCACTCAACTATTTTGGCCTGCTGCGGACCTTCTTTGACCAGCAGACCGAATCCTTCTCGATCTTCGGCCAGACAACGTGGAACGCGTCCGACCGACTGCGCTTCATCGGCAGTCTGCGCTACACGCATACAAAAAAGGAGGCGACGTTCGACGGCGAGCGTATCTATGGCCCGTTCAACCTGCGTCCGATCACGCAGGCACAGGGCAAGCGCAAAGAAAACAACGTCGATCCTTCGATCACGGCGCAATATGACATCAGCGACGATGTGATGGTCTATGCAACCTATGGCCGCGGATCAAAGTCGGGTGGGTTCGTGTCGAACACCTATGGCACCACCAACGCGACCTTCCAGTATGAGCCCGAAAAGTCGCGCAACATCGAAGGCGGCGTCCGCGCTTCGTTCGGTGCGATCACCGCGAACGTGTCGGTTTACGATACCAAGTTCACCAATTTGCAGGTGTCGGTCTACAACCCGACGACATCGACCTATCAGACGGGCAATGCGGCAAGTGCGGCATCGACCGGCATCGAAAGCACGATCGTCATCCGGCCGTCGCGCAGTTTCGACCTGACCGCATCGCTCGCCTATCAGGACATCCGTTACCTCGATTACCCAGGCGCGGCTTGCCTCGCCACACAGCCGATCACCGAGTGCAACCCAGGAAGCCCGGCGAGCATCGCGGCGAATAACATTGCCGGAGCGCCACTCCCCTATGTGTCTGACTGGTCGGGCAGCGTTCAGGCGCACAGCTGGCTGCCGCTTACGTCTTCGCTCGAGCTCGACGTCACGGGCGTCGTGTCGTTCCGGTCAGGCTATTTCAACTCGGACAACCAGAGCCCGATCTACGGCTATCAGAACAGCTATGCCAAGGTCGACCTGCGCGTCCAGTTGAGCGATGCCGACGAGCGATGGCACCTTGCCTTTGTGGGCCGGAACCTGACCAACAAACTGACAGCGGGCAGCGTCTTCCAGCTGCCCTTCCCGATTACCAATACGACGCGTTCGATCCATTACGTGGAACCCGCGCGCAGCATAGCGATCGAAGCCGGCGTCAAATTCTGACGATGTCCCAGCAATCGGCCGTCATTGCCGCATTCCTCGATGAGGAAGTGGCAATGGCGGTCGTGCGCTGTCTGGAGGAATGCCGATGATCGACGTCTATTTCACCCCGACGCCCAATGGGCACAAGGTGTCGATCATGCTCGAAGAAGTCGGCCTGCCACACCAGCTGATCGCCATGAACATGCTCGAGGGCGATCATCTCACACCCGAATATCGCAGGATCAATCCGAACGGGCGCCTTCCCGCCATCGTCGATCATGACCCCGTTGACGGGCGGGCGCCGTTGCCCGTTTTTGAATCGGGCGCGATCCTGCTCTACCTCGCCGAAAAGTCAGGGCAGCTGTTGCCCGCCGATCCGCGCCGCCGCAGCCAGGCACAGCAATGGCTGATGTGGCAAATGGCAAGCTTTGGCCCGATGCAGGGTCAGGCACATCATTTCATCCGCTACGCGCCCGAAGGACAAAGCTATCCAGTCGAGCGTTACCGAAACGAGACCTTGCGTTTGCTCCACGTCCTGAACGGCCGCCTCGCCGAGACCGACTATCTCGCCGAGGAATATTCCATCGCGGACATCGCGACATGGCCGTGGACACGCGCAATCCGTGCTATCGGGCTGACGCTGGACGATTATCCCGCCGTCGCCGACTGGTTCGCGCGGATCGGCGAAAGACCCGCGGTTGTGGCCGGCACCGGCGTCAAAAATGCCGCCAACCTGTCCAGCGCCCGTCCGGTTCTGACCGACGCCCAATGGTCGAACCTGTTCGGCCAGAATATGCTGGAGGCACCGACACGCTAGAGGGTGTCCGCATGCCCCCACTGATATTCAACTTTTCCGTCCAGTCGCCGCACCGCGAGCCAGTCACCGCCCGCCAAGCCATCATCTTCAATCAGTGCCATGACCCCGCCGGCAATATCGTCCGGCGTGCAGGCCTCGTTGTTCGCCAGCACCATCTTCATCCATTCGGACTTGCCACCCGCGCCCGTGGTGTCCAGGATCGGTGTATCGACCAGGCCCGGCAGCATCCCGACGACGCGAACATTGCAGTCCTCTTTCAGCGGCGCACAGCAACGGGTAAACATCATTACCGCCGCCTTTGTCGTCGCATACATGGCATCGTAAAAGCCTGTCCCCAGCGCCACGGTGGAAACGGTGTTGACGACGACGCCGCCGCCGCGTTGCCGCATCGCCTGTATGGCGATCTGCGTCGCAGCTACGAGCGACGTGAGGTTGGTATCGATGATCCATTGCAGACGCGTGGCGTCGACGTCGGGGAATTGCGGCAGACCGGATACGACGCCGGCGTTATTGTGCAGGATATCGACGTCGCCATGGATTCGAAACCAGGCGTCGGTCGCGGAAATGTCGGAGAGGTCGAGCTTGTGGACGCTCGCTCGTCCACCCGCCGCCTCGACCCGTTGTGCGGTCTCGGCAAGCCCGGCCTCGTTGATGTCCACCAGGCTGACGTCTGCCGCGCCGCGCATCGCCAGCAGGACCGCCGTCGCGCGGCCGATCCCGCCGGCCGACCCCGTGACAATTGCCGTTTTGCCCTGAATTTTCATTCTGCCTCTCCCTCAATCCTAACGCTACCGTAAAGCACATTGACAGATAAGCTTAAATACCTAAGTATTTTCGGATCGGCAAAAATAGCGCGTTTGGGGAGAGTTATGATCGAGGCCACCGCCGTTAAAGCTGGCGCAACAGCGCCTGAACCGGGCCTCGCACTGCGCCGCAACGTTGCCCTCGTGATGCTCTTCATCGTTGGGACGATCAACTTCGTGGACCGCCAGCTGCTGTCGGTTCTGGTCGAACCAATCCGTGCCGAGATGGATTTCAGCGACACCCAGTTCGGGCTGCTGACCGGCCTTGCGTTCGCGCTGTTTTATGCCGCGATGGGCGTTCCCGTTGCGATGATCGCCGACCGGTGGAACCGCGTCAAACTGATCGGCATCTCTTGCATCGTGTGGAGCGCGTTTACCGCTGCGTGCGGTATGGCCAGCAACTTCTGGCAGCTTGCCCTGATGCGTTTTGGGGTCGGCGCGGGTGAAGCCGGCGGCACGGCGCCATCGTTGTCAGTGATCGCGGATTGTTATCCGCCGGCGCAGCGCCCGCTGATGATCGGACTATTCACATGCAACGGTCCGTTCGGTGTCTTTGTCGGCGCGGCCTTCGGTGCGTGGGCCGCAGCGAATATCGGCTGGCGCGGCGCCTTTATCGTGATCGGCATCGTCGGTATCGTGATCGCACCGATCATGATCTGGCTTGTCCGCGAACCGGCGCGCGGGGCCATGGATACGCACAAACCAGCCGACGAAGCCCTGCCGTTCAGCGAGAGCCTGGCGATGTTCATCCGCCGCCGCTCACTGCGCATGGTGATGGTCGGCAGCGGCCTCGCCGCTTTCGTCAGCTATGGCATGCTCAACTGGATCCCCGCCTTTCTGATGCGCACGCAAAAAATGCCGCTGGAGGCGATGGCGACCTGGTTCGCCCCCGCCGCTGGCATCACGTTCGGCATCGGAATCCTGGGCGGCGGTTGGCTCGTCAGTCGCCGCGCCAAACATTCGGCACGCGCTTATGGCACGATCCCCGCGCTTGCGAGCGCGGTTCTGGTTCCGACGTTCATCGCCGCTTTGCTGGTCGATAGCTGGCAGCTTTCGTTGGCGCTGATGCTTGTCCCTATGGCAGCCTGCACTGCTTATGTGGCCCCTGCGCTCGCGCTGGTCCAGAATCTGACTCCTCCGCGCAGCCGTGCAACCGCCGCGGCAGTCATCATGCTGATGTTCAATATCGTCGGGCTGGGTCTCGGCCCGCTTTTCGCAGGGATTGTCAGCGACGCGCTGAAACCTGAGCACGGGGTCGACAGCCTGCGTTGGGCGCTGATGGCCCTGATGCCATTCGCCGCGGCGGCAGGGATCGCGCAATACCGCATGACACGCTATCTCGAAAAGGATTTCGCGGAATGACATCGGTCGCGGGCAAGACGGCGTTCATCACCGGCGGCGCGAGCGGCCTCGGGTTTGCCACCGCCAAAGCGCTCGTCGCGAAAGGCGGCGCCGTCATTCTGGCGGACATCGACGGCGCCCGCGCAGCGGCAGCAGCAGCAGAACTGCGTCAGCAAGGTGCCAACGCGCTGGGCCTGCAACTCGACGTTACCAGCGAAGACAGCTGGGAAGCGGCAGGAGCCAAAGCGCGCGACTTCGGCGCGGTGCGTATCCTGTTCAGCAATGCCGGGGTCGGCGGCGGATCGGGAGCCTTCGAGCAATATGACACCGACGTCTGGCGCTGGAATTATGCGGTCAACGCCCACGCGCATCTTTACGCCTGCCGCACCTTTCTGGGTGAGATGAAGGCGAGCGGCGAACCCAGTCATCTGGTCATTACGTCGTCGATGGTGGCGATCGTGCCGCCGCCGATCTCGGTTGCCTACATCAGTTCGAAATATGCGACGCTGGGCATCGCGATGGCGCTACGCAACGAGCTGGGTCCAAGCTGCGTCGGCGTTTCGGTGCTGATGCCCGGCATGTCGGCAACGCGGATAGTTGAGACAACGCGCGACCTGCGGCCCGTCGAGCAAGAGACGGACGACGCCGCGGCGACCAGCCATGCGATGCAAGGCGTCCTCGCTGGTGGCATGTCGCCCGACAAGGTCGGCGCGCGCGTCGTCGAAGCGATCGAAAGGGACGAATACTGGATCTTCACCCATCCGGAATGGAAAAGCATGGCCGAACTGGTGACACGGGACATGCTGTCATCTTTTGGCCCCTCGGCCGACCCCGGCTATCGAGGCGACGATATCGACGGACTGATTGCCGCCAACGGTGGCTGCATGTTCGGCGCCAAGGCATAAGGAGCAGATGATGGCAGAGCAGGACGACATCCGCGCAATGGCGACGCGATTTTTCAACGCGATCGAGGCCGGCGACATCGAAACGATGCGCGAGACTTTCACCGCCGATGCCAAGATCTGGCACAATACCGACGAACTGATCGTGACGCGCGACCAGACAGCCCAGACACTGACCGGCATGGCCTCGCGCATCAAGAATCGCGAATATGCCGACCGTCAGCTCACCGTGTTCCCCGGCGGATTCGTGCAGCAGCATGTTCTGAAGGGTGTACGTGTCCACGACGACGTTCCGGTGCGCCTTCCCTGCGCAATCATCTGCAAGGTCGAAAATGGCAAAATCACGCGGCTCGACGAATATTTCGACAGCGCACATGTCGCCGAATTCCGCAAATTTGCGAACGCCTGAGGAGTTAATCATGCCCGTCCTGCGCCAGGTTCCCCGTTCGGAGGTCACCGACGAGACCGTTCTTGCCTATTACAACCGCCTGTTCGGCGACCGCGACCCGGTTGCGGAACCTGGTACCGCGACCGGCACACCGGGCGACTGGTGGACAGTGTTCGCGCTGTCACCCGACATTTTCGAGCATGCCGTCAAGGGCTTCGCCGTTTATCGCAACCCAGCCCGCACGATCGATCCGGTGCTGCGCGAGCTGGGCCAGACACGCGCCGGCTGGGTCAAGGGCAGCCAGTTCGTCTTTTCGCAGCACTGCAAGTCACTGCGCGGCCTGGGCGTCAGCGACGAAAAGATCGCGGCCATCGCCCACTGGCAGGTCGCCGACTGCTATAATGAGCAGGAACGCACCGTACTGGCCTATGCTGATTGTCTGAGTCAGGCCGGCGGCCGCGTCCCGCTCGAGGTTTTCGACAAGCTCAAGACCTTCTGGAACGACGAGCAAATTTTTGAATTCACCTACATCACATGCCTTTACGACATGCACGCAGTGATCACGCGCGCGCTGCGGATGGAATATGACGCACGCGAAGATCCGATCGTCGAAATCGCGGCGCCGGAAGGATTCAGCGCGGCCGACTTCCTGAGTGCGCCGCGGCCCGCCGGGGAATAGCCGGGACGGCAACGCGCCAGAGCTGCTGCGAAACAGCGAGCCGTAATCGTCAATTTAATTGACAATTACGGCGGACGATGGCACTCTCAATTTGGAGAGTATATAATGAAATTTTATAACAGTGTCGGACCCAACCCGCGTGTTGTGAAACTGTTCATGGCCGAAAAAGGCATCGAGATGCCGGAGGTCATGGTCGACCTACGCGACGGCGAGAATCGACGGGCGCCGTATAATGTCGATGTGAACCCCGCGGGGCAGACGCCCGCGCTCGAACTCGACGATGGCACTATCCTCTGCGAAGTCACCGCGATCTGTGAATATCTGGAAGAGCGTTTCCCCGATCCGGCCCTGATCGGCTCGACACCCGAAGCGCGCGCCAATACGCGTATGTGGACGCGCCGCGTCGACCTGAAGATTTGCGAGCCGCTGACGAACGGCTTTCGTTTTGCGGAAGGTTTACCGCTGTTCGAATCGCGGCTCCGCTGCCTGCCCGAAGCTGCCGCGGGGCTGAAAGAAACCGCCCAGGATGGGATTCGGTGGCTCGATCCGCTGATCGCCGATCGCGGGTTCATCGCGGGCGACGCGCTGTCCCTCGCCGACGTGATGCTGTTCGCCTTTCTCGATTTCGGCACAACGGTCGGACAACCGATCGACGCCGCCGCAAAGAATGTCCAGCGCTGGTACGAGCGGATGAAAAGCCGACCCAGCGCCCAGCCCACTTAACGCATAAGGAGACGGATGATGGCGACCAACAAAGAGTTCGAATTTTGCGGGGTCAATCACCTCGCGCTGGTGTGCAAGGATATGGCGAAGACGGTTGAATTCTATCGCGACATCTTGGGCATGCCGCTGACCAAGACAATCGACCTGCCTGGCGGCCGTGGCCAGCATTTCTTCTTTGATATGGGCAATGGCGACAGCCTGGCCTTTTTCTGGTTCCCCGATGCGCCCGAGGCCGTTCCCGGCATTTCAGCCCCCGCCGCTCTGCCGACGCAGGGCAGCTTCGTGTCGGCGCATGGTTCGATGAACCATATCGCGATCAACGTCCCCGCCGAGCGCTTCGATGAATATTACCAGCGCCTGATCGAAAAGGGGGTGCCGGTGACCAAGGTGCTGAACCACGACGATTCGCCGACGCAATCGTCGGATGAAATGAACGACGACGTCTTTGTGCGATCGGTCTATTTCTTCGATCCCGACGGGGTTTGTCTGGAATTCGCCGCGTGGACCAAGACGTTTGACGCCCGCGACGTCGCGCATGACCCGATGAAGGCCGATGGCACCAGGGCCGCGGGCATGATCACCGGCCGCACCCCGGTGCCCGCGGAATAAACAACATTCCTGACACTCGGCCGGGGATTGCCTGAACGCGGTCCTTGGCCGGGTTCTTTATCGTGATGACGGGCTTCATCCCAAACCAGTCGTTCATGACTATCCCACCGCTCTGTCGCGGCCTTCCCAATAAGGTGCGCGCAGTTCGCGGCGGAGCACTTTGCCCGACGGGTTGCGCGGCAGCGCGTCGATAAATTCGATGCTCTTGGGCACCTTGTATGCCGCGATACGCGCGCGCGCCCAGGCGATGACATCGGCGGGATCAACGGTGGCACCCGCGGCAGCGACGATCAGCGCCTTTACCCCCTCGCCCCATTTGTCGTCAGGCACCCCGATCACCGCGACGTCGGCAATGCCCGGACAGCCCATGATCGCGCTTTCAACCTCGGCCGGATAGATATTCTCGCCGCCCGACACGATCATGTCCTTGATGCGGTCGTGGACGTAATAGAAACCGTCGGCGTCGCGGTAGCCGACGTCGCCGGTGTGGAGCCAGCCGCCCGCGAGGGTTTCCCCGGTCGCCGTCGCCCGGTTCCAGTAGCCCTTCATCACGATACCGCCGCGGATCGCGATCTCGCCAATCTCGCCGTCGCCCAATTCGCGGCCTCCGCCGTCGAGGATCGCCATCGCGGCGCCTGGCCAGGGCTTGCCGCACGAAGTCAGCTTGCCCGGCAGGTCGTGATCACGCGGCGACAGATAGGAACCGCCGCCCGCAGACTCGGTCATGCCGTAAAATTGGACGAAATCACAACCGAAGGTCGCGCGCGCCCGGCGCAGCACATCCTCGGCGATCGGCGAGGCGCCATAGGCAATCGACTTAAGCTGCGGATAGCCTCCCGCGCCCGCCGACGGATCAAGCAGCATCATCTGGATCATTGCAGGGGCGAGAAAGGCGTGGGCGACACCCTCTTCGCGCACCATGCGTACCGCGTCGGCAGCGGTGAAATCCTTGACGAGCACGAGGCGCCCGCCCTGGGCCAGGCCCGAAAAGCTGACATTGGTGCCCGCGACGTGAAAGAGGGGCATGACAATCATCACTGTCTCGTCCTCCCCATAGGCAAAGCCGTCGACCTTGGTCGCGGCCTCAAGGAAGGTGCGGTAGTTGGCGTTGGTGAGCACAACGCCTTTAGGCAGCCCGGTGGTGCCGCTCGTATAGAGCTGAAGCACATCATCGGTCAGTTGCGGCGTATCGGCGATCCGGGCGTAGAATGCCTCACCCAGCCAGGCGTCGAACGGCTCGAACAGCGGATGCGCGCCGTAAAGTGCGATCAGCCGCGGCGGCGCGGCCAGTTCCGCGATCGCGGCGAGGGCGCAGTCGAAGAAATCCTCGCCTACGAACAGGAGGCTCGGTGCAGCGTCACCCAATATGAAGCCGATCTCGGCCGGCGCAAGGCGGCAATTGATCGGCGCAAAGCAGGCGCGCGCCCGCGCGGCGCCAAAGAAAAGCGGATACCAGCTATCGTGGTTCTTGGTCAGCGCCGAAACACGATCACCGGGCGCAACACCCGCCGCAGCAAGCGCGTTGGCGATGCGGTTCGACGCTGCATCCAGTTCAGCAAAACTCGTTTCGCGATCCCCGAATTTCACCGCCGTCGCCTGCCCGCGCACGCGCGCCTGCGCCGCCGGAATATCCGCCAGCGTCCGGATGGCCTCCAGATCGATCATTTCGCTCTCCCAACTGTCGTTTCGACTTGAATTAGATAGAATACTAAGCAAATGCTTGGCCAGCCTAAAATTCAAGAGGACCGGCCTTGTTCAACCACCCCATCCTGCCCACAACCATCGTCGGAAGCTACCCCCAGCCAGACTGGCTGATCGACCGCGAACGACTGAAGGCCAGCCTGCCGCCGCGCGTCCGCGCCGAAACCTTGTGGCGCATCCCGCAGCCCTGGCTCGCGGACGCGCAGGAAGCCGCGACCTTGATGGCGATCCGCGACCAGGAGGAGCTCGGCATCGACATCATCGGTGACGGCGAGATGCGCCGCGAAAGCTATTCGAACCGGCTCGCGACCGCGCTTTCCGGGATCGATACCGAAAAGCACGGCACGGCGATCGACCGCACTGGCAATGCCAATCCGGTGCCCCTCGTCTCGGGCCCTGTCCGCCGCGTGGCGCCGATCGAGGCGCAGGACGCAGCCTTCCTCCGCCGCCATTCGCAAAGGCCGGTCAAGCTCACCCTGCCCGGCCCCTTCACGATGACGCAGCAGGCACAGAACGACTGGTATCCGGACGCAAGGTCGCTGGCGATGGATTACGCCGATGCGGTCAATGCCGAGGTCAGGGATCTGTTCGCCGCGGGCGTTGACGTGGTCCAGCTCGACGAACCCTATCTGCAGGCGCGCGCCGCCGAAGCGAACGCGTACGCGATCGAAGCGATCAACCGCGCGCTTGATGGCGTCGGTGGGATGACTGCACTTCACATCTGCTTCGGCTATGCGATGGTCCACCATGGCGCAGGCGCGACGGGGCCAAAGCCCAAGGCCTATGACTTTCTCGCCGAGCTTGAAGCGTCAAATGTCGATGTGATCTCGATCGAAGCAGCGCAGCCGGGGCTCGACCCCTCGATCCTGGCCGAACTGCCGACGAAGACAATCATGTATGGCGTGCTCGACCTGTCGATACCCGATGTCGAAACCCCCGAGGTCGTGGCAGGCCGCATCCGCGAGGCGCTGCGCTATGTCGACGCCGAGCGACTATGGATCGCGCCCGATTGCGGGATGAAATATCACAGCCGCGAGCATAGCCAAGCGAAGCTGAGGTCGATGGTCGACGGAACGGCGATTGTGCGGGCGGAGTTGAAATAAGCTGACTTCGTCATTGCGAGGAGCGCAGCGAAGCAATGACGACTGCTATGCGTCGATGAAATCGGTGAGCAACGGCACCACCACCCCGGGTGCTTCGAGCGTTGGCAAATGGCCGGTGCCCGCGATCACCTCCAACCGTGCATCCGCAATCGCTCCCAAAATCTCCTCATGATGCGCGCGGCTGGTAATGCCGTCCTGTTCTCCCCAGATCAACAAGGTCGGCACTGAAACCTCTCTGAGCCGCGGGCGGCTGTCGATGCGCGCCATGATCGCGCGCTGCTGGGCAAGGAAGGTCTCGGCGCCGGTATCGGCCGCCATCTGCCGCGCGATGCCGAGCAGGTGCTCGTCGTTGCGCTTTGTTTCGGGGAACAGGATCGGGATACGCGCCTCGACCACCTGGTCGAAACGTCCGCTCTCCACAAGGTCGATATAGCCTTGCCGCCGCGCGGTCTGCGCCGGACCGTCGGCCGAAGCGAGCGTCGAGATGAGCGCGAGCTTCGCAACGCGCTCGGGCGCGCGGCGCATCACCTCGAACGCCACAAAGCCGCCCATCGCGTGAGCAATCAGCACAAACTTCGCCGGAGCGTTATCGAGCAGGCGCTGCGCCAAACCCTCGATCGTGTCGTCGCTGCGGTTGTCGGCAACGATCACCTCGCGGTCAGGCCAGGCTTCGAGCAAGGGTTGCCACACGGCATCGGTGAGGAGCTGACCGGTGATGAGGACGACGGGGAGGGACATCAGACCACCTGATGCAGGAGAAGTTCGTCGGCCGCAACCCGACGGCAATTCTCATGCGCCACCGTCAGGCTGCGCACGAGCGTTTCGGGGGTGAGCCAGGCGATATGCGGCGCGAGCACCGCGTTCGGCAGGCCGAGCAGCGGATTGCCGCGCGGCAGCGGCTCTTCGGCGAAAACGTCGAGCCCCGCGCCGCGCAGATGTCCCGAAGTCAGCGCCTCAACCAGCCGCGCCTCGTCGACCAGTTCGCCGCGCGCGGTGTTTACCAGCACCGTGCCTCTTTTCATCGCGAAGGGATCGACACTGGCACGCGTATCTTCGGTCAGCGGGATGTGCAGCGAGACGATGTCGCTCTCCGCGAGCAGCCGGTCGAGCGGCCAATAGTCATAAGGCGCGTCGCGAGGGCTGCGCGCGGTATAAACGACCTTCGCCCCCAGCGCCGCGAGTACCGGCGCGAGGCGCTGCGCTGAATGGCCGAAACCGACGAGGCCGACGGTGCGCCCGGCTATTTCGCCGACGCTGTCGAGCTCGGACGGGTCGGCGCTCCACCCCTCCCCCGCGCGCGTCCGCGCATCGAAGAAACAGGTACGGCGGAGCACCGCCATCATCAGCGACAGCGCCATTTCCGCGACCGCCTGGCTGTTGGTGCCCGGCATATTGCACACCGCGACGCCATGATTGCGCGCCGCGTCGAGCGCGATGGTGTTTACCCCGACGCCAAGCTTCTGGATCAGTTTGAGCTTGGGTGCCGAGGCGATGAATTCCGGCGTGACCGGAGTGAGGACGTGGAGCAACGCGGTAACCTCGTCCGCGACGTCGGCGAGCGGCGCCGCCTCGTCGACATGGACTACGGTGCCGGGGCCGAAGATCGCATCGACCGCCTCGCGAAAGCCGGGGCTCGGGCGCGCGTGGAGGACGATCATGCGTTTACCCGGCCGATCGATCCGGCGAAGGCTGAAAAGCCCGCAAACTCGGCGTCGGTGCCGATCGCTTCCTCGATCCGCAACATCTCGTTCCACTTGGCCATCCGTTCGGAGCGGGTAAAGCTACCAACCTTCAGTTGCCCCGCGTCCCAGCCGGTCGCGAGGTGCGCAATGGTGACATCCTCACTCTCGCCCGAGCGCGCCGAAACGATTGCCCCCCAGCCGCGGGCAACGGCGGCGTTGAGCGCCGCCTTCGCCTCGGTCACCGTGCCGACCTGGTTGACCTTGATCAGTGCGGCGTTGCACACCCCCGCCTCGGCAGCGCGTTCGACGCGCGCCGCATTGGTAACGAGCACGTCGTCGCCAATGATCTGCACGCACTCGCCCACCGCCGCTGTCACCGCCGCCATCGTCGTCCAGTCGTCCTGTCCCGCGGGGTCTTCGATCGACAGGATCGGATAGCGCTTTGACCACGCAATAATGCGCGCGGCCATTTCCTCGCCCGACAGCCGCCCGTCGTCGAGCGCGAGCGTATAACCGTCGGCATCCCCAAGTTCGTTCGCCGCGATGTCGAGCGATATGAAGACATCGTCGCCCGCGCGATGCCCGCTCGCATCGATCGCGCGGGTCAGCGTATCGAGTGCATCCTCGTTCGACGCGAAGTTCGGCCACCAGCCACCTTCGTCGGCAACCCCCGACAGCGGCCCTTTTGCCTCCATTAACCGGCCCGCGGCGCGGTAGACATCATCGGTGATTTCAAGCGCGCGGCGAAAGCTGCCCGCCTTTGGGCACATCACCATGAAATCCTGCACATCGGTGCGCCGCCCCGCGTGCGCGCCACCGCCGAAAATCTGGATTTCGGGGAGCGGGACGCGCACCTTTTTCCTATCCGCCAGATAGCGCCATAGCGGTTCGCGGGCATCCGCTGCGGCCGCATGGAGCACCGCCATCGACACCGCCACGATCGCGTTCGCGCCAAGGCGCGCCTTGTTCGGCGTGCCGTCGAGATCGCAGAGCATATTGTCCACACCCGCCTGATCGCGGGCATCCATGCCGGTGATGGCGCCCGCGATCTCGGCCCCGATGCCTGCAACCGCGCGGTTTACGCCAAAGCCCCCGAATACGTCGCCACCATCGCGCAGGTCGATCGCCTCATGCGCGCCGCGCGAGGCGCCGGCCGGGGCGATCGAGCGACCGATCGCACCCGATTCGAGGTGAACCTCAGCCTCGACCGTCGGGCGCCCGCGCGAATCCCAGAGCTGGCGACCAGTGACCGAGGCGATACGCGACGTCATGCGAATGTCCTTTTCCATCGGGCGACGAGTGTGTCCACCGGCTGCGGCGCGAGCAGCCGCGCGCGTGCCTGGTCGCGCACGATACGCCGCTGTTCGAGGTCGGTGAGATAAGGCGCGGGCGACTTGCCCTCGACGCGCGCGAGGAGCAGCGCAGCGGTGAGCTTGCCTGCCCGGTGGAACATCTCGTCGGCATCCTCCCAGTCGACACCCGCGCGATAGGCCGCGACGAGCGCGGTCGCAGCTTCTGTCAGGCGCGCGTCGCCCAACCATAGCGCTTTCAGAAGCAGATGCGTCGAGCAGAAGGCGAGGTCGAACGCCGGATCGCCATAAACCGCGCATTCGGCGTCCAGAAAAACGGGACCATCCGCGCCGACAAGGGTATTTTTGGGGCTGACATCGCCGTGAACGAGCGCAAGCTTGCGCGACGCCAGATCGTCGGCGAGCGCGTAAAGCGCCGATGCCACCTCGGCATCCTTTTGCGCCACATAAAGCAGGAACGGGTCGATCCGCAGCGCGCGAAACATCGCGTCGGTCGCGAACGCGTCGCGGTCGACGGCGTTATTCGCTGTCGCCGAATGAACCGCGGCAAGACTGCTGCCCACGGCGCCCGCAAAGGCCGCATCGACACGCCCCGCGATCAGTTCGTCCTTCCACACCGGCGCGCCGGGCAGGAAGCGCATCGCAAAGCCATAGCCGGGCAGTTCGGCGAGCACTTCGGGAACGATCGACGTATTGACCGCGCGCGCGCGCCTCAGCCAGCGCACTTCGCTCTGGCCGCGCTCGACCGGCGCGTGCCATTCGGCGTCGACGCGCAATTGTGCGAGCGGGCGTTTCACGACGATTGGTCCATCGGGCGTTTCGACTTTCCATACGTCGCACGACACGCCGCCGGCGAGCGGAACCAGGACGACATCCCCCTCGCCCACCAATCCGGCGGCACGCAAGTCGTCGGCGATGTTGGCGCCAGCCGTCACGTCAAAGCTTCTCCCGGATCCAGGCGCCGACAAGGTCGGCGGCATTGTGGCGCTCTTCGATCGAATCTTCAAAATAATGCGCGCCAGGAACAAGTTCGAGCGTCTTGTCGCTGGAGCCCAGGAAATCAAAGATCTTGCGCGCGTCGCTCGGAAAAACGCCCGTGTCGGCCGTCCCTTGTACGACGAGCGCGGGCGTATCATGCTTGGCGAGGTGCGGCTGCCCTTGGCAGGGCGAGGTTTCGAGGCTCCACATGTTGAGCCAGGTCTTCAGCGTATTGGCGCGGCCGATGCTCGGTGTGCGGTTCGCGACCGCCGGATCACCGCGATAGCACCAGTTGGGCTTGCGATCCGACGGGTCGATCGCCGGATCGACGCAGCGGATATCGCCCCAGCATCGGAACATCGGGAAAATACGGTCGGGGATGCCAGCCGCGTTGAGGCGCGCCAACTCGGCTTTCGCCCAATCGGTGATCCGCTGGTTGCGCGCGCGCTGCGCAGCCCGATATTTGGCAATGAAGGCATCGGAGTAGGGCGGACCATTGCCCGGATTAAACGGGTCGAGTTCGGGGTCTGTGGCGACCGGATCATTCTCATCGATCACCGATGCGTCCATCCAGTCGGTGAGCACTTCGGGGCGCCCCTGGTGCGCGTTGAAGCTGATGTAAAGATCACCCTTGATGAGCTGCGCCAGTGCGTCCTGCCCGGCAGCAGGCAGACGATCGGTCAGCGTCGGCGCGATCGCTTCGGCCTGATACGCGCCCATCAGAGATCCACCGCCTGAATTGCCAAGGATGACGATCTGCTCGACCCCGGCTTCTTCCTTCAGCCATTTCATCCCGACCCCGATATCGAGCACGGCATGTTCGAGCAGAAACTGGTCCTCTGCCCCCCGATAGCGCGTGTTCCAGCCAAGGAAGCCAAAACCCTGCCGCGCAAACCAGGGAGCAATATAATGTTCGGAAAAATCGACGTTATAATGGGTGGCAATGATCGCCACCTTTGGCCGCTGACCGCTTTGGGTCCAATAGATGCCCTGGCACGGGTGCCCGCCCGCCTGAATGCGCGGCGCCGTCGGCGACACCAATCCGATAAACTGCGCGTCCAGTCCCTCGATCCCGTTGGGGTCCATCATCGTCTCTCCTGTTTATGGTTTTGATCAGCGGCTGGCGTCAAAGGGCAATGTATAGCCCTCTAGCCCCGCGCGGATCGCCTTCTTGTCGATCTTGCCGGTCGGCCCCAGCGGGATCTCGTTTACGAACAGCACATCATCGGGCATCCACCAGCGTGCAATCTTGCCGTCGAGATAGGCGCGAAGGTCATCGGCCGAAGCGCTTGCACCATCCTTGAGCTGGCAAAGCAGGATCGGGCGCTCATCCCACTTGGGATGCGCAACGCCGACGACGGCAGCATTGGCCACCGCATCGTAGCCCATCGCGATATTTTCGATCTCGATCGAGCTGATCCATTCGCCACCCGACTTCACGACATCCTTCGCACGGTCGGTGATCTGCATATAGCCCTCGCTATCGACGGTGCTGACATCGCCGGTATCGAAGAAACCCTCGGCGTCGAGCACATCGCCGCCCTCGCCGCCATAATAGGCGGCCGCGATCGTCGGCCCCTTGACCATCAGTCGTCCGGGCGTCTTGCCGTCGTGCGGCAGGCGATTGCCAGCATCATCGACCAGTTTCATCTCGAGTCCGCACAGCAGCCGCCCCTGCTTCAGCTTGTACCGCATCTGCTCGTCGTCCGATTTGGCGGCGACGGAGGCATTGGGTACCGAAACAGTGCCGAGTGGCGACGTTTCGGTCATGCCCCAACCCTGGATGACGTCCACGCCATAGTCGTCGCGGAAGGTGCGGATGATCGATTCGGGGCACGCCGATCCGCCGATCGTGACACGCTCCAATGTGGTGAATCGTTTTTCATTTTCCTGCATATATTGCAGCAACATCTGCCACACAGTTGGTACCGCGGCCGAATAGGTGACCCCCTCATTCTCAATCAGATTATAGATCGATTCGCCGTCCATCCGAGGTCCGGGCAACACCAGCTTCGCCCCCACGGCAGGCGCCGAATAGACCACCCCCCAGGCGTTGGCATGATACATCGGCACGACCAGCAGCACCGTGTCGCGCGCCGAAAGCGCGAGCGCGTCGCGCTGCAAGGTCATCAGCGCGTGGATATAGTTGGATCGGTGCGAATACAACACCCCCTTGGGATTGCCCGTCGTTCCGCTGGTGTAGCAAAGCCCGCACGCGGCATTTTCATCGAAGCCGCCCCAGTCATAGTCGGCTGGCGCGCCGGCGATCCAGTCGTCGAACGCCACGGCGGCGAAGCTCGTATCGGGCATTGACGCCGCATCGCAGAAAAAGATCACCTTCTCGATCGACGGCACCTGCGGCAGCAATTGTTCGACGAGATCTGCGGTCGCCGGATCGGCGATCAGCAACCGGTCGCCCGCATGGTTCGCGATGTAGGCGATTTGTTCGAGGAACAGTCGCGGATTGAGCGTGTGGAGTACCGCCCCCATTCCCGCCGCGCCATACCATGCAGCAAGATGCCGCGCTCCGTTCCACGCCATCGTCGCGACGCGGTCGCCGGGTTTGATACCATCGCCTGCCAGCGCGTTCGATACGCGTTTCGCGTCGGCATGAACGACGGCATAGGTCGACCGGGTCACGCGCCCTTCGGCATCGCGCGACACAATTTCGCGCGCGCCGTGCCAGGCCGCCGAATGGTCGATGATCCGGTCGACCGTCAGAGGCACGTTCTGCATCAACCCGTCCATGCGGTGTTCCTCTCCCATCACGTCACAAAAGATAGTATACTAAGTATTTTCTTCATTGCAACGCCGCTCTGCCTTGCTTCGCCTGCCACGCTCTTCTACCGTAGCTGCGCTGGCGAACAGTCGGCGACAGGGATTATCGTCGGCGTAACATGCGCACCAATCAACTCATCATTGCTTTGTTTCAGCGGTTCTGCTGGCTCGACGAAGGCTTGCAAGCGCGGCTGCACGAGCGCGGCTGGCCCGACGTCAGCCGTCCGCAATCCATGATCATGACCAATATCGTCAGCGGCATCGTTCGACCGTCGGACATCGCGCGCAATGTTGGTATTTCACGTCAGGCGATCCACAGCACGATCAACCAGATGGCGAAACTGGGCATCGTCGAGCTCGCACCCGATCCGGACGACCGGCGCCACATGATCGTGTCGCTGACCGATACCGGCGCGCGCATGCGGCGCGACGCCCAGCGTGCGATGGACGCGCTTGCCGATCAGCTGGCCGACCGGTTGGGTCGCGACCGCTTCAACGCGCTGCTTGAAACACTCGAAGCCGACTGGGGCGACAATATCGAACGCCAGGCCTAGCGTCGGTCTCCTATGCAGCAAGCGCCTGGGCGACCGTAACCAGGCGCGCGGTGGTCATCTCGACCAGCGATGCGGGCAGAGCCTCCTTCAACCGCCCGTCGTCGCCGAACGCAGTATGCGCATTGGGGATCAGGACCTGTTCTGGAATGACCAGCGTTTGAATCGTCGACAGAATCTGGCGCAGGTGCATCAATCCACGCAGTCCGCCAAACGGGCTGATTGATGCCGACATAACGGCGCTGGCCTTGCCGCGATAAGCGGTAAGTGCGACAAGCCCTTCGTCACCGGTTGGCCGCGAAGCCCAGTCGATCGCGTTCTTGAGCAGCGGCGTTATCGAGCCATTATATTCGGGCGAGATGAACAACAGGCCGTCCTGCGCCGCGAACAACGCCTTCAGTCGCACGGCGTCGGCCGGAAAATCACTGGCCTCGAGCGCGGCAGAATAAAGCGGCAGATCGAAGGTGGCAAGATCGACATCGGCGACGGTCGCGCCCTGAGATTCAAGTGCCGCGATCGCCACCTTTCCTAGCGCCCGGTTAAACGATCCGTTGCGCGTGCTGCCGACGACGACTGCAATCCTGGTCAATCTTCCCTCCCGTCAAATTGATTAGTATGCTAATCTATTTTGGCGTAGGAGCGCAATAGCCAGCCTATGCCTTGATGTCGGACAGCGTCGAAAGTTTGGCCGTCTCATCGGCTAGATTGTCGATGACGCGGCGCAACAGTTTTTGCAGTGCTTCGACCTCTTCATCGCTCATTCCCCGGGTCGCAACCTCGTGGACTTCGGCATTCATCGGCGCGAGGATCAGTTCCAGCTTCTTGGCGTGCGGGGTCAGGTAGATGAAGGTCTTGCGCCGGTCATCGTCGGTCTTTTTGCGTGTAATGAAACCGGCTTTCTCCAACCCTTTCAGCGCCACCACGGTCGTCGGTTCGCGCATGCCGACACGTTCGCTGAGCTCGCGCTGGGTAATCCCGTCCTCGCGCCACAATTGGCGGAGGAAGCGCCACTGGCCGGCGGACACATCATGCGTCAGTGTCCCGCGCTCAAGCAGCCGCGAAAAGGACCGGAACACGATCCGGGCAAGATAGCCGATGCTGTTTTCCGGATTGGTATAATATTCCGCCGGATGCCGGAAACCGCCATGCTGCTTTGCCAAAGATCGTCCCCTTTGCATGAACCTTAGAGCCCTATGATTCCTCCGGCAATATGGTTCGGTGCCCCGACGGCGGTGGACAAAGGACGGTTTCGGATATACTTAGATTACTAAGTTATTAAGCGAGGTCTTATGGAGAAATTCACCCAGCTGACTGCGGTCGCGGCGCCGCTCGCGCTGGCAAATGTCGATACCGACATGATTATTCCCGCGCGCTATATGAAAGCGCTGACGCGGACGGGCCTTGGCCAACATCTTTTTCGGGAGCTGCGCTTCAACGTCGATGGCACCGAGCGCGGCGATTTCATCCTGAACCGCGCCCCCTGGAGCCGCGCACAGATATTGATCGCCGACCGCAATTTCGGTTGTGGTTCCTCGCGCGAACATGCTGTGTGGGCATTGACCGATTTTGGTATCCGATGCGTCATCGCGCCGAGCTTCGGCGACATATTTTCGAGCAATGCGCGCAAGAACGGGCTGTTGCTCGTCCGCTTGTCCGACAATTTGTGCGAGCAACTTCGGGACGAGATCGCGCGCGCTCACCATGCGCTCATCACCATCGACCTGATCGGGCAACGGATCCTGCTGGCTTCGGGCGCGATTATGGCGTTCGATATTGACCCCGACGATCGGAGGACATTGATCGAAGGTCTCGACGATATAGCCCGCACGATACGGCTCGAGGCGGCGATCATCCGCTTTGAGGAGAGCAACTAGCCGAGACTAGCCGGATCGGCGATGCACCCCGCGATGGCGCTGGCGGCAGCAAGCGCCGGGCTCATCAAATGGGTCCGGCCGCCGCGACCCTGCCGATTTTCAAAATTTCGGTTCGACGTCGCCGCGCAGCGCTCGCCCGGCTGCAGCCGATCCGCGTTCATCCCCACGCACATCGAACATCCGGGCTCGCGCCAGTCGAAACCCGCGGTGCGCAAAATTGCATCAATGCCTTCAGCCTCGGCCTGCCGCTTCACGAGCCCCGACCCTGGCACCACCATCGCACGCAAATGGGGCGCAACGCGGCGGCCGCGAACGACGTCTGCGACGACGCGCAGATCTTCGATCCGGCTGTTTGTGCAGCTGCCGATAAATACGCGATCGATCGGCGTTCCGGCGATCGGCGCGCCCGGCACCAGCGCCATATAGGCTAGCGCCCGTTTGGCGGCATGCCGGGCGTCCAGCGTTCCCAAAGTGGTGGGGTCGGGAATCCGCCCCTCGATCGGGACGACCTGCGACGGGTTCGTGCCCCAGCTGACCATCGGCGCGACGTCGCCCGCATCAATCCTTAGGTCCCGATCAAAGACTGCGTCCGGGTCGGTGACAAGCGACTGCCACCGCAGCAACGCCTCATCCCATGCCTTCCCGCGCGGTGCAGCCGGACGGCCCGCGAGATAGGCAATCGTGACCGCATCCGGCGCAATTAATCCGGCGCGCGCGCCCATCTCGATGCTGAGATTGCACAGCGTCATCCGTCCTTCCATTGACAGCGCTCGGACGGCTGGCCCCGCATATTCGATCACATGCCCCGTCGCCCCGTCGACGCCAATCCGGCCGAGCAGGTGCAGCGCCAGATCCTTGGCATGGACATGCTCGCCCAAGCGCCCGTCGATCCAGACCCGCATGTTCCGCGACCGGCGCTGGCGGATCGTCTGCGTCGCGAGCACATGTTCGACCTCCGACGTCCCGATGCCGAATGCGAGTGCGCCGAACGCACCGTGGGTCGAGCTATGGCTGTCACCGCATACGATCGTCATTCCCGGCTGCGAGCGCCCCTGTTCCGGACCGACGACATGGACGATCCCGCCGCGCGGATCGCCCATCGGGAAGTTTTCGATCCCGAACTGCCGGGCATTGGCCTCCAGCGCCTCGAGCTGGCAACGCGCCTCGATGTCCGCGACACCAGCCGGACCCAACGCCTGCCCTTCGGTCGGCACATTATGATCGAAGAGCGCCAGAGCGCGCTCGGGACGGCGCACCGGTCGCCCAGCCGCCGCCAATCCCGCGAAAGCCTGCGGCGATGTCACTTCGTGCAGCAGGTGCAGGTCGACATACAGGATCGTCTCGCCATCGTCGTCGGCGACGGCATGGGAATCCCAGACTTTGTCGTAAAGCGTGCGCGGTAAAGGCCGGGTCATCGATTGGTCTTGCCTCGCACATAAAAATACTTAGATAGCTAACTTATATAGGTGGTCAGGCGTTGTCGGCAAGCCTATTCCGTGCCTGCGCTTCCGCTTCGACACGGCAACCTGGTGAACGCGATGAATTGCGAGACGGATGTGATCGACAAGCATGTCTCTGCAGCTCCGGCGCACGGCATCAACGCGCGGCACGTCCAGGATATGGCGATATTCGGCGATTTGCCCGATCGTGATCGTCCCGCGGCATGAGCCCGATCTGGCTTCCCGCATCGCTGCTCGGCGGCCTTTTCCAGGCGTGGCGCACCGCGCTCCAGCAGCGGTTGCGTTCGCAGCTCAGCATCAGTGGCGCCAGCCTGGTGCGCTACCTTTACGGCCTGCCCTTTGCCGTCATTTTCGCCGCGGCATGGCTCGCACTTCAGGACGTTGGCGTTCCGGAACTGACAACAGATTTCTGGCGTGCCGCGACGCTTGGCGCAGTAACCCAGATGGCCGGAACGATCCTGCTGATCATGTCGTTTGGCCATCGCGGCTTCGTCGTCGGCACCGCTTTTTCCAAGACCGAGGCGATCCAGGTTGCACTGGTGACGGCTGTACTGCTCGACGAGCATCTGCCTTTGCTCGCCTGGATCGGTATAATGGTGGGCGTCGCGGGGGTACTGGTGCTCGCACTGGTCGGGCAAGGCATTACCGTGCGACAAATGGGTCGGGCCCTGCGTCAACCTGCGGCGCTCTGCGGCCTCGCCGCCGGTTCGATGTTCGCCTGTGCCGCTATCGCCATCAAGCTGGCGACTTCAGAGCTGGCCGGGGTCGACCTCATCGGATCCGCATTGGTGACGCTGGTCGTCGTGATGGCGGTCCAGAGCGCGCTGCATCTTGGATGGGTCGCCGCGCGCGACCGCGACACATTGCAGGCTATCTGGCGATCATGGCAAACGTCCGTCCAGGTCGGCCTGCTCTCTGCACTCGGTTCGGCGTGCTGGTACATCGGCTTCGCCGCGGCCCCCGCCGCGCTCGTGCGGATCGTCGGGCAGGTGGAGGTCATCTTTACGATCGGCTTTGCTCATTTTTACCTGCGCGATCCGGTACGCTGGCATGAAGTGGTCGGACTGTTGCTGGTCGCGACCGGCGTCGTGCTCGCGCTGGTCGCGGCGACATAGGCGCTGTCGACCAGCCTGCAGACCCGGTCGCGCCGCTCTGACCTGCCCCCTTGCGAAAGCCTCGATATACGCATTGAGTCGTTCGATATGCGTAGCCAACAGACCGTGCAGGACGCCTTCATACACGATCAGGCTCGATCGTTTCGGCAGCTGCGTCAGCGCCAGCTGCGAACGGCCGCCGCGCTTGCGATGCGCCACCAGATTCCGACCGAAGGCGCCGCGATGATCGGATACAAACGACTAGACTTCGGACATGAGGGACGCCTGAAGCAGCCAAGGTGTCATCGCCCGAATATACAGCGCGTATAAAGAGGACCGTCGCTATCGATTCATCTTGGCGTGCCGCGTGCCGTCGTCCTAAGGCTTCTCGGACGATCAGGGAGAGCGAATGCCGATGTCCGATGCCCAGCCGCAAAGCTATCCCGAAATCCGCGAGGCGGTCCGCCGCCTGTGCGCCGGTTTTCCGGGTGAATATTGGCAAAGACTCGACCGCGACCGCATCTATCCCACCGAATTTGTCCGCACCCTGACCCAAGCGGGTTTCCTGTCGGTGCTGATCCCCGAAGAATTGGGCGGGTCAGGGCTGGGGCTGGGTGCGGCAACCGCGGTGCTCGAGGAAATCCATCGTTCGGGCTGCAACGGCGGCGCCTGTCATGCGCAGATGTACACGATGGGGACGCTGCTCAAGCACGGCTCGGCGGCGCAGAAGGCAGCGTATCTGCCCGCGATCGCAAGCGGAAATTTGCGGTTGCAGGCGTTCGGGGTGACCGAACCCACCGCCGGGACCGACACCACCCGCATCCGCACCTTCGCCAAGCGCGTTGGCGACGACTATGTCGTTAACGGGCAGAAAATCTGGATCAGCCGCGCCGAACATTCGGATCTGATGATACTGCTGTGCCGCACCACTTCGCGCGAAGACTGCGTCAAGGCATCCGACGGAATGAGCGTGTTGCTGGTCGACATGCGCGAAGCGGTGGGCAACGGCCTAACGATCCGCCCCGTCCGCACGATGCTCAACCATGCGACGACCGAGCTGTTCTTCGACGACCTCAAAGTCCCCGCCGCCAATCTGATCGGAGAGGAGGGCAAGGGCTTTCGCTACATCCTGTCCGGCATGAACGCCGAGCGCATCCTGATCGCGTCCGAATGCATCGGCGACGGGCGTTTCTTCATCGACCGCGCCACCGCCTATGCCAAGGAGCGCGAAGTATTCGGGCGGGCGATCGGCGAAAACCAAGGCGTCCAGTTCCCGATCGCGCGCGCCTATGTCCAGATCGCCGCGGCGGCCGAGATGGTTGACAAGGCAGCGCGGCTGTTCGACGCCGGGCAGGACGGCGGAACCGAGGCGAACATGGCCAAGATGCTGGCATCGGAGGCGAGCTGGTACGCCGCCGACATGTGCGTGCAGACGCACGGCGGCTTCGGCTTTGCCGAGGAATATGACATCGAACGCAAGTTCCGCGAGACGCGCCTGTATCAAGTCGCGCCGATCAGCACCAATTTGATTCTGAGCCATGTCGCGACCCACGCGCTTGGCCTTCCCAAAAGTTTCTGAGGCTCGCGATGGAGGATTATTCGGACTGGGTCGGACGGAGCGAGACGCGGCACGATATTGCGACCGCAGCGCCGCTCGTCGGTCTCGCCGCGCTGCTCGATCATGACGCGACGACCCCCGCGACCGTCCCGCCGCTCGGCCATTGGCTCTATTTCCTGCCCGACGCGCGCCAGTCGGCGATCGGCGCGGACGGCCACCCGCGCCGCGACGAGGGCGGCTTGCTTCCCCCCGTCCCCCTGCCCCGCCGGATGTGGGCGGGCGGGCGCGTCGAGTTCCTCGCCCCCGTCGCGGTCGGTGCCGCGCTCACCCGCGTCACGACGATCGCGGCGATCCGCGCCAAGCGCGGCGCCAGTGGCGATCTGCTGTTCGTGACTTTGCAGCACGACATTGCCTCCGACGGCGTCCCGGCGATCCGCGAGGAACAGGATATCGTCTATCGCAGTGCCGCGACCCTTGCGCCGGCTTCGACCGCGCCGACGATCGTGACCGCGGAAGGCGACCAGGAACCTGCCGAAGCGATCCGCGACATCGTCCCCGACCCGGTACTGTTGTTCCGTTATTCAGCGCTGACCTTCAATGCGCATCGCATCCACTACGATCGCGATTATGCGCGTCACGTCGAAGGATATGACGGACTGGTGGTGCACGGCCCGCTGATTGCCACACTGCTCGTCGATCATGCGCGGCGGGAAATATCGGGCCTCACCCCACAGCATTTCAGCTTCCGCGCCGAGGCGCCGCTGTTCGACACTGCCGCGTTCGAGCTCTGCCTGGCGCACAGCGACCGCAAGCTTCGCCTTTGGGCGAAAGGCCCCTCTGGGCGAACTGCGATGCGAGCTGAGCTCAGATACCGAACGGATCGAGGGAGCGGCAAAGAACTGCGTCTTGGTAGCGGAGGAGGGATTCACAACCAATAGTAAGATATTGTTTTTATGACTTTACGAAACTTCTAGGTTGCAAAATGCCCCAGTTTAGGGGGACGGATGGGACGCCTTGGAACGCAACAACGCTGTATCCCGCTGATTTCCTTGGTTTCAATGGGACGCCTTGGGCCTCTCTGGGACGCCAGCCTGGCAGGGGCAGTAGGACGCAGAATACTGAGTTAACAAATTGAAATCAACAGAACACTTGCGGAAATGCCGATATGCCCACACAAGTACGGCCGATTTCGTGGGCTTTAGAGGGTCATTACAGGGCTTCATCGACCCTTTTCGGTCAACGGGGCTTTATTTGGGACGAAGTGAAACATCGTCGCCCTGCCCAGTCAATTTATAACCGAGCTGCCGAACGATGTGGATGGGCTAAAGTGCGATCTACGCGAGCCAAAGGGAAGAATCGCAGGCTGGCGAATGACAGTTCTGTTCGCGGATATCATCAATGACGACCGCATCAGCCATCGTGTCCCTCTGACGTGACCTCCGTTTATTGCTTACTACGGGGCGGGCTACGTTGGCTGACTGAATATGCGGTCTTTTAGCGCCATTCCAGAGGAAGGCATTAACGTCATCCCTTAGCGGAAGTACGCAAGTTCCAGATCGATCAACAACGGCCGGTAACCGGCAGCACCGCCGTAGCGATCCGAAATCAGCACCTTCTCCGCGCACAATCGCAATAGGCAATTGGTGCTAGAGCGTCGTGCTTTTAATCTGCAACATATCCAGCTTCCTTGAGGTAATTCCGGCATTCTTCTGGTGAGTAGAGTTCGCAGATCGAGCCGACGGCTTGCCAGAGGGCCTCGATGGTTCGTGCCTGGGCTTTTCGCAGATG
>NZ_JAIBES010000142.1 GCF_019459305.1 Sphingopyxis sp. | reverse complement strand
TCAAGGAAGTCGACGACGGCATCTGGCTCGTCAGCTTCATGCAATATGATCTGGGCTATATCGATCTCGAACAAAGAACGTTACAAACAATCGACAACCCCTTCGGAGCAAGGGTGTCACCCATGTCTTAGGTACAATATGGTACCTATGTCTCCGGTATGTACCCCGGGCCGGCCTGGCAGGGGCAGTAGGACTCGAACCTACGACCCTCGGTTTTGGAGACCGATGCTCTACCAACTGAGCTATACCCCTAGGCCGGAGTGCGCCCCTAGCCCGATTGTTGAGGGGGAGCAAGGGGGGATCACGGCTTGCGCCTTGGGAGCGGACTGTTATGCGCAACTTTGCATGATGCCCGCCGCCGCCTCGACCGCAGCCCCGCAAAATTACCTCGGCGGAATTGCGCTCCGGCTGCTGGCGATGGCCAGCCTGTCGTTGATGTTCGTGGTGGTGAAATATGTAGACCGCGCCGGCATTCATATTGTCGAAAGCCTGTTCTGGCGTCAGGCGCTCGTCCTGCCCTTCCTGCTCCTGTGGGTACAGGCGACCGGCGGCTTTGCCTCGCTCCGGACAAACCGTATAGGCGCCCACACGCGGCGGATGCTGATGGGGCTGACCGGAATGGCGTGCAATTTCGGTGCGATGATCCTGTTGCCGATGGCCGAGGCCACGACGATCAGCCTGTCGGTGCCAATCTTTGCGGTGATCTTTGCGGCGCTGTTGCTCGGCGAGGCAACGGGCTGGCAGCGGTGGAGCGCGGTGATCATCGGCTTTGTCGGCGTGCTGGTCGTGCTGGCGCCGTGGGCAAGTTTTTCGGAGGGCTTTGGCGGCGATCATGGCATCGGTACGCTGGTTGCGCTGGCGGGCGCCATCATGACCGCGCTGATCACGATTGCGGTCCGCGACCTTGGTCGTACCGAAAATGCCGCAACGATCGTCTTCTGGTTCAGCCTGCTGTCGATGGTACCGCTAGGGCTCGCCCTGCCCTTTGTCATCACCCCGCACGTCGGCACCGAATGGCTGCTCCTGATCGCGCTAGGGGTCCTCGGCGCGATCGTCCAGATGTCGCTGACCGGCGCGCTGCGCCTTGCCCCGGTATCGGTCGTGATCCCGATGGACTACACCAGCCTGCTCTGGGCCATTATGGCGGGCTGGTGGTTCTTTGGTACCCTGCCCGCTGACACGACATGGGTCGGGGCGCCGCTGATCGTCGCGTCCGGGCTGTTCATCGCCTGGCGCGAACATCGCCGCCACATCAACCGGCCCAAGGAGGTTGCCGCATGACGCGTCCCATTCTCTACCACTGCCCCGACGCCCGCTCGCTGCGCTGCCTGTGGGCCGTCGAAGAGGCGGGGGTCGAGGTCGACCTGAGGATGCTCAAATTCCCGCCGCGCGCGTTCGAGCCCGATTATCGCGCGGTGAACCCGCTGATGACGATCCCCGGCTGGGTCGAGGACGGGCGACTTATGACCGAATCGGCTGCAATTTGCGAACGCATCGCCGAAGGAACACCGCTCGAAGTGCGGCGCGACGAAGCCGATTACTGGGACTATCGCAACTGGCTACACCGCAGCGACGCGACGCTGACCTTCCCGCTCGCGATCATGATCCGCTACACGCGCGTTGAGCCCGAGGAGCGACGGCTGGCGCAAGCCGTCGCCGACTATAAGGCATTCTTCGGCGGCCGCGCCAAAAGCATCGAAGCGGCGCTGGCCGATGGACGCAAATGGCTGGTCGCGGATCGGTTCACCATCGCCGACATCGTCATCGGCTATGCCGCCTTTCTGGCGACAACATTGGGTGCCGACGATGTGCTGGGCGAAGCAACAACCGCCTGGCTGGCGCGATGCACGGGCCGCGACGGCTTTCAAAACGCGCGGCGGCGCCAAGCCGCCTGACGACGGGACTTCGTCAGTATCCCATCAGACTCAGCACTTCCTTGCGGCTGCGCTGGTCATCCAGGAAGCAGCCGAGCAGGCGGCTCGTGACCATCCCGACGCCGGGCGTCCGCACCCCACGCCCGGTCATGCAACCATGTTGCGCGTCGATTACCACGGCAACGCCATGCGGATGCAGATTGTCCCAGATACAGCGCGCAACCTCCGCAGTCAGCCGCTCCTGCACCTGCAACCGCCGCGCATAGCCGTTGAGCACGCGCGCCAACTTGGAAATGCCGACGACGCGATCGCGCGGCATATAAGCGATTGATGCCTTGCCGGTGATCGGCGCCATGTGATGTTCGCAGTGCGACTGGAACGGAATATCTTTCAGCAGCACCAGCTCGTCATAGCCGCCCACCTCTTCAAAGGTACGCGCCAGATGGATCGCCGGATCGTCGGCATAGCCGCTGCAATATTCCTTCCACGCCCGCGCCACCCGTTTTGGCGTATCGAGTAATCCTTCGCGCTCGGGATCGTCACCGGCCCACTCGATCAGCGTCCGCACGGCGTCCGCGACATGGTCGGGCACGATCACCTTGCCGTCGACTCCCAGTTCCACCTTGCTGTCGCTCATCGCCCCACTTTCACTGTTGCATTCTTGCCGCACATTTCGGTGCCCATGCCTAGATAAACAAGGGTCGGACGACAAGAATATTGCTCTGCGCGCAAGTTTACGTTGCGGAAACTTGGCATTTTGCATCTTTGCAACTGCCCCATTTCATGTCGCTTTCCGGATCGAACAAGTGGCTTGACGCTTGCGTCAACTAAGCGCACCTTTGGGTTGCATTACAGAACCCGCATAAGCGGGTCATGATCCGGAGAGGCCGGCGTTTTTCCCCGACGCCGGTGGGAGAGGACGATGACCAGCACAGCTGGCAAAAGGGATACCTATAGGCATCGGTCCGCGTTGGTCGGACAGCCTTTGCCATGTCTGGTCTTATCCCCTCCCCTTACCACAACTTGAGTTTGGGCGGCCCCGCACATGCGGGATCGAAAAAGGGAGGCTATAAATGAAGTTCAAGGCACTGATCGGAACGTCGATTCTGGCGATGGCGGTGGCGACACCTGCATGGGCACAGGATCCGGCGGAAGAAGTGGAACGCGACGCTTTCGGTGGCGAAATCGTCGTCACGGCGCAGCGCCAGTCGGAACGTCTGCAGGACGTGCCGATCGCGGTCAGCGCCTTTTCCACCGAAGCGCTCGAAGCGCAGCAGATCAAGACCCCGTCGGATCTGCAGCTGACGCTGCCGAACGTGACCTTCACCAAGACCAATTTCACCGGCGCCAGCTTTACCATTCGCGGCATCGGCGATCTGTGCGTCGGCACCACGTGCGACAGCGCGACCGCAATCCACCTGAATGGCGATCCGCTGTTCTCAACCCGTCTGTTCGAAACCGAATTCTACGACCTTGAGCGCATCGAAGTGCTGCGCGGGCCGCAGGGCACCCTGTTCGGCCGCAATGCGACCTCAGGCGTGGTCAACGTCATTACTGCCAAGCCCAAGCTTGGTACGTTCGAAGCCGCCGCCGAAGCCGAATATGGAAATTATGATTCCATGAAGGGCAAGGCGATGATCAACATCCCGCTCGGCGACACCATGGCCTTCCGCGTCGCGGGCATTTACCTGAACCGTGACGGCTATACCAAGAACACCTTCCTGGGCACCCGCATCGACGACCGCGATCTCTACTCGGTCCGCGGCTCGCTGCGCTGGGAACCGAGCGACGACACGACGATCGACATTCTCGCCTCCTATTTCCGAGAGAAGGACCAGCGCACCCGCATTCAGAAGCAGCTTTGCCAGCGCGACCCGACCGGCATCCTCGGCTGTCTGAACACGCGCCTCGACAATTCGCCGTTCAACGGCAACGCGACCTTCACCGCGGCACTCACCTCGCGCGAATTCCTTGCGATCCGCGGCATTCCGCAGGCATTCGCGCTCGGCAGCCTCTATGGCCCCGACGTTTACGCCAACACGACCGTGCCCGAGGATCCGCGGGTGGTGAACACCGCCTATACGCCCAGCTATTTTACCAGCGAGCTGACGATTCAGGGCCAGATCGAACATAATTTCGGCCCCGTGTCGTTGCAGGTGTCGGGCCAGTATCAAAAGGTCAAGCTGGACGCATCGCAGGACTATAACAGCAATGTCGGTAACCGCGCGCTTTACGCTGGCGGCCTGGCTACCTTGCAAGCCGCCGCCGGTGGTGCACTTGGCGCAGGGTTCACCCCTTATTTCGCGCCGGTCGCCGCCGCGATCATTCCCAACGGCCCGACCGGCCAGCTCTGCACCTCGCTCGCGGAAGAAACCGGCTACGGTGCCTATGGTGGCAACAAGATCTGTAGCGACCAGTCGCTGCAGTTCGACCGGTCGAACCAGTATAACAGCAGCTGGTCGGTCGAAGGTATCTTGTCGAGCGACCTCGACGGGCCGTTCAACTTCCTGGTTGGCGGCATCTATGCAGATTACCATCTGACCGAGAACAGCTATTATGTGAACGCCTTCCCCATCGACTATCTGACCGGGGTGTTGGGTGCATTCACTGCAGCGACCAATCCGCCGGCTGCCGGTGGCCCACTGCCGCCGTCATTCCTGGCGACGCCGTTCTTTCGCAACAATACCGACGACCTGAAGATTACCTCCTACGGCCTGTTCGGCGAAGCCTATTTCGAGTTCAGTGACCGACTAAAACTGACGGCCGGCCTGCGTTACAACAACGACAAAAAGGCGGTGACGGCACGCTCGACGCTGGCGAGCTTCCTGGCGCCGCATGGTGGCACCACTGACACGGTGTTCGGTTCGCCGTTCGTCGGGTCGTTCGACGCCGACCCTGGCACACCCGGCAACCAGATCATCCAGGCACGTCAGGTAAAGTTCAACAAGCTGACCGGACGCGCGGTGCTCGACTTCAAGGTCACCGACGACAATCTGATCTATGCGTCCTACTCGCGTGGATATAAATCGGGCGGCATCAACCCGCCGCTGCAGCCGATCTTTGCAGTCCCCGAATCGTTCCGGCCCGAGCAGGTCGATGCGTTCGAAATCGGGTCAAAGAACAGCTTTGGTAACGGCGCGCTCCAGCTCAACCTGACGGCCTTCTACTACAAGTATAAGGATCTGCAGCTGAGCAAGATCGTCGCTCGCACGGCGGTGAACGACAATGTCAGCGCCAACATCTATGGCTTCGAAGCTGAAGCGATCGTGCGGCCCGATCCCGACGTCGTGGTCAACCTGGGCTTCAGCTACCTGCACAGCAAGGTTTCCGAAGACAAGTTCACCAGCAATCCGCGTGACTTTGGTGGCGGCCGCTCGGACGCGGTGATCATCAAAGACATTACCAATGCCGCAAACTGCGCGGTCGCATCGACTTCGGGCAACGCCGCTGGGGTGAATGCCTTTGTGAATGGTGTCCAGCAGGTTATCAACGGCGGGTTCGTCCCTGGTGTCCAGGGGGGTGCCGGCTTGCAACCCACCACCGCGTTCCCCGCCGACGGCGGCATCGCATCGACGGGTGCGTTCAGCATCTGCGGGGTCATGGAAGCGGCTGCCGCCGGTGCCTTTGCCGCAGCGGGCCTCAATCCGGCGAATTTCGGCGGGATCGAATATTTCTCCGCCGGCGTCCCCGTCAATATCAAGGGTAACCAGCTGCCGCAGGCGCCGAACTACAAGTTCAGCGCCGGCATTCAATATACCGCGCGGCTTGGCAACGGCGACATGACGCTCGTCCCGCGCGTCGACCTGGCCTACACCGGCGAAAGCTATGGCAGCATCTTCAACGGCAACGTCAACCGGATCAAAGGCTATGCCCAGGTCAATGCCCAGCTGCAGCTGAACGGCCCTGACGACAAATGGTATGTCAAAGGCTTCATCCAGAACGTCTTTGACGCCAACAGCGTCACCGGCCTGTACATTACCGACCAGTCGTCGGGGAATTACACCAATATCTTCACCCTCGAACCGCGCCGCTACGGCATCGCGGCGGGCGTGAAGTTCTAAAGCCTACGGCGGCAACGCCAACAAAAAGCCCCGGTCTCTCCATCGAGAGGCCGGGGTTTCTTTTTGCCGATGTCGTGCGGGTCGGGGCCTCGCCGCCCCGACCCTCACCCAATCAGAATTTGAAGCGAACGGTGCCGCCATAAGTGCGCGGCTGGCTGGGATAGCCCGACACACTGCCGGCCTGCGCCACCGCCGGGAAGATCGTCGTGAGGTACTGCGCGTTGGTCAGGTTGCGCCCCCACACGCCGACGTCGAGTCCGTTGGTCAGGCGGATCGTGAACGATGCGTTAAGCGAGTTCACCTCGCGCTGCAGACTTTCCGCGACGCCGGCCGGGAAACCGCTCAGACCTTCGACGATCTGGACGGGGCTTTCATAGGCGTAATCGACGTGCGCAATCGCCTTGGTCCCGCCGGCAAATTCATGCGTGTAGGTGGCGCCCATCGACATCGACAGAGCCGGGATACCCGCGGGCGTGGTGCCCGAGATGTCACCGAATGCCGAGTTGACGAAGCTGTCATATTTGGCGTCGAGGTAGGTTGCCGCCAGGGTCAGGTTGAGCCCTTCAACCGGGCGCACCGAACCGTCGAATTCGATACCAAAAGTCGACTGCTTGCCTGCATTGGCCAGCGCAAACCCGGTGCCGGTAAAGACGTTCGACTGGAAGCCCTTGATCGACTGTTTGAACACCGCGACATTCACGGCCGCGACGTCCCACTGGCCCTTCAAACCGAATTCATAAACGGTCGATTCTTCGGGTGCCGCAAAGCGCGAGCCCGTTGCAAGGTTCGGCGTGCGAAGCCCGGCGGCGGTGATCGCGGCAAGGTCCGACGCCAACGGACGGCTGTCGCGTGACAGGTTGACCGAGCTTGCCTTAAAGCCCGTCGCATAGGTCGCGTAGACGTTGACCGTGTCGGTCACTTCATAAGCCGCGCGGACGCTGTACGAGAAATCGCTGTCACTGGTTTTGCCGTCCTCAACCGAATTGGGGAGATTGAGGAAGGGCGGCAGGAACTGGAACGCCTTCAGGCCAGCGAGCGGATTCGCGCTGCTGCCGTTCGGCAGGGTCAGCGTCGGATTCGCGGCCAGAAACGCAGCAGTCGCCGGATCGACGCCGCCGCCGATCAGCAACGCCTGACGAAACGGCGCATATTGGGGCGCGTCAAGGTTGATGCCCGAGAAGGTGTCGGTGCTGATCACGTTGGTCGAGAAATTTTTGCGATCCTTGGTATAGTTACCGCCCAGCGACAGCGTCAGGCGGTCGGTCACCTCGAAGTCCACGGTGCCAAAGATCGAGAAGGCTTCGTCCTTCAGGCGATATGCTTCGTCGAGGCCGTCACCGGCACGGAAGAAGGTGCCCAGATAACGCGTCGGCGCGCCTTCAAGCGCCCCGAATGTGCCTTCGAGTAGTGCGACGTTGAGCGCATTGCCGCTCGCCGCGCGGATCAGCTGGTCGCCATAGGGACGGAACTGCGTACCGAAACGAATGTCGTTTTCCTGGTCGATCTTTTCGTTGAAATAATAACCGCCGAGCAGGAAGTTGATCGGACCGTCGAAATCCGACGTGATGCGCAGTTCCTGGGTGAAGGTATCGATCCCCAGATCCTGGCTGTTCTCACCGATCAGGTCGGCACCGGTGAAGTCCGAATCCTGGTTCGTCAGCGCCTTGACCTTGCGGTAGGCGGTAATCGAGGTCAGCGCGAGGTTGCCCAGATCATAGTCGATCTGCGCCGAGCCGCCGTAGTTTTCGATTTCGTTCGTCGACAGGAAATTATTGTACACATCGTACGAGAAGGGGTTGTTGGCATCGACGCTGGGGCCGCTAGCGAGGGCGTTGGTAATCGCGACGGTCGGGCCAGCGATGACGTTACCCGCGATGCAGCAATTTTCGTCGATCTTGTCATAATCGCCGATCAGGCGGATCGAGAGCGCGTCGGTCGGTTCGAACAAAAGCTGACCGCGCACGCCCCAACGATTGCGGTCGTTGACGTCGGTGTCGAGCTTCAGATCCTGAGCATAGCCATCGCGGCGGTTGTAGCTGCCGCCGATCGAGAAGGCGACGGTCTCGCTGATCGGGCCGGTCACGTCACCCTTGACGGTGATCGCGTTGAAATTGCCATAGGTCAATTCGGCCGAACCGCCGAATTCATATTGCGGCTTTTGCGTGACGATGCTGATGACGCCAGCCGATGCATTCTTGCCGAACAAAGTCGACTGCGGACCGCGCAGCACTTCAATGCGCTCGACATTGGGAAGGTCGCCGATCTGGGCGGCCGAACGCGAGCGATAGACGCCGTCGATGAACACGCCCACCGACGGTTCGATCCCGGCATTGTTGGCACCGTTGCCGAAACCGCGAATGATGAAATTGGTGTTGGCGCTCGACTGGAGCTGCGACACGCGCAGGCTGGGGACCGCGGTTTGCAAGTCGATGAGGTCGCGGATCTGCGATTCCTCCAGCTGGGCCGCCGATGTCACGGAAACGGCAACCGGCGTGTCCTGCAACGTCTGCGACCGCTTTGACGCGGTGACGATGATGTCATTGCCATAATCGGTATCGTCGACCGCAACCGCGCTGTCGTCAGCGGGGGCAGCGTCCTGGGCAAAAGCGAAGGCGGGGGTGGCGCTGGCGCACAGCATCGTGGCGCCCAGCAAAAGGTTGCGCAAAGTCATGATGTCTCTCTCTCCAAACCGGTGCAGGCGCGGCCCTTCGGCCAAAGCGGGAGATGCCCCACCGGAGCAGGCCGCTGTAATAAGCCCGCACGCCGCGTCAACGCGGCGGCGCTGCACCATGCCGATTTTCTCACGATTTGTGACCGAAAAGCAACAGTTTGCACTGCAACATAAACTGCGCGCGCGATCCCGAAAAGCAGCGCGAACGCGCTACTCCACCTCGCGCCACTCGCCGGGCACCAGATCGCCAAGCTCCCAAGCGCCGATCCGCACCCGCACAAGCCGTAGCGTCGGATAGCCGACCGCCGCGGTCATCCGTCGTACCTGACGGTTGCGGCCCTCGGTGATTATGATCTCCAGCCAGCTGTCAGCGACACTCTTGCGAAAGCGCACCGGCGGATCGCGCGGCCACAGCCGCGGCGGCTCGATACGCCGCGCTTCTGCCGGCCGGGTCGGACCATCATTGAGCACAACCCCCGCCCGCAGCCGGCCAATGCTTTCCGCATCGGCCTCGCCTTCCACCTGCACCCGATAGGTCTTGGGCGTCTTGTGCCGCGGCGACGCGATGCGCGCCTGCAACGCGCCGTCGTCGGTCAGGATCAGCAACCCCTCGCTGTCCCGGTCAAGCCGTCCGGCGGGATAGACCTGCGGGACATTGATGAAGTCGGACAGCGTCGCACGCGCCTCCGGCGTGCCGCGATCGGTGAACTGCGACAAAACCCCAAAGGGTTTGTTGAACAGGATGATGCGACCCACGACTTTCCTTCCCGCCATGCCGGGCAAAGGCGCGGCCACTCAACTGGATGCTTAGCAGAGAAATGGTGCCCGGGGACGGGTTCGAACCGCCGACACTGCGATTTTCAATCGCATGCTCTACCAACTGAGCTACCCGGGCCGGGCCGCTGCGGAACTGAGCCCGCGCTGGCGAGCGGCGGCTATAGGCAGGGCTTTTCATCCTGTCCAGTGGCTTTGTAAGGCTGTTTCGATGCGTTCAGCTTTCGTCGAAACGATCGTTGTCGGCGGTGCCGTCGGGCGCCTGCGCGGCGGGGACGGCATAGCCTTCGCCGAACCAGTTGAGCAAGTCGCGGTCGCGGCAGCCGCGGCTGCAAAAGGGTTTGAATTCAGGTTCGCGCGGCTTGCCGCACAAGGGGCAGCGCGGCGGTTTACTGGGCATGTCCGGTTCCTTTGCTTGCGGCGTCGGCGGTCAGCTGGACCGGGCGGCCAGTACGATTTTGCAGCATATCGATCCATGCCGGATGCGCCGCGATATGGTCGGTCACCGCGGGCCGCGCAGTTAGCGTTAACGTCCCCGCCCCTACCGCGCGCTCGGCCTGACGCAGCAACAGCGCAGCGTCGGTCGCTAAAGGGTCGAGCACGACCTGTTCGATCAGCGACGGGCGGTCGCGACGACGGATGATCTGCATCAGCCCGAAGCCATTGACCGCGGTGCGTTCGTAGGGCTGCGGCAGCGCCGCATCGACGGCAGCGTCGATCGCCTGGCGTCCGGTGCGATCGGGGAGCGAGGGGAAATCGATGCCGATCGATCCGCCGATGTCGCAGCAGCGGATCACCGCCGCCGCGGCCTTTGCACCGGCTTTGGCCAGCGCCAGCGCGTCGCCCTCGCCATCAATGTCGATCAGCACCATCGCGGGGGTCGCATCGACCCACAGCGCGCCGCCAGCGAAGGGCCAATGGCCGATGCGGATATGGTCGATCAGTTCGGACCAGCCCGCCTGTTCCAGTCGGTCTGGAGCCGTTGCACGCAGCTCAGTCACCGGCACTCCGGTCGCCGCGATGCGCGAGCGCAAATCCGGGCCATCGCCGATGACCGCCCCCGCTTCGGCAACCCGCGCCCGCGCGGGTTTGTCGCGCCCGCGTTCGCGCAGCGCCATACGGGTGATCTCGACCGTCAAAGCCGCACCCATTGCCGTCGCGGGCGGCAACCCCGTCAGCGATGCCATCGGCGCGCCGGGCCAGCCGAGCGCCACCATCGGCGCCTTCCCAGCCTCGACCAGCCGCGCCGCGACAATCGCACCGACGCGTGGCCCCACGCCTTCGCGCTCGATCCGCGCTTCCAGAATTTCGTCGCCATCGACCAGCGCCGCCCGCGCCTCGCCGATCCCGGCTTCGTAAAGCCATTCAGCCAAGGGGGATGCCCGCGCTGGTCAGCAAGGTGCGCGTTTCGAACAATGGCAGACCGACGACGTTCGAATGGCTGCCCGACAGGAAGCGGACGAAGGTTTCGGCTCGTCCCTGGATCGCATAGCCGCCTGCCTTGCCCATGCCTTCCCCGCACTCGACATACCAGTCGATCTCGGCGGCGCTCAGCACCTTGAACGCAACGACCGTATCGACGACGCGCACCCGCGGCTTGCCGTCGGTGCCGACGACGCACAGCCCCGAATAGACATGGTGCCGCCGTCCCGACAACAGGCCGAGCATGCGGCGGAGGTCAGCCTCGCCGGTGGGCTTTTCCAGGATGCGGCGTCCGACTGCAACGGTCGTGTCACCTGCAAGCACCACCTCGTCCGCGGCGCGTTCGACCGCCAGCGCCTTGCCCCTGGCGAGCCGTGCGACATAGTCGCGCGGCAGCTCGGCTTTTAGCGGCGTTTCGTCGATGTCGGGGGACGCGATCCGCGCCGGGATCACGCCGATGCGCGCCAGCAGCTCACGCCGCCGCGGCGAAGTCGAGGCCAGAACGAGCGCGGGAATGTTCGCCGCACTACTCACTTGAAGCGATAGGTGATCCGACCCTTGGTCAGGTCATAGGGTGTGAGTTCGGCGAGCACTTCGTCGCCGACCAGCACGCGAATGCGGTTCTTGCGCATCTTGCCCGCGGTGTGGCCCAGAATCTCGTGGCCATTTTCCAGTTTGACGCGAAACATCGCGTTGGGCAGCAGTTCGACCACTTGGCCGCGCATTTCCAGAAGTTCTTCTTTCGCCATCAGTCCTCTAGGATCTCACAAAATAAGGATGCGCGCCCATAGCCGCAAATCGCAGCAATGAAAAGCGGTCTGTCACTCGACGAGCCGCAGCTTTCGCGCGATCCGCCACGCCACGGTCTTAACGCGAGCATGGCCGGGCCAGCGTGGCGGCATTGCGGGATCGAGCCCGATGCGGCGCAGCGCGGCGTTGGCGGCATGCGCCTCGGATTCGCGATAGCTCCACTCGCTGCGCCAGGTGATCGACAGCGAGATCGATGGCGCGTCGCCATTGGTGACGAAATGCGGCGCCATCACCGGCATCAACACCGCATCGCCGGGGCCGAGTGGTACCTGCTGCGCGTTCTCGCGATAGGTTTCGTCCCACGGCAGGTTGCGGTGGCCGCCGGTGTGATAACGCTCATGCTCACGCCGATGCGCGAACCGTTCGTCGCCCGATGGCCACACGTTCATCACCTTGGTCCCGCGCAATTGCAGCAGGATATTATGTTCGGGATCGAAGTGGAACGGCGTGATCGATCCCGGCGACGAGATGAAGACAAAACCCTGCGGGGTCAGCATCGCGCCCGTCTGCGGCTCGACGACCGATCTGAGCTCGCCAAGCAGGTCCATCAGCAGCGTGCGATAGGCCGGAACATTTTCGATATTCTTGAGCACCGCCCAGCTGCCGTTGCTGTCGATCGTGCGGATCGTCTCGCCGATTGAAAGGCCGTTCGCGGGGATATCTTCGGGGCGGATGCCGATCGGGACATTGCCCGGGTTAAATTCGACTTCGCTCGCCGGCAGGCCTTCGCCAAGCTGCGCCAGCGCCTCGATCGACAGCAGCGGGTGGTCGGGCAGATGATGGTGCAGCAATCCCGCCTTAAGCGGATAGAGCGCCGCCATCGTCGCCAGCGTTTCGGGCGGGAAAACGGGTCTGGTGATCGGTTGATGCGCAGTCATGACGGGCTTCCTACGTCATTTTCGGTCGCGGTGGGAGCCTTCCAGCGCCGCCAGAGCCGCTCTACCTTGGTCAGCATGGCGAAGCGCATCCGGTCGGCGGGCGCCGACAATGCGGCGTTGACCCACACCAAAGCGCGGCGCTCGCGCCACACGCTGTCGATCATCGGATGTCCGGGCGCGGCGCAGCTGTCGACCCAGGCGATCGCCGGATCATCGAGCAGGTCGAGATTGGCCTGTTGCAGCAGCACCCCGGGTGAAAAGCGCGCATAATCCTCGTCGAACGCGGTCTTGAATGAAAAGCCGCCCGGCGGCACGAGGAAGTTGATCAGCATCGCGAGCGGCCGCTCATCCAGATCGAGCGCGCGCATGTCGAGCCGCCCCGCCTCGGCCGCGCCCGCCAGGATCGCGCGGAACCACGCCTGGGTGCCGCTGTGGCTGGCGAGCGCGGATCCGGCGCGGCCTTTCCAGCCGCGCGCTTCCAGATCGAGAAAGGAGGTGATCCACGGCTCGATCGCCTCGCCCGCCTGCCAACGCCGAAAGCGCATCGCACCTTCTTCGGCGAGCCGGTTCGCCTGCCGCCGCAGCTCCTTTCGCTTCTTGGCGCGCACCGCTGCGTCCCAATAGTCCTCCGGCGACAGCGGGCTGTCGAGCAGCGCGCGTTCCTCGCGGTGGACAACTTCAGCCTCCCCCCCCCGTACCCGCGCCACATCGACCAACGCGCGGTGTAGCGCCCCGTTTTCGGTCAGGCGCGGGACATGGAGCAAGATGTGCGCCCACGGCGCCGCATCGCACCACCCGAGCAGGATCGACCAGAACAGACTTTCAAACCCCGCGCGTACCAGAGGGGCGCCGTGGAAATGATTGGGATGCGCCCAGCCGCTGACATGCCGCAGCGGCAGGCGGCCATAATGCGCCGCCAGCGCCACCGGCATAATCCCGATCACCGGCCCATCGCTGCCGTCGCGCACGAGTACCAGCCGCGCGTGCCGCTCGGGATCGAGCAGGTGGAGCGCCGATTGCAGGCACCAGCGCTCAGCAAAGGGATTGGGTTCGCTCGCCTCCCCCGCCAGTCGGTCCCACGCCGCCGCCAGATCGGGCGACAGCGCGAGCGGATCAACCACGCGCACCGTCAGAGGGTCGGCCGGCGCGGCGCTGGCAGGAAAGGCGGGATGCACCGTCATCGGGTGGAGGTTAGCAGGAAGGAGTTAAAATGGGGTGGCTGACATGTCCGTCGCCCCCGCGCAGTTGGGGACCGCTGGAAGTTTAAAACTCCGACGCCGAGTAAGGCCGATAGTGGCCCCCGCCTGCGCGGGGGCGACGAATAATCCTCAAATCCCGAACAGTTTCGCCAGCGATTTCTCCAGCATGAAAAACTGCCAGATCAACCGCCCATGGTCGCGCCGTCCCGACTGATGCGCCGCGACGATGCGTTCGATTTCGGCCATGTCGAACCAGCCCGACCGCGCCAGCGTCGACGATGTTGCGAGCCCCCGCGCCTGCTCGACCAAAGCCCCGCGGAACCATTGCGACACCGGGGTCACAAATCCCATCTTCGGCCGATACAGGATGTCGTGCGGCAGATATCGTTCCATAGCCTGCTTCATGATCGCCTTGCCCGTTCCGCGCTTGACACGCATCGACGCGGGCAAGCTCGCGGCAAATTCGATCAGCCGGTAATCGAGCAATGGCTCGCGCGCCTCCAGACTCACCGCCATGCTCATCCGGTCGGTTTTGGTCAAAATGTCGCCGGGCAGCCAGATCATCAGATCGGCATATTGTGCGCGGTCGAGCGGCTCGCGCGCCGGGGCCTCGGCCATCGCCTTCCAATAGCGCGCCTCGGCAACATGATCGCCAAGCGCATGATGCGCCGCGTCGTTGAACAGCCGCGACCGCTGCGCCACCCCGGTCACCCCGACCGCCTCGGCATAACCCTCGGCCCCGCTCTTCGACAGGCTTGCGAGCGTCGCGCGGGCGCGCAGCGGACGCGGCGCCCAATCCATTTGCGGCCACACCTTCGCGAGCGGCCCCAGCACCCCGCGGCGTAGGAAACCGGGGATCAGCCCGCGCAGCCGTTCCTCCTGATGCTGGAACACCAGCCGGCGGTACCCGGCAAACGCCTCGTCGGCGCCGTCGCCGGACAGCGCCACCGTTACCTCTTCGCGCGCCAACTCGCACACGCGATAGGTTGGCAGCGCGCTGGCGTCGGCAAAGGGTTCGTCGAAATGATCGGCGATCGTGTCGACCAGCCCGAAGTCGCCCGACGACACGGTGCGCGTGCGGTGATCGGTCGCGAAGCGCTCGGCGATTTGCTGCGCATATGCGGTCTCGTCGAGCGCCGCCTGATCGAAGCCGATCGTGCAGGTCTTGACCGCCTTCGCGCTCGCCTCCGCCATCAACGCGACGACCGCGCTGCTATCGACTCCGCCCGACAGAAAGGCGCCGAGCGGCACATCAGCGACCATGCGGTCGGTGACCGCAGCGCGCATCAGGTGGACAAGATGCTCAGCCGCCTCGCCCTCGCTGGCGCGGATGCGCTTGGAAAAATCGGGCGCCCACCAGCGCGTCGGCGCGGGCACCGACTTGCCGCGCTCTAGCAACAGGAAATGGCCGGCGGGCAGCTTCTCGACCCCCGCGACGATGCAATTGTCGTCGGGGACATAGCCAAAGGCGAGGAAATCCTCGATCGCGGTGAGGTTCGCTTCCTGCCGCAGCAGCGGGTTACGCAGCAGCCCCTTCAGCTCGGACGCAAACGCCACCGACCCGTCCGAAAGCCGCGCATAATGCAGCGGCTTCACCCCCAAGCGGTCACGAGCCAGGAACAGGCAGCCGCGCTGATGATCGTGGATCGCAAAGGCGAACATCCCGTTCAGCCGCGACAGGCAATCCGGCCCCCATTGCCGCCACGCCTCGATGATGACTTCGGTATCGCCGCTGGTGCGGAACCGGTGCCCAAGATCCTCCAGTTCGGAACGCAGCTCGCGGAAATTATAGATCTCGCCATTGTAGGTGAGCGTCACCGCCTCATCGTCGCTCGCCATCGGCTGCGGGCTGCCGTCGATATCGATGATCGACAGGCGAAGGTGGCCCAGGCCGACCCCGGCCGCGGTCCATTCGCCCGATCCGTCGGGGCCGCGATGCTGCATTGGTTGCAGCATCGCGCGCAGCCGCGCGGGGTCAACCGGCTTGGCCGTCTCGAGATGATAGATGCCTGCGATCCCACACATATGCTGCGTGGCCTAGCGGGTTTTCAGCGCGCGGTCAGCCATTGCCTTGGCTCCGCCCGACGCGGAAACGAAATCCTCCATCGCATCGCGCCCGCCCTGCCGCTCCGCGCTCGACACGATCAGCGACAGCGCGCGCGGATCGCCGCCCAGCAACCGCGCCTTCAGCCCTGCGATCTTCGCGCGGCGCGGATCCCCGGTCACCGCGCCATCGACGACAAACCACGTCGCCGCATCGCGCAGTACGGGGCCCGGATGAAACAGACGTTCGGTCCGCGCGCCCTCGACCGCGGGCAACGACGCGCTCCACGCCCATTTGCTGTCAGGGTCGACCGCACCCTGACCGAATGCGACGACCTCGCGCCCTTCTGCCTGGCGTTCATAGCCGCCGATCGCGACGGTCACCCGGCGTCCCCTGCCGTCGACAAAATGCCGCAGCAGCCGCTGGTCGGCGCCGTCGAAGCGCGGCGTCCACGCCATGCCTACGGCGCGCGTTTCGCTCCATCCGCGCGGCGCCTCCACCGCCATCGTGTCAGGCAACGGGGCGCTGCGCCCGCCGACCAGCCATGCCCAGCCAGAAAAAAGCAACGGGATCGCCAGCGCGGCGGGCAGCACGGCGTTGGCCGACCCGGTAAAACGCAGCGGCCCGTCCAGCCCACTCACATCGACTGCAACATCGTTCGCGGGCCGGTCGAACCAGCGACACGCCACCAGCATCACGATCGCAATCACCAGCCCGAAGAAGATCCAGCCATAGAAGATATGGTCGATCCCGCCCGCCGCCTCGATCCCCCAGATTTCGGCGGCGACCATTGTGCCATAAGCGCGCAGCGCATTGGCGAGGATCGTCGTTGCTAGCGCCGCGGCGACAAAGACGATACGCCGCGTCCAGCTCTTGAAACACAGATGGGCCGCGAACACCGCATAGGCGAGCATCGCGATCAGGAAATTGACCCCCGAACATTCCTCGGCAACCTCGAAGAAGCCCGCTGGGGTGGTGATGAACACGCCCTCCATCTCGGCGGAAATACCCGACAGGTGGAGCAGGACGACGCTGATATGCGCGGTAAAAGTCTGGAGCAGCGGCACCAGCTCCTCGCCGAACGGCACCAGCAACAGCGCATAACCGAGCGGAAACAGCAAGCCGCGCACCAGCTTCTCGCCCAGCACCGCGCCGACCGCGCCCTGCAGCATCAGCACCAGCCCGAGCTGCCGAAACAACCCGACCCCCGCCGCCTCGCCGACCAGCCACACCAGCCCCGCCCCCGCCATCCAGACGAGCGCTGGCCACCAAAAGACGGGGGTCAGCGGACGCAATAGATCGACCCGCTGAGAGACCAGCCAGCCGATCATCGGCACCATCAACAGGCAATGGGTAAAGGTCGAGCTGTGCCACCAGATGCCCGCCATAGCGGCAACATCGCGCCAGAAGATCGCCAGGATCGCCGCTGACAGCAGCGCGAACGCGCCCAGATGGCGTTGCCACAACGTCATGCGGGCAGGCCCAGCAGCTCGCCAAGCGGCGCCAGCCGCGCGTCCCAGCCATAACGCGAAATCATCCGCGCGCGCGCCGCTTGCCCCATCTTGCCCGCGCCCTCGCGGTCATCGAACAGCGACCCCACAGCGGCGGCCATGCCCTCGGCATTGTCAGCAACCAGCAGATGCTCGCCCGGCACCGCATCGATCCCTTCGGCCGCGGCCGCACTCGCCACCACCGGCCGCGCCATCGCCAATGCTTCGAGCAGTTTATTCTGCACCCCGCGCGCCAGCAGCAGCGGCGCCACCACCGCATCGGCGGAAGCAAGCCAGGACCGGACGTCGGAAACCTCGCCGGTCACAAGAACGCCCGGCAGCTTGGCCAGAGCGCGCACCTCGTCCGTCGGTGCCCGTCCGACGATCGCAAAGCGCGCCGCCGGGTGCTGTCGACGGATCAGCGGCAGGATGTCGGTGGCGAACCAGCGCACCGCGTCGATATTGGGGCGATAGTCCATCTGGCCGGTGAACACCGCGAGCGGCCCTTCGCCGCCATCGACCGCGTCGAATGTTAGCGCCGGGTCGAACCGGCCCGTGTCGATGCCATTCTCGACCGCGCAAACCTTGGCGGCGCCGAGGGCGCTGCGCAGACGAAACAACGCCGCCTCGGCCTCGCTGACGAACAGGCTCGCATCGACGCGCCGCGCCACCCTGGCCTCATAAGCGCCGAGCACCCGCGCCTCGCGCTGATGCACCCAGCGCAGCGGCTGGCGCTTATCCTGCTCGGCATAGGCCTTGAATTTCGCCGAATCGACATCGACAAAATCCATCAGAACCGGGCCGCCGAAATCGGCGGGCAGATATTGCGCCATCTGGCCGGAGAAGCTGACGATATGGGTTATACCGCCGCCGCGGATCAAATCATCGACATGCCGCGCGAGCGCAGCGTTCCTGAACAATCGATTCGACGCCGGCTCGCCCCGAAAGACCGCCTGCGCGAGCGCAATCGGACGCGAAACATTGCGGACTTCAATCGCCAAACTCTTGCAAAGCGGCGCCAGCTTCTCGCGCGCGATGGCCGCATCGTCGGCATTGTCAGCGAGCGCCGCAACATGCACAGGCGCCAGCTTCGCCAGCGCCTCGAACATGTGCCAACTGCGGATGCGGTCGCCGCGGTCGGGGGGCCACGGCGCGCGATGCACAAGGAACAGGATTTCGGGACTCACCCCGATCATCCCAATCCGCGCGCGATCAGCGGCCCGATCCTGTTCGCCGCCCACAGCGGCAGCTTTTTCCACAGATCGACCTGCAGCCGATATTTGGCGCTGTTCGGATTGGTATCGCGCGGCGCCTCACCCGGAGCCAGCCAGCGCGCATAGACGAGCGGTTGCGGCTCGAAACCCCAGTTCTTCTTGTAACTATAGGGTCCGGTGCCGACCTTCGACCGCCCGTAATCGAACCGCGCGCAGCCCTTCGCCCGCGCATGGCGCATCAGCGCGAAATACATCAGCTCGTTGGCGCGCAGCCGCCGCGCGTCGGCGATCCCACCGCCCCAATAGGGCATCACCGTACCGCGCCAATAGAGGCTGAGCACGCTTGCGACGGGGCGCCCGTTCTGCCGCACGGTCAAAATATCGGCATCGTCGCCGAACGCATCGAGCACCGCATCGAACAGCTTTTTAGGAAACACAGGCGTCCCGAGATTGCGAACGCTGGCCGCATAAGTACGATAATGATCGCGCCGCTCACCGGCGTCGCGCCCGGTGGTCACGGTCAATCCACTGTCCAGGACCTTGCGCACTTCGGCGCGCTGTTTGCGCGGGATCGCGAGCAGTTCGGCATCATCGTCGCTGGCGAGGTCGCGCGCAAAGTCAGCATAAATCCCCTCTTCGCGGCGCCAGCCGTCGCCGTCGGGCTGCGGACCGCCGCGCAGTTCGACCGACGGCACCCCGAGCGATTGCGCCATCGCCGCCGCGCCCTCGGCCACCGTCGCCGCAACTGCCGGATCATTAGCAAGGATACCGCCATCCACCGCAAACCCGCTGCCGACCAGCGCATGCCCGAACAGCGGCGAGCTGACATGGTGGAGCGGCAACAACCCGGTCAGCGCCCCGTCCGCACCGCGCGCCGTGACCAGATGGCAAACATGCCCCGTCGCCTTGGTGATCGCCTCGCACCACGCGCGGCTGTGAAAGGGCGTCGCGTCAGGATGCGCCGCAACATAGGCATCCCACGCCGCCGCATCGGACAACGGCGCGCCGTAAAAGCCATCCTTCACCGGACGGATCGGCGCATTCACGCCGCCGCGCGCCACGGCGCAGCGCGCTGCTGCTGCGCGGAGAGCAACGCGTCGGCGCGTGTCCAGTCGAAATCGGCGAGCAGTTTCTTCAGCTTGCCAGCCATGGCCGACAAGCCGCTGTAATGCCGAATTTTCGATTTGATCGGTGCGTCGCCAACGCGCGGCTGGCCGGGGTCAATTTCCCACGGGTGGAAATAGAGGATCGCGGGATGCCCCTCTTCATTCATCCGCGCGATCGCCCAGCGGGTAAAGCCATAAGGCAGCATCCGCATGAAGCCCCCGCCGCCCGCCGCGAGCGTGCGCCCGGCAAAGCGCGCGGTCGTCACCGGCCATTCGACCAGATCGCTATCGGGCAGCGGCCGCCAGGCATGGCGCGGGCTCTGCGGCCAGCCATAATGGTCGTGGACGACCGGCGCGACGCTTGACGAATAGGCATAGCCCTGTTCGGCGAGCACCGCATGCGCCCACGGGGTGCGCTGGTCGACCGAGAAACTTGGCGCGCGATAACCGCGCACCGCAACGCCGCCCAGATTCTCGAGGATCGCCTGCGTTTTCTGAAGGTCAGCAGCAAATTCGTCCGCGGTCATGTTGAACACGCGTTTGTGGTCATAACCATGGCTCGCGAGCTCATGCCCAGCCGCCACAATCCGCTTGATCAGCGCCGGATAACGCTCGGCGACCCAGCCCAATGTGAAGAACGTCCCTGTCGTCCCCGCATCGGCGAAAATCTGCAGCACCGCGTCGCAATTCGCCTCGACGCGGCACTCGAGCGTCGGCCAGTCGGCACGGTCGATCGTGCGCTCAAAGGCGCCGACCTGGAACCAGTCTTCGACATCGACCGACAGGCCGTTCTGCATCGTTTTCCACCTTCATCGACCGGATAGCCGATTTCGTGTCTGCTGTCAGGCCGCCCAGGTCCGCGACGTCGCCGGATTGGGCGCATTCTCAGGATCGCGCTCGACCCATTCGATCAGCAGATCGAGCACACGGCGCAGCGCCGCATCCTGTTCGACCAGCCGCGTTTCAAGCGAAGCAATCTGGGTTTCGAGCGCCGCCAGATGCTCGAGATCGATCGCCGCCACAGCCGGGGCCGCTTCGGGCGACAGCTCCTGCGCGGAAGTCTCACGCCGCGTCGGCGCAGGCTCCGCAAAGGGCGGACGTCCGTCGGCAGCACGTTGCGGCCATTCGAGCGCGGTTTCATTCGCTGCGGCCGGTGCCGCAAAAGGCGCGGGCGTCGGCGCGACCGCAGCAGCCGCGGCCGCCACGACCTCTTCGACCGGCAGCGGCGCCAGCGTCGATGCATCGATACCGCGATCGGCCTCGATCTCGGCGACCACCGAGCGCACATTCTGCGGCGTGATCCGCGTCATCTGCTCAACCGCGCCGTACAGCAGCAAGCGGCTGACCAGCACGTTCAATTTGCGCGGTACGCCCTCGCTGTAATCAAAGATTTCCTCGAATGCGTCGGGGCTGAAGCTCGGGTTTCCGGTCCAGCCGACCTTGCCCAGCCGGTGCAGAATATAGGGTTCGACTTCCTCGGGCTCCATCGGGTCGAGGTGATGCGTCGCGATCACTCGCTGGCGCAATTGCTCCAGCGTCGGCGAATGAAACAGGGTCTGGCGGAACTCGGGCTGCCCAAGCAGAAAAATCTGGAGCAGCGAATGGCCGCCGAGCTGGAAGTTCGACAGCATCCGCAGCTCCTCGAGCGCAGAGATGGCAAGGTTCTGCCCCTCATCGACGATCAGCAGCGTGCGCTTTCCGGCGCGCGCCTGTTCGCGCAGATATTGTTCCATCGACCGCAGCAACTCGGCCTTGCTCTGCCCTTCCCACTCGATCCCGAACTGTTCGGCGACGAGGCGGAGCAGGTCGTCGCCCTCGACCTGCGTCGACACCAGCTTGACCGCGGTAAGGCGATTGGGGTCGATGGTGTTCATCAGGTGGCCGACCAGCGTCGTCTTGCCCGCGCCGACATCGCCGGTGATGACGATGAAGCCCTCACCCTGCGCGAGTCCGTAGCCGAGGTAAGACATCGCCTTACGGTGCGTGCCGCTTTCGAAATAGAAATGCGGGTCTGGCGTCAGCTGGAACGGACGCCCGGTGAAACCATAGAACTGATCGTACATCGCTAATATTCCCGTTGCTTGGTCAGAAGTTGTAACGCAGTCCCACCAAAGCTGAACCAATAAGCTGGCTGTTAAAGCCGTCCTGATCAAAGGCGTTAAGGCTGGCCGCCGCAGTCCCGGTCAGTCCGCGCCAGAAGCGCCGCGAGTATGCAGCCGACAGCCCCGCCGACTGGACGTCGCTCGCACCCGGCGCGCCATTGTCGAAATAGTTGAGATACCCGGTCAGGCTGATGTCCGAATCGACGTCGAGCTGGCGCCCCGCCGACAGGAAGAGATAATAGCTCTCGTCCTTGATCCCGTTCAGGTTCGCGATCGGCGAGAGCAACGGCGCGAGCAGCTTGCGCTGGTCATAGCCAATCCCTACGCCATAGCTCCACCCGGCGTAGCGCGAGGCGATCGTCGCCTGCACGCCGCGGCTGCGATATTGCGCCGACGTCGCGTTGCCGAGCTGGTTGTTCAGGCATCCGCCGCCCTGCTGGCCGAACACGCACGGATTGATCGTCCCGCCGATCGGGTTGCGCGTCGGGTCGAACTGGGTCGGCAACGCAGCCAGTCCACCCGAGAGGCCGCGGCCCAGACTCGACAGTCCGTCATAAACGCCGACCTGAACCGTCGTCGCATGGTCGGCGCGATAGGCGAAGCTGCCGGTATAAATGGTGTCGCCATAACGGCGGCCGACGCGCGCGGTCGCCGACGTGCGGCGGCTTGGCTGCCACATCACCCCGGCGTCCCAGATCAAGCCGTCGGTATCGAACGACAGCTGGCGGGGGGTTGATTTGTCGGTGATGAAGCGACCGTTCGCATCGCGCACCGGCACGCCGCCCGCATCAACGACTGGATTGCGCTGGCCGATTTCGATATCCTCATAACCGACGCCGCCCAGCAGCGCGACACTCGGCCCGATCGGCATCGTCACATCGGCGCGGACATATTTGCCCTCGAACCGCTGGTCGAGCTGGCTGGCATCCTCACGTTCATAGCCGCCCGATACCTGCCACCCGAACGGCAGGTCGCCGGGACGCGCGCCGACGCTGGCCCACGCAACATGGTTGGTCGAGCTGTCGAAAATATCCTGCGGCTGGCTACCCGGCGCCAGGATCGCGGGGGTATCGACATCGACCTTGGTATAGCCAAAGCGATAGCCCGCCCCAACATCCAGCCCGCCGATGCGGCGCGCCAAGGTCGGCCCGGCATAGACCGAGTAGAGGTTCGCGACATTGCTCGCGTTGCCGATGAACAATCCGCTGTCGGCGCCCTGCCCGTCAGCGCGGGTCCGGGTGGCGAGCGCGCCGCCCTCGAGATTGAGACCGCGCGCGATCTCGATCCGGCCGCGGGCGAGGCCGCTGATCGTATCGGAATCGCCCAGTCCGCCACCCCAGCCAAAGCGATGTTCATAGCGCAGCGTTGCTGCCAGTTCAGCGCGCGTCGTCACGATCGCAGCATCGATGCCTACCGCAACATTGGTATAGGTCAGGACGTCGCCGCCATTTTTCAGGTCGGCGGTCAGCACCTGGCCGACCTCGAGATAGGGGCTGACATCGACCTGCCGCTGGCTACGGCGGCCCTCGGCGCGCTTCGCTGCGCGGCCGGGTTCCGCCGCCGGGGCGCTCGTCGGCGTTTCGCTGGCGCCGGAAGCGGGATCGCCCGAAAATTGCGCCTGCGCGCCCGTGGTGGCCCCTGCCAGCAGCAGCGCCGCCAGCGCGCTCGCGTGGCGCAGGGCGATGGTGATGCGCATCACGCGCCTCCTTGTCCGTAATAGGTGCCGAAACGGCGGCCGCCTGGCGAGAATTTCACGCCGTTGAGGAGCAGCTGGATATGCGGACACGCGCCCATCAAGCCGATCGCGTCGCGCAGGGCGGATTCCAATGTTTCGTCGGCGCGCACGACCATGATCGTCTGGCCGACATGCCCCGCCAGCACTGCGGCGGGCGAGGGCGCCCCCCCGGGCGGGG
>NZ_JAIBES010000141.1 GCF_019459305.1 Sphingopyxis sp. | reverse complement strand
CCCCCCCCCCGGCGGCTATGGTTTGGCATCAAGCCCAGTTTCCCAACGCACCGTTAACCAAAAATCAGCCGCTGCACGCCTAGCGTCCGCCGTTAAACATGACGGGGGTCGCATGGCGCAAGGTGCGCGAATTTTGGCGTTGGGCGCGGGGCTGTTGGCCGCCGTTACGCCGGCGCGCGCGCAATCCTCGTTCGCGGATGCGACCAGCATGACGTGGGACGGGGTGCTCACCGGCATCTTCCTGGGCCTGCTGCTGTTCTCGCTTGCCTATAATGCCGTTTTCTATCGCCTGCTACGCGAACGCTTCCTGATCTGGCAGAGCGTGCGCGCGCTGTCCCATTTTGCGCTCGCGGTCGCGCTGTCGCCGCTGGCGATGGGGGCATGGCTGGCGCCCGACAGCTTCGTGCGTCAGGTGTGGATCACCATCTTCTTCGATCTGAGCCTGGTCGTATCGGGCGTATTTCTGCGATCCTATCTCGAGCCGGGGATGGTCGGCCCGCGGCTTTATCGCTGGCTCGGCTGGCCGCCCGTCCTGATCCTGCTGACGACCCCCGCGACGGTCATGCCTGACGCGGACACCTATATGATACTGCGCAGCGCCGTGCTGGTCGCGATGCTGGCGCTGTGCGCGGCGACGGTGGTGATCGCGCTGAATCGTGGCAGCCGCACCGCACGCTATCAGGCGGCAGCGTGGAGCGGCATTGGCGGGGTTTATGGCGCCAGCCTGTTTTACGACATCGTGTTGGGGCAGCCGTTCGACAATTTTCTGTTCCTGCTGTTCCCGGCGCTCGGGCTGGAAGTGATGCTCACCGCGTTCGGCATCCTCGACCGTCTGATGCGTCTGCGCCGGGAGCGGCAGGAGGCGCGCGCACAGGCCGAGGCGATGCGGATCATCGCGCACACCGATCCACTGACCGGGCTGCCCAATCGGCGGGCAATCGAAAAAAGCTTCAACGACGAGCCGCCGGTCGCGATCGCGCTGGTCGACCTCGACCATTTCAAGGCGATCAACGATCATCATGGCCACGACGTCGGCGACCGGGTGATCTTTGCCGCCGGGGTTGCGCTGGGATCGGGATCGGCGCTGGCGGCGCGGGTCGGCGGCGAGGAATTTGCGCTTCTGTTCCGCGGCGCGCCTGCCGCCGTCGCGATCGAGGCCGAACGGCTGCGCCAGCGGATCGGCGCCTATGTCAAACAGATGGTGCCGCTGCTCGAACGTCCGGTGACCGCGAGCATGGGGCTGGTCCATATCGGCCGCGAAACCAGTTTCGGCGCGGCGATGAAGTCGGCCGACATTAACCTGTACGCCGCCAAGGAAAGCGGGCGCAATCGGGTGGTGTTCATCGAGGCGGCCTGAGGCTCGGCGTTAGGGTGGCGCAACGCGAAAGCGCAGCGCCTGAATGGTCGCGGGGGTCGTCGGCGCCAACAACAACAACCCGTCGAGTTCGCCCTTGGCGCAATTGAGGCGAAACGCCGCCGACAGCGCGCCGGTCGGCGCCAGCGGTTCGGCGGTTGGGCAATCGCCGACTTCGGCTTTCAGCTTTGCCAGTTCGGCCGCCCAATTTTCTGCCGATCGGTCCAGCAGGAAATTCATCGCGAGCTTGCCATCGAGCGGGACGAGGGTGCCCGCGGAATAGGCGGCGCGGATCGCGGCAAATGCGCCGGCGACAGCGGGGGTCACCGGCTCCGCGCGGCCGGTCAGCAACCCCGCCTTGTCCATCGCCACGGCACTGTCCCACGCGGGCGCTGACGGCCCGGCATAGGTGCGGTTCGACAATGCGAATACGCCGACGCCATGATCAGGCATCAGCATTACATGGCTGCCATAACCGGGATAGCCGCCGCCATGCGCCAGCGTCAGCCCGAGGTCGCAATCCTGCGCAACGCGCCAGCCCATCGCATAGGCTGCCGCCTGCTTGCACGCAGTGGCGCCGCTCGCGCCGATGCGGTTCGCCACCGCCATGAAATTAAGCCCCTGCGCCATTTCGCGCACCGTAGCGCGCTGGACTGGTCCCGTGTCGGCATCGTCGCGCGCCGGCCAGGCCGAGAGCAGGAAGGCGACCCATTTGGCATAGTCATTCGCGCTGACCTGCATCCCGCCCATCGCGTTGAACGCGCCGTCGATCATTTCGGGCTCGGGCGACCAGGCATCATTTTCCCAGCGATAGCCGCGGGCGTAATGGGCCGTCGGGGTTTTGGTCACATCGAAGCCGCTGCTCGTCATGCCGAGCGGGGTCAGGATCGCCTGCCGGACATAGTCCGCATAAGCCATGCCCGAAGCATTGGCGATAATCCGCCCGAGCAGCGCATAGCCATAATTGGAATATTCGAACGCAGACTGCGGCGCGCGGCTGAACGGCACCCCGGCGGCGATCATTTTTGTGAAGTCTTGCTGCGACAAAATCTGCTGCCGGTCGCCCCATGGGTCGTCGGTGACGAGTCCGCCGACGTGGTGAAGCAGGTCGCGGACGCGGATGCGCGGGCTGTCCTTGGTCGGATAGACCCAGTGCTTCATTTCGGGGACATGCTGTTCGGCGAGATCGTCGAGGCGCAGCTTGCCGTCGTCGCGCAACTTGAGGATCGCTAGCGCGGTGAACGCCTTGGTCATCGACGCTATGCGAAACCGGCTGTCGACCGTAACCGCGCGCTTGTCGGTCAGATCCTGGAGGCCGACGCCCTTCACATAGGCGAGCTTGCCGTCCTTGACGACGCCATAAACCATGCCGGGGACATGCGCGTCGGCCTGATATTGGGCGAACAGCGCGTCGATTTCGGGGGCGATCTGGTCGAGCGTTTTGGGCGCAGGATCCTGAGCCTGCGCCGCAAGCGGCGCCAGCAACAATGTCAAAGCCAAGCCCGACGTCCAACGCATATTCTGCCTCCCCTATGGTGCGGGGACGCTATCAGCGCGCCAAAGCCGCGGCAACGGGCGATAAGATACAGGTTGGTTTATTCGACGAACGCGGCGTCGATCGTCACGCCGTCGTCGGTCCATATCGGCACCGCGCGCACATTCATCGGCACCATGAAGCGCTTGCCGTCAGGCCTGGCGATTTCGAGAATGTCGCCAGCGCCGAAATTGTCGATCGCGACGACTTCGCCGATCGCGCTGCCATCGGTCGACACGCACGGCAGCCCGAGCAGGTCGTGATGGTAATATTCGCCCTCGCCCAGCGGTGGCAGCGCCGAGCGCGGGACGGTCAGCACTGTACCGCGCAGCGCCTCGGCGCCGCTGCGGTCAGTGATTTCGGCAAAGGTAGCGACCGCGCCCTGATTGGCGGGGCGGATCGACTTCAGGGTCAGCTTGCGGTCGCCCGCCGCAAAAACGGAAAAGGCGCGGAGGGTTTCCGCGCCTTCACCGAATAGCTTGAGGCGGACCTCGCCCCGCACCCCGTGCGCGCCGGCGATGGCGGCAAGGGTGACGGGGCGGTCAGCGTTGGCCAAGGCTTAGGCCTTGGCTGCTTCTTCGCCAGCTTCTTCAGCGGGCGCTTCTTCGGCAGCAGCTTCTTCGGCAACCGGGCCGCCTTCCGAAACTTCTTCGGCGATCGCGGTCGCGTCTTGGGCGGTCGCGTCGGCGGGAACGTCGTCAGCGACGGCTTCGGCAACGGCTTCGGCAGTGTCTTCGCTTTTCACCGAACCGGTCGCATCCGATTCAGCAGCTTCGGGAGCAGCTTCTTCAGCGGCGGGCGCTTCGGCAGCAGCCTCTTCAGCCGGAGCAGCTTCTTCAACCGCTTCCGGTTCGGGTGCCGGAGCGGCGGCAGCTGCAGCGGCAGCTTCTTCGGCGTCAGCCAGCTTCTGCGCCTTTTCTTCGGCGCGTTCCTTGGCCTTTTCGCCGGGGACAGCCTTGTTCGGGTTGTTGCGCGCGGCGCGTTCCTGGACACCGGCGGCGTCGAGGAAGCGGGCAACGCGGTCACTGGGCTGGGCGCCGACGCTCAGCCAATGCTTCGCGCGATCGGTGTCGAGCTTGATGCGCTCGGGATTGTCCTTGGCAAGCAGCGGGTTGTAGCTGCCGATGCGTTCGATGAAGCGGCCGTCGCGCGGGCTGCGCGAGTCAGCAACGACGATCTTGTAGTAAGGACGCTTTTTCGAACCGCCGCGTGCGAGGCGAATAGCAGTAGCCATGATATTTTCCTTTTGTCTGTAAACCGAAATTTTGTTGCAATTACTTCTTTTTATTCATAAAATTCGCGAGCTCTGGCGGAATGGATCCGCCTCCGCCCATGCCAGGCATGCCGCCCATTCCGCCGCCCATGCCGGGAATGCCGCCGCCCTTGCCGAACAGTGCACCGAGGCCTTTCAGCCCGCCCATCTTGCGGATCTTTTTCATTGCGCCGGCCATTTCCTGGTGCATCTTCAGCACCTTGTTGACCTGTTGCACCGTGGTGCCCGAGCCGTTGGCGATGCGGATCTTGCGCTTCGCGGTCAGGATTTCGGGCTTCGCGCGTTCCTTGGGGGTCATCGACCCCATGATCGCATCGAAATGGATGAGCATTTTGTCGTCGGCGCCGCCCTGCGCCATCGCGACTTGCGCCTTTTTGATCCCAGGGATCATGCCCGCGAGCGCGCCGAGACCGCCCATGCGGCGCATCTGGTTGAGCTGGGTTCTGAGGTCGTTGAGGTCGAACTGGCCCTTGGCCATCTTCGCCGCCATCGCCTCGGCCTCGTCGGCCTGGATCGTTTCGGCGGCGCGTTCGACGAGGCTGACGACGTCGCCCATGCCCAAGATGCGGCCGGCGATGCGCGAAGGCTGAAACAGTTCGAGTCCGTCGAGCTTCTCACCCGTACCCGCAAATTTGATCGGTTTGCCGGTTACAGCGCGCATCGACAGCGCCGCGCCGCCGCGCGCGTCGCCGTCCATGCGGGTGAGCACGACACCAGTCAGCGGCACCTGATCGCTGAAGCGCTGCGCAACCTGCACCGCGTCCTGCCCGGTCAGGCTGTCGACGACGAGCAGGGTTTCGGTCGGCGTCGAGGCGCGCGAAACCGCCTGCATCTCGTCCATCAGCTGCTGGTCGACGTGGAGGCGGCCCGCGGTGTCGAGCATCAGAACGTCGAAACCCTGAAGTTTCGCCGCCTGCATTGCGCGTTGCGCGATCTCGACCGGGCCCTGGCCCGCGATGATCGGCAGCGTTGCCACGTCAATCTGGGTGCCGAGGACGGCGAGCTGTTCCTGAGCGGCGGGGCGATTGACGTCGAGCGACGCCATAAGCACCTTCTTGCGCTCTTTTTCCTTGAGCCGCTTCGCGATCTTGGCGGTGGTTGTGGTTTTGCCCGAGCCCTGCAGGCCGACCATCATGATGACCGCCGGGGGCGCGACGTTGAGGTCGAGCTCGGCGGTTTCGGAGCCGAGCATTTCGGTCAGCGCGTCGCTGACGATCTTGACGACCTGTTGCCCCGGGGTGACCGAGCGCAGGACGTTCTGGCCGATTGCGAGGTCGGTGACCTGATCGACGAAGCTGCGCACAACGGGCAACGCGACGTCGGCCTCGAGCAGCGCGATTCGCACTTCGCGCATCGCGGCGCGCACGTCGGCCTCGGTCAGCGCGCCGCGACCGCGGAGCTTTCCGAAAACATCGCCCAGCCGATTGCTCAGACTATCGAACACCGCCACAAATCCTTTGTTTCGACGCCCGCAACGCAAAACACGCCGGTGAGCGAAACCTCGCCAACCAGCGGTTATCCGTGGACACAACTTCCGTCGCGGACATCGATATGTTCGTTCGCAAGATGCGGCCGAACGGGGCGCCATTACACCGATCCCCCTTCAAAGGCAAGCGAGCGAAACCGGCGCCGACTTAACCCAAATTTCACCGCTTGGCGTGCATGAGGACGTCGATGGTGGGGAAAAGCCAAATGACCGAAACGCCCAAACAGTCGGACCGCAGCACCGGAGCCAAGCGCGACGTCGTCGCCGGCGGCATCGTGGTCGCCGCGATCCTGCTGTTCGTCGGCACCGGCAGCACGGTCATGCAGGCGGTCGTCAATACGATGATCGGGATCGGCGGCGGACCTGATCGCGCGCTGGCCGCGGCGATGGTGCTCAATGTCGCGCTGATCCTGTTCGGCTGGCGCCGTTACGAAGACCTGAACCGCGAGATCCGCGAGCGCACCGAAGCCGAACAGCGGGCGCGCTATCTGGCCGATACCGATCCACTGACCGGCTTTCTCAATCGCCGCTCGCTGCTCGCCACCGGCCAGCAGCAGATCGCGAAGGCGATTGCCGACAAGCGCCACGTCGCGCTGTTCCTGCTCGACCTCGACCATTTCAAGACGGTCAACGACATCCACGGCCATGCCGCAGGCGACCGCGTGCTGCAGGTCGCCGCCGAGCGCATGTCGGCGATCCTGCCGCCCAATGCGACCAAGGCGCGGCTGGGTGGCGACGAGTTCGTCGCGATGCTGGCGTTTGAACCATCAGCCCGCGCAACGATCGACGCGCTTGCCGCCGAACTGGTCGCCGCGCTCGAAACTTCTGTGACCCACGATGCACAGCAAATTCGCATTGGCGCCTCGCTCGGCATCGCGCTCGCCGACGATGCCAGCGTGACGATGGAGACCATGGTGCGCCAGGCTGACATCGCAATGTACAATTGCAAGGACGAAGGGCGGAACCGCTTCTGCTGGTTCGAACCCGGCATGGAAATGGCGGTGCAGGTCCGCAACCAGATCGAAAACGGCATCCGCGAGGGCATGCCGCGCGGTGAATTCGTGCCGCATTTCGAACCTCAAGTCGACATCGCCAGTGGCCGTCTGGTCGGTTTTGAGATGCTGATGCGCTGGGAATCGCCCGAATATGGCATGATCCCGCCCGAGCGTTTCATCCCGGTCGCGGAGGAAAGCGGCCTGATTGGCGAATTGTCGCTGCAGGTTATCGGGCGTGCGATGGAGATCGCCAAAAGCTGGGATCCGTCGATCCTGCTTGCCGTCAATATTTCGCCGCAGCAGCTGAAAGACCCGTGGTTCAGCCAGAAGCTGACCAAGCTGCTGGTCGAGGTCGGTTTCCCCGCAAGCCAGCTTGAGGTCGAGATTACCGAAAGTTCGTTGTTCGAGAATCTGCCGCTCGTCCGCTCGATCGTCACCAGCCTGAAGAATCAGGGCGTATCGCTGAGCCTCGACGATTTCGGCACTGGCTACAGCTCGCTGTCGCACTTGCGCGCGCTGCCGTTCGACCGGATCAAGATCGACCGCAGCTTTGTCTCCGCGATGCGCGGCAGCCCCGATGCGCAGGCGATCGTCGTCGCGATCGTGCGGCTGGGCGAAAGCCTGGCGATGCCGATCACCGCCGAGGGCGTCGAGGACGAAGCAACCGCGATCGAACTGACCCGGCTCGGTTGCGCCAAGGGCCAGGGCTGGTATTTCGGCCGTGCCACGTCCGCCGCCGACACCGAACGCCTGCTCGCCGACCGCGGGCTGCTCCGCACGTCGATGCTGCCGCCGACGAGCCCCGATACGGGTTCGGACACGGCGGGCGTAGAACCTCTGCGCAAGACGGCATAACCTGCTCACCTCCCTTCTTCCGGGAGGGGTCGGGGGTGGGTTAGCAAGCGCAGCTCGCCGCTCTAAACTGCCCGCGCTACGCACCGCATCCAGCCCGAAAAGACGGAATGCGCGCGGCAGTTGCGGCGCGACTCCGCGCCCGCCTAGGGAAAGCTTTGGCGGCCATTGTCGCGCTACCGACCGGCATTCACACGACTCGTCGTCGGACATTACATTATCGACCTTGCCTGCCGCGAGGCCAAGCTTGCGGTCGAACTCGACGGCAGCCAGCATCTCGATCAGCAAGGCTATGCTCTGCCCCGCATCGCTAGACTTCCCTGCCCTGCCCCCTTACATGCGCGGGATATGGCGGACCGCTTCACCAAGATGCATGGGCTGGGCAATGATTTTGTCGTCATCGACGCGCGCACCCGCGCGGTCGAGATGACCCCAGCGCGCGCGCATGCGATCGCCGACCGGCGTCATGGCATCGGGTGCGACCAGCTGATCCTGCTCGAACCTTCGACCAAGGCCGATGTGCGGATGCGGATCTTCAACGCCGATGGCGGCGAGGTTGAGGCCTGCGGCAATGCGACGCGCTGTGTCGCAACGCTGATCGGCCAGCCCGCGGTGATCGAAACTCTGGGCGGCATGCTGCGCGTCACCCCGGCGGACGGCGGCGCCGAAGTCGTACTGGGCGAGCCGATGTTCGACTGGGAGCTGATCCCGCTCGCGATGCCAATGGATACGCGTGACATGCCGGTGGCGTGGGACGAGCTGGAGCATGGCGCCGCGGTCAATGTCGGCAACCCGCACATTGTGTTTTTTGTCCCCGAGGCCGACGCGGTCGCGCTTGACGAGCTGGGGCCGCGGATCGAGACCGATCCGCTGTTCCCCGAGCGCGTGAACGTCAATGTCGCGAGCCTTGACGGCGACAACCAGTTGCAGGTGCGCGTGTGGGAGCGCGGGGTCGGGCTGACACAGGCGTGCGGCACCGGCGCCTGCGCCACCGCGGTTGCCGCGATCCGCGCGGGCCTCGTACAGTCGCCCGTGACCGTTGCCTTGCCGGGCGGCGACCTGATCATCTGCTGGTCGCCGGGCGAGCCGATCGTGATGAGCGGCGCGGCGACGCGAGTGTATGAGGGCGAGACCGACTGGGCGCAGTTCGGATGAGCGATGCGGTCATGGACGGCGTTGAAGTCGTCAATTTTGGTTGCCGGTTGAACATTGCCGAAGGGGAGGCCATCCGTGACGCGGCGCGTGAAGCTGGCGCGCGCGATTCCATTGTCTTTAACAGCTGCGCGGTGACCGACGAAGCTGTGCGGCGGGCGCGGCAGGCGGTGCGGCGGGCTTTGCGCCAGCGACCCGGGGCGGAGGTTGTCGTTACGGGGTGTGCGGCGGAGCTGGAGGCCGCGCGCTTTGAGAACATGGGGGCGCGGGTGGTGCGCAACGACGCCAAGGGGCTAGTGGAGAGCTATCTTCCAAATTCTCCCCCGATCCCCTGCGAAGGCGGGGGTCCATCTCCGGTCATCGCGTCAGCAAACGAAGGGCGACGGCAAAACGAGAGCGTAGGTGATGGGCCTCTGGCTGTGCAGGGGCGCAGTTTGCCTTACACCCCCGCCCTTTCTGGCGCCGACCATGCGCGCGCTTTCCTTGGCGTCCAGACCGGCTGCTCGCACAGCTGCACCTTTTGCGCGACCGTCATGGCGCGCGGGACGGCGCGGTCGGCGGCAGTCGAGACGGTGGTCGCGGCCGCGCGCGTCGCGATCGACCGCGGTCAGCGCGAGATCATCCTGACCGGGGTCGATCTGGCGAGTTTTGGCGACGACAGCGGTACCACGCTTGCGGCGCTGGTCGAGGCGCTGCTTGTGCTGCCGATCGAGCGGCTCCGCCTCTCGTCGCTCGACCCAAACCGCATTGACGATGCGCTGTTCGCACTGCTGACGCAGGAATCGCGCGTCATGCCGCACGTCCACCTGTCATTGCAGGCGGGCGACGATATGGTGCTGACCCGCATGAAACGCCGCCACCGCCGCGCCGACGCCGTGGCGCTCGTCGCAAGGCTCAAAGCCGCACGCCCCGAGATTGCGATCGGCGCCGACCTGATCGCCGGATTTCCGACCGAGGATGATAGCATGTTCGCCAATTCGCTGGCCCTGATTGACGATTGCGACATCGTATTTGGCCATATCTTTCCGTACAGCGCGCGCGCCGGAACCGCGGCCGCGCGCATGCCGCAGGTAGGCCGCACGGTGGCGCGCGAGCGGGCGGCGCGTCTGCGCGAAGCCAATATGGGGCGGCGCCATGCCTGGCTCGATGCGCAGGTAGGCACAACGGCGAGCATGCTGGTCGAACGCGACGGGCTGAGCGGTCATGCCGCGAATTTTGCCGCGTTGGCGCTGAGCGCGCCTGCTGCCGCGGGTATGATCGTTCCGGTTCAAATCGAGGCGCGTGAGGGCGACCGGCTGATCGCAGCGGAGATTACAGCATGAGCGGGCAAAGCTGGAGCGACCGGCTGCTTGGCGGGTTCAAGCGCACGTCGGAACGGCTGGGCGAAAATCTGGCGGGGCTGACCGGCAAGGCGCGGCTCGACGAGGACGATCTTGACCGCATCGAAGAAGCGCTGATCACCGCCGACCTTGGCCCCGCGATGGCAGCGCGCATCCGCGACCGACTGTCCGAACGGCGCGATGTCGCCGCGAACGGCACCGAGGAGTTGCGCAAGATCGTTGCCGAAGAAATCGCCGCGGTGCTGCGCCCAGTGGCCGAACCGCTCGAAATTGACGCCTTTCCGCGCCCGCAGGTCATCCTGGTGATCGGGGTCAACGGATCGGGCAAGACCACCACCATCGCCAAGCTGGCGCATCTGTTCCAGGAACAGGATTATGGCGTCATGCTGGTCGCGGGCGACACGTTTCGCGCCGCGGCGATCGGCCAGCTGAAAGTGTGGGCTGATCGGCTGGGTGTGCCAATCATGGCCGGGCCCGAGGGCGGCGACAGCGCCGGGATCGTGTTCGACGCGGTGAAACAGGCAACCGCGACCGGCATCGACGTGCTGATCGTCGACACCGCCGGACGCCTCCAGAACAAGCGCGAGTTGATGGACGAGCTCGCCAAGATCAAGCGCGTGCTCGGGCGGCTCAATCCCGCCGCGCCGCACGACGTCGTGCTCGTCCTCGACGCGACGACGGGGCAGAATGCGCTGGCGCAGATCGACGTGTTCCGCGAAGTTGCTGGTGTCACGGGCCTCGTGATGACCAAGCTCGACGGCACCGCGCGCGGCGGCGTGCTCGTTTCGGCGGCCGAGCGGCATGGGCTTCCCATCCACGCGATCGGCATCGGTGAAACCATCGACGACCTTCGCCCGTTCGACGCTGACGAGATCGCCGCCATTATTGCAGGAAACATACGATGACCGCCGCCCCCGTCGACATTCCCCCCAGCGGCCCCGAAGCAATCCCCGCGGCGCCGCCCGCGAAGCATGGCTGGCTGAACTTCGTGATCGACTTCGGGCCGCTGCTCGTCTTTTTCCTCGCCTATAAATTCTCGTCGGGCGGCGAAGGCGCCTTTGCCGCGACCGCCGCGGCGATCAAGGGCACCGTCGCCTTCATGGTCGCGATCATCATCGCGATGGCGGTGTCGAAGTGGAAGCTGGGCAAGATTTCGCCGATGCTGTGGATGTCGAGCATCCTCGTCATCGGCTTTGGCGCGCTGACGATCTGGTTTCACGATGAACGCTTTATCGTGATGAAACCGACGATCATCTATGGCGCCTTTGCCGTGTTGCTGTTGGGCGGTTGGTGGTTCAAGAAACCGATGCTCAAATATCTGCTGCAATCGGCGCTGGAGGGTTTGACCGACCGCGGCTGGTTGCTGCTGTCGCGCAATTGGGGGCTGTTCTTTGCCGCGCTCGGGATCGCCAATCATGTGATGTACGAAATGATACAGGCCAAGCAGATGAGTTTTGACCTGTGGCTGACGGTCAAGGTGTGGGGGATCACCGCGCTGTCGTTCCTGTTCACGCTGACCCAGGTGCCGGTAATGCTGAAGAACGGGCTCGCCATCCCCGACGAACCGGCGACCGACAAAAGTTGAGTCCGGCCCCCGACGCTGGCATAGTGGGCGCGATCGGTTCGGGGTCGCGGCCCTGCCGGATACACGAGGGGGAATGAATATGGATAAATTTTTCGGCAATCTGCACGCGGTGCTGGGCGCGGGGCTGGTGCTTTCGATCGTCCTGATGCTGGGCTTGAACGGCCAGAATTTCGAGGACGGCATGGCCGCCGCCAATGCGGTGATGCGCTGGCTGCACACGTTTTTTGGCGTGCTGTGGATCGGCCTGCTTTATTATTTCAACTTCGTCCAGATTCCAACGATGCCGAAAATCCCGGCTGAGCTGAAGCCCGCCGTCGGAAAGCATATCGCACCCGCGGCACTGTTCTGGTTCCGCTGGGCGGCGCTGGCGACCGTGGTGCTAGGCGTCGCGATCGCGGGCCACGCACAATATCTGGCGCCCGCGCTGGGCTTTCAGGATCCCTACAAGCTGATTGGTGCTGGCATGTGGCTGGGGCTGATCATGGCGTTCAACGTATGGTTCGTGATCTGGCCGAACCAGAAGAAAGCGCTCGGCATCGTCGAGGCCGACGATGCGACGAAGGCCAAGGCAGCCAAGACCGCGATGATCTTTTCGCGCACCAACACCTTGCTGTCGATCCCGATGCTCTATGCGATGGTGAACTTCAGCTAAGCTAGCCAGCGACGTTTGGAAAAGGGGCGCGCCGGAAAACCGGGGCGCCCTTTTCATTTGCCGCTCGTGTCGAGCGAAATAGAGACACGCAGAAGTCGACCGCAAACGTCGCGTGTCTCGCCTTAGCGGCCCACGAACGGGGTTGTCGGCCGGGGTGGTTATTAAACCTCCACCGGCGTCTTGTGGAGTAGTGCGGTGATTAAATATTTGGCGCCGCCCCAAAGCCTACCCCCCCC
>NZ_JAIBES010000109.1 GCF_019459305.1 Sphingopyxis sp. | reverse complement strand
CCGGAATGGTGTCGGTTTCTAATTCTGGTGCTAGCAATACTTTATGTAAAATGCCCAAAAGCGGCGTCGTGCATTCTCGACGCCGCTTTCATTTTAGTCCGCCATGCTGGCGGGTATGACAGCTTTCCTCCGATCGCCGCGGTATCCCCGCCCTCCTGTCCTGACCGGACTCACCCTGGCGCGCGAGGAGCGCGGTGCTGCCATCGTCGAAAGGGCGCTGGTGCTGCCGCTGCTTCTCGCGCTGCTGATGGGAATGCTCGTCTATGGCCAATATTTCCTGCTGGCGCACAGCGTCCAGCAAGCGGCGAACGACGCCCCACAAGCCCTGCTCACCGCCCTCGAGGCGCAGGGCGAAATCGGCCACGCCCGTATCTCGGTACGCGAAGCAGTCGAGGCCGCGAATGATGCGCTGCTAGAAATGCTCGGGGTCGATGTCGCTGCGTTCCGGCGGGTAAGCTTTTCGGCGTTGCTGGCGATCGGTTATCGGGCGGGTTTTGCCGATGGACTGGAGGAACTGTTCCGCTCGGGTAAGCCGGTACGACTGGCATCGCAGATCGTCACGCGGGATGGCGACGCGATCGACGTGACGCTGACGATCGCCGAAGTGCGCGGACCTTTTGCAAGCGACGGCGCGGTCGTGCTTGTCACCCAGCGGCCCGCCTAGAACCAGCTGCCGCGTTCGATCAACTTGCTGCCCGCGGACAGTGAGAAATACTGGCCGTCCTCGCCGACGATGATCGGCCCGTCGAAACGATCTTCGGCGCCATCGAGGAAGGCGGCGTTGAGGTAGGCGGAGGGCATCGACGGCACGACATGGCTGAGGACGAGCATCTTGACCCCCGCGACGCGCGCGCTGTCGGCGGCCTGCGACGGACTGGCGTGGTAATCGAGGATGTCGCGCATGATCTGCGCGGTCTGTTTGCGGCCCGCCTTATCAAGATTGGCGGCGAGCGTCTCGACCATCGCCGGGTTCAGAGCCTCGTGGATCAGCAGGTCGGCGCCCTTGGATGCCGCTTCCAGCGTTTTTGACGGCGCCGTATCGCCGCTGACGACAACGCTGCGCCCTTTATAGTCGAAACGATAGCCCACCGATGGCTGCACCGGGCGGTGATCGACAGCAAAGGCGGTCACGCGCAAACCATCGCCTTCATAGACGACCGTCGGCCCAGCGGGAATCGCAAAAGGCATGGCGGTGGCGCCCGCGGCGGCAGGCGGGGTGATCGCCTGACCGTGATGCGCGGTACGATAGCTGTTATCGAGTGCGTAAGCAGCATTGAACGCCGCGATCACCCGCTCGACGCCCGGCGGGCCATGGACGGGGAGGGGGCTTCTATTGCCGCTCGCGGTCCAGCGCAGCAGCATCATCGGTCCCATGCCGTCGATATGATCCGAATGAAAATGGGTCAGAAACATCGCCTGGATGCGGCCATTGGGCAGGCCCATCTGCGCGATATTGCGCGCCGCGCCTTCACCGGCATCGACGACAAACATCGCCTTGCCCGCGATCACGACGGTGCAGGACGCCGCGCGCTCGCGGCTGGGCAGGGGTGAGCCCGTGCCACACAGACCAACGTGCAAGCCATCGGGCAGATCCTTGAGCGTATCGCGCGCCGCGGCGCGTTCGACCGCCCGTTCGAACAGCCACAAGCCGATCGGCCGCTGGAACATCCATGCGGCCAGTACGGCGACAGCAATGACCGCCGCCACCCACAGAACGGCCCGTTTTGCCTTTGTCATCGCTCTTCCCCCATCTTGTCTGCAGCAACTGCGCGCGCTGGACAAGCCGCATCGTTACGCGCAATCATTACACCGAGGAAAGTTGTCAAATGCAACTTGCCGTTTACGTAAAGGTGAGCGCTCATTATAAGGGCGCCATTACCCAATGGGAGATTCGTGATGGACATGGAATTCAGCCCCGAAGATCTCGCCTTCCAGCAGGAAGTGCGCGACTTCATCGCCGAAAATTACCCCGCCGAGCTGCGTGAAAAGCAGGACGAGGGCGAAGAGATGTCCAAGGAGGATTTCCTCGTCTGGCACAAGATCCTGCACAAAAAGGGCTGGATCGCGCCCGCATGGCCCGTCGAATATGGCGGTACCGGCTGGACCCCGACGCAGCGTTTCATCTGGTCGGAAGAAACCGCGCGGGCCGACTGCATCCGCCTGATGCCCTTCGGCCTCGCGATGGTCGGACCGGTGATCTACACCTTTGGCACGCCCGAGCAGAAAGCCCATTTCCTGCCGCGCATCCTGTCGGGCGAGGATTGGTGGTGCCAAGGCTATTCGGAACCCGGTTCGGGTTCGGACCTTGCCTCGCTGCGCACCACGGCCGTCCGCGACGGCGATGATTATATCGTCAATGGGCAAAAGACCTGGACGACGTTGGCGCAGCATGCCGACTGGGGCTTTTTCCTCGTCCGCACCGACAAGGACGCCAAGCAGCAGGAAGGCATTTCGTTCCTTCTGATCGACATGAAATCGCCCGGCATCACCGTGCGCCCAATCATCACGCTGGGCGGCGAGCATGAGGTTAACGAAGTGTGGCTGGAGGATGTCCGCGTTCCCGTGTCGCAGCGCGTTTATGAAGAAAATAAGGGCTGGACCTGCGCCAAGTTCCTGCTCGCGCACGAACGCACCGGCATTGCCGGGGTCGCGGCGTCGAAGCGCGGGATCGAGAAGGTCAAGGCGATCGCCCGCACCGAAGTCGATGGCGACAAGCCGCTGCTCGCCAATGCGTTCTTCAAGCGCAAGGTGGCCGAGCTGGAAGTCGATCTGGCGGCGCTCGAGTTTACCGAGCTGCGCAGCCTGGCCGGTGCCAATGCGGGTCGCGGCCCGGGGCCGGAATCGAGCTTGCTCAAGATCAAGGGGTCGGAGATCCAGCAACGGTTGACCGAACTCAGCCTGGAAGCGGTCGGTCATTATGGTGCGCCCTATTTCCGCGGCTTCGGCGAGGGCGACAACGAGCATCCGATCGGGCCGGATTACGCCCATCGCGCGGCGCCGACCTATTTCAACATGCGCAAGACGACGATCTATGGCGGATCGAACGAGATTCAGCGCAACATCATCGCGAAGATGGTTCTGGGTCTCTGAAGCACGCGTCGCCCCCCGCATAGGCGGGGGCCGCAATCGGCCTGACTCAGCGCCGCAGTATAAACCTATAGCGGCCCCCGCCTTTGCGGGGGCGACGGGGATGTAAAATGGATTTCACCTACACGGAAACGCAGGACATGATCCGCGACACGCTGTCGCGCTTCCTGAGCGATACATATGATTTCGACACGCGACAGAAGTTCATCAATTCGGACGGCGGCCGCGATCCGGCGATCTGGACCGCACTCGCACAGGAACTGGGCATGCTCGGCGCGCCCTTTGCCGAAGAGCATGGCGGCCTCGGCGGCGGTGCGCTGGAAAATGCGATCGTCATGGAGGAATTGGGCAAGGTCATCGGGATCGAACCCTACCTGCCGACCGTCGTCATCGCCGGCGGCGCACTCAAGGCCGTTGGCGGCGCACAGGCCGATGCGTTCATTCCTGAAATCATCGCGGGCAATGCGATCATCGCATTTGCCTATGCCGAACCGCAGGGTCGCTACGACCTATCCAACCTACGCACCACCGCGAAAAAAGACGGTGCTGGCTATGTGCTGAACGGCCACAAGGGGGTTGTTTATGCCGCACCCTGGGCGACCCACCTGCTCGTCACCGCGCGGACCGGCGGTGCGACACGCGACCGTGAGGGCGTGTCGCTGTTCCTGATCGACGCCAACCTGCCCGGGATCGTCCGCCGCGAATATCCGACCGTCGACGGCAGCCGCGCATCGGAGATCTATTTCGAAAATGTCGCGATCCCCAGCGATGCGCTGCTCGGCGGCGAAGGCACTGGCCTGCCGCTCATCGAGCAGATCGTCGACGAAGCGACCGTCGCGGTCTGCGCCGAGGCGACCGGCGTGATGCAGAAGCTGCACGAAGGTACGCTGGAATATACCCAGCAGCGCAAGCAGTTCGGGGTACCGATTGCCAAGTTCCAGGTGCTCCAGCACCGTATGGTCGACATGTTCATGGAGGTCGAACAGGCGCGCTCGATGACGATCATGGGCGTGCTCAAGCTCGGCCTTCCCGCCAACGAGCGCATGGCCGCCGTGTCAGCCGCCAAGGCGAAGGTGTCGCGCGGCGCCAATTTCGTCGGCCAAAACGCGATCCAGACCCACGGCGGCATCGGCATCACGCAGGAATTGGCGATCGGTCATTATTTCAAGCGCGCGACGATGATCGAGAGCCAATTCGGCAGCCATGATTATCACATGGACCGGTATGAGCGGTTGGTTCTGGCGGATTGAGGCACTTTCGCCCATCTTTATGAGGGAGGGGTGCGAGAGTTACGAGCTTGCTCGCAGGTCGCAGCGGGGGTGGGTACGCGGCCCGAAAGAACGCCTGCGGCGACCCGCCACTAGCCCTCCCTAAAGAAGGGAGAGGAACGATCCTCAATACGCCACGTCCACCGCAATCCGCAGCGTCCTGGGCCGCAGCGGCGTCATAAAGCCCTCATTGCCCTCGACGAACGGCGTGCCGAGCGAAAAGCGATTGCCGCGCGAATCGAATAAGTTGGTCAACGTCAGCGATAGCCCGCGGCGATCGTTGCCGATCCGCATCGCGACCCCCGTATCGATATAGTCGCCCTGGCTCTCGCCCAGCACTGGCCCAATGCCGAGCCGCGACGGCCCGATATAGTTGGCCCAGCTGTTGACGCGGAAATCCTCGTCACCGACGACGGTGGCATAGTTGACCGACCCGCGCACCGCGTGGCTCGCGACATTGGGGATGCGGCCTAGCCGTCCGGGTGCGCTGGCGAACACCGGCAGGATTTCGAGCGCCAGATCGTCGACGCGGCTGTGGTTATACACCGCGCCGAGCTCAAAGGTCAGCGTCTCGGTCGGCCGCATCGCGAGCGCGCCCGACACGCTGGTAATCCGTCCGTCGCCGATATTGGCGGTAGTCGGGAAACCAGCGCTGTCGATGAAATCGGCCTGAATGTTGCGCCAGCGGCTGTGCGACACGGCGATGCTCGCGTCGAACAGGCTTTGCCCCTTATCGCCGAAACGGACACCGGCCTCCCAAGTCCGCACCTGATCGTTCAGGAAGCGTCGCACGAAGTCGCCGTCGATCGCCAGCCCGCCGGGACGGAAACCCTCCTGATAGCGCGCATAAAGCCGCAGGTTATGCAGCGGTGTCGCGAGAAGCGAAAAGGACGGCAGCAGGTCGGTTTCATTGCGCGACGCGGTCGTTGCCCGCCCTGCTTGCGCGAGCGCGAAAGACACGCCTTCGGCCATGCCACCGAGGCGCGCGTGCGACAAACGGATCCCACCCGCGGCAATCAGGTCGGGCATCACTTCGACCGTGGCCTCGGCATAGCCGGTGACTTCGGTGATTTTGTTGGTGACGCCGGGCAGCACCGCGCGCAGCGGACCATAGCCATATTCGCGGTTCTGCCGTGCGCGATTGTCGATGAAGCTCGCGCCGATCACCCAGCCGAGACCATCGTGATATGGGCGCGAAAGCCGGTTTTCGCTGACGAACATCCGCGTTGCGTTGCGCTGGTCGAGGACACGCGGGACGGTACTGAGCGGGGTGACCTGCACCGGCGCGAAAAGGCGTTCGACATCCACCGCACCCGTCGAGGCGACCGAGCCGGGCGGTGCTTCGGGCAGGCTGGCGTCGAAGCGTTCGAACAGACGGTGATCGATGAAGGCATTCGACGACTGAAAATGCAGGCCGTCCCAATCCTTCATGATGACAATCGTGCCAAGACCGTAGCGCGCCGATGCATTTTGCTCGACCATCGAATTGCGGGTCAGCGGGTCGGCGGCCTTGTCGGCATATTGCGCGTCGTTCGATTTGATCGACTGATACACGCCGCCCAGATCGACGGTCCAGTCATTCCCGGCGTCGAAGCGAAAAGCACCCCGCCCCCCGCGCACATGGACGCGGTTGACGTCGTTCTGGCCGCGCAGCGGGTTGTCGATATAGCCGCCGTCGGTCAGCATATAGCCAACCAGCCGCAATGCATGGCCATCGTCACCGACCGGCAGATTGGCTATCGCAGCGATGTCCCCGCCAGGGTCGCCATGCTGGGTTAGCGAGACGCCGGCTATCGCCTGCACCGACATGGCGCGCGGGTCGGGGGCTTTGGGGACGACGCGAATGATGCCGCCGAGCGACCCTGCGCCATAAAGCGTGCCCTGCGGCCCTTCGAGGATTTCGACATTGTCGACGTCGTATAGCCTGAGGTCGGGATCGGGCGCGTTATAGCTGAGACGGATGTCGCCCAAATATTGGCCGACCGTCGACTGGGTCGGGCCGGTAAAGCTGGAATCGGCGATACCGCGAATGAACAGCTTGTTGCGCCCCGAACCCAGATGGGTCGAGGATACAGTTGCGGTCCGCGACAGGATCGATTCCATCCCACGCTCGCCGCCAAACGCCAAATCGCCGCCACTCAACTGAGTAACGACGCCGGCAAAATGCGAATAGGGCAGGTCGGTCTTCGACGCGGTGACGATGATCTCGTCCTGCGCGGCCGCGACCATATCATGCGCCGGTTCGCGCGCGCGATGCTGTGGAACCTGCCGTGGCGGCGGAGCAGCGCGGTGAGCCACCCTCGGTGCAGGGGCGCGGCGTTCGATGCGCCAGCTAGTAGCCGAGACGCGCACGGCGCGGGCGTTCGAACCCTTCAGCAGCCGCAGGATCGCTTCCTCGACGCGCATCCGGCCGCGCACGGGCTTGACCCGCGCCTGCCATAATTTGGCGTCGACGACGCTGATGCTCACCCCCGCCTGTCGACTGATCACCGGCAACGCGGTCGACAAGCTTCCTTTTGGCACGTCGAACGCGCGCTCCTCTGCCGCCAAAGCCTGCGCGGGCAGGCTCAGCAACGTCGCGGCAGCAACAAGGGAAAGGCGCGGGTTCATGCTCAGCGGGTCAGGATCCAGCCATCGCCGTGCCGCTGAGCCTTCGTCCCTGACAAGGCGGCAAGGTCGGAAATGGTGCGGTTGCGGTTTTTGTCGATGATCAGCGCGCCGCGGAACGATAGTGCGGCGGCGGCGGGAGCCACCTGCACGTCCATACCGGCGGTCCGTTTCAGATCCTCGGCCACAATGACCAGCGGGGCATCGTTATAAACAAGCAGCCCACTGCGCCAGCCACCGATGCTGGCGACATCGATGTCCTTCACAACGGGTGGTTTGCTATCATCATCGCGCGCGTCGATCGCCTTGCCTGCGATCAGACGGACCTTGTCGCGATCGGGGTTATAGAGAACGATGCCTTCCGACACCGCGACCGACGTCTGCCGCTCGCGCCGGACGACGTTGAAGGCGGTGCCCAGATCAACGAGCCGGTCGCCGCCTGCTTCGACCACAAAGGGATCGTCGTCGCGGTGGACGACATGGAACATCGCTTCACCCGCTTCCAATCGGGCAAAGCGCGGGCGGCCCTTATCGATCTCGACCACAGAGCCACCGTTGATGTCGATCCGCGATCCGTCGGCGAGCTCGATAGTGCGATGTTCGCCCGCCGCGGTCTCGATCCGGTTGGCGTTGCCGAATGGGTTCAGCGTCGACAGGCCGATAACCGCGACCAAAGCTGCTGCGATAGCGCCCCCAAACCAGCCCCGGCGTGAGGTGCGACGCGGCGTGGTCGGCATCGTCGCTGCAATGGGCTTAGCCACCGCGGGCAGCGCGTCGAGGTCCCGATCGATGCTAGCCACGGCATCATAGATCGCAGCATGTTCGGGATCTTCGCCGAGCCAGTCGGCAAAACCGTCCCAATCGTCGAACGCCGGGTCGCGCTGACGGATCAGCCAATCGATGGCGCGCGCTTCGGCGGGATTGGCATCAGGATGCATCGAACTGCCTCCGCAGCGCGGCCAACGTTGCATAAACCTTGCGCAAATCGGCCTCGACGGTGCTTAGGCTGATCCCCATTTCGCTGGCTATAGCGCGTTGACTGGCTCCGTCGACACGGAACCGGCGAAAAATACGGGCCGGGCGTTCGCCGGTACCGGTGATTGCCGACTCGACCAGCAGCAGTTGCTCGCGGGAGATCAGCGCGGTCTCCGCCGACGGTTCGTGACCCGCCGCCGCCTCGCCCCACGCATGGTCGCGCAGCGCGCTTTGCCGCGTCGATCGATAGCGATCCAGCATCAGATTGTTCGCGGCGCGCATGACATAGGGCAGGGGATCTGCAACCGGACCCATCGGCCGATCGGTCAACCGCATCCACAAATCCTGGAACAGATCCTCGGCCGCCTCGCCCGCGCCGCGCACCTGCAAGAACCGGACGATCCGATCCCGGTTGGCGAGCAATACGCCTTCGATGCCCAGTGCGGCATCGGTTCGGTCGTGCGAACTGGTCATCGATTGCTTGCTCTGGAACGCCATTTTCTGCCGGTTAGCGCCGCCCCGGCGCGCGCCATAGGTTCCCCTGATGCCGCCGTCATATAGCGCCCATGTCCCGCCGCGCAACCGCGGCGCCGGGAAAGAGAGGAGGGGCAATGCAAACATCGGTGTCTTGTTTCATTTCTGTCTAAGCAAGGGGGAGGCGGGGTAGGGAGGTGCCTCCCCCTTGCACGCGGGGCCGGCCGGGGGGCTAGAGGCCGACCCGCAGACTCGCACGGAACGCCCAACCAATATGGTTTTGCTGTTCCTCCGCGGACATTTCGCCAGCGACCTGAAAGGCCGAATTGCCAGCAATGCCACGAAGACGGCCGACCCAGCCGCTCGTGCGATCATCAGGAATTAGCGTAAAGGGCGTGCCGTCCTTGAACGACGCGGTGGTCGAGCCCAGCGTACCGCCAACGATCTGACGCCGACCGCCTTCGATTTCGAAGCGCGTCCAGCCGTCATATTGATCGAGGCCTCCAAAATCCATGCCGAGCGCAACGGTGCCCGAGACCGCGAGTTCATCGCTGTCGCGGCCGAGTACCTTCAGGTCGAGTGCGTTGCCGCCGCCGGTTTCCTGATAGCCCTTCTCGGTTAGCTTGAAATAGTCGACCGCGACCATCGGGCGGATCGTAATGCCACCGGCGTGGGCGTCATAGGCAAGCGAACCTGACGCCGACCACAAGGTGCCGTCCCATTTACCCTTCATCGTCTTTTCGATGTCATCGGCGCCTGCCTCGGCGCTGAAGATACGGGTGCCCTTCATCTTGATGGGCGCGCCCGATACGCGGGCGTTGGCCATGAAGCCCTTCGAACGCAAGCGCCAGTGCAGCGCGCCTTCGAACTGGCTGGTGGCGACTTCATTGGCGTTGCTGCCGTTGCCGTCCTTGCCGCTGAGGAAGGCGATCGAGCCGCCGAAGTTGCCGACGTCGCTCTTGATCTCGGCACCGAGCCCGATGCCCCAGCCGCTGACGTCATAGCTTGCGGTGTCACCGACGCTCTTCGACGTCCCCCATACCGCCTGATTGACCCAATAGCCCCATTTGCCCTCGTCCTGGAACGGTGCGTTGGGATCTTGCAGGTGGCGCGACAGCGCGCGCGAACCCGAGGTGACGGTTTCGAACACGCCGCCTTCATGCTCGGGCAGCATCTGGCCGAGCTGGGCGCGGAACTGATCGCCATCGGTGATGCCGAGGAAGACATCTTCGATCTTCTGGTCAGCGACCACGGCGTCGATCACCGCGTCGAACGCGCCCGCTTCAGAACGGTTGAGCCCAAGGTCGCTGGTGCTTTTGCGCGCCACATCGACGATCAACTGCGTAGCGTTCGAGGTCAGCGTGCCTTTGTAGAGGAATGGTAGCAGCGTCTGCGACGCGGTCAGATTGCTCGCGCCGGTCAGCGAACCGGCGGTCAGCACGATGTGCCGTCCCTCGGCCTGCTCAATGCTCGACAATTTGAGCGCGAGCTTTGATTCTGCGCCGAAACCGGCATTGCCTGTGACCTGAAGCCCCGTGCCGGTGGCGCCCATGTCGAGCAGCACACCCAGCGTGCCCTTGTCGGCAACCGCGAGCGAGGCGATTGTCGCCTTGCCGCCGACGTCGAACGTGCCGCCGCTGACCGATACCGCCAGCCCCTGCGCATTGGCCAGCGAGCCCGAGAAGATTGCCGTTCCGCCGATGCTGAGCGTGTCGGTACCGCCGCCGAAATCAGCTGCGCCGGTGAACTTCGCAGTGCCAGCCAGCGTCATGCTGTCGTTAGCGGCGCCGAAGCGCGCGTTGCCCGCATATGTGGCGTCGCCCGACAACGCGAGGCGATTGTTGCCGCTGCCAAAGAAGCTGTTCCCCTTCACCGACCCGTCTGCAATATCGAACACGTCATTGCCGCCGCCAAAGCGCACGTCGCCAACGATGGACGGGGCCGTGACCCCCGATGCGACCGCAGTTTGCTTGACGGTCGCCCCCGCGGCATTGGTCGACAGGTCGATCGCCACATTGCGGTCGGACGTTGCCAGCGCACCGCTGGCGCTGATCGTGCCGCTGTTCTCGACCGTGGCGACGGTACCCGACAGGTCGACGATCGCCCGCGCGGTACCATTGTCGCCGCCGGTCTTGGCCGCGATCAAGCCGCTGTTGCGGATCAGCGCGACATTGCCGCCTGCTTCCACCAGAACGGCGGTGGCGACCGAACCCGCGACGTTACCCGTGGTCGTCGCCTCGACCTTGCCCGCATTGCGCAGCTCGGGCGTCGTCGCGCCGCTGCCGATGCGGATTGCGGTCGCGGCGACATCCTTCGACAGCGCGGCCACGCTGCCCGTCGCGCCGATCCCGATGCCACCCGCAATGGTCACGGCTCCGCCGAGGCCACCGATCTGCATGCCGTTGCCGTCCTTGCCGGCATAGAGACCGTTGCCGATCACGCTACCGTCGATGATCAGGCCGAGGCCGGTTCCGGTTCCCGCAACCGGACCGATCGTCACGCTTTGCGTTGCCGATCCGATCCGCACCGCTGCGGCCGAGCCGAACGAACGCACAACCGCGCTGCCTTCCTTGTCGTCGGGTATGCCGTCCTTGTCCTCATCATTGTCCGTGGTGCTCGAATCCTTGGGCGGGACCGCGAGGACGATGCCGCCGCTCACATTCCCCTCAACCGACAGCGCCGGGCCGCCGATCAACAGATCGTCAGCGTCGAGTTTCGACGGATCGGCGGGCGGCGCCGTGAAGCGATATCCGGTCGCGGTCAGGTTGCCCTGGACGACGAGCGCGCCGGTGATGTTACCCGCCACTCGCGCGGCGGTTGCGTCGAGGCCGGTGGCGGTGATCGTCCCGGCGAGGCGGACGTTGCCCGCGACATCTTGCAACCCGACGCCGAGCGCACGGTCGCCGAGCACGGAGACCGTGCCGTCGGTGGTAAAATTGCCGGTCAGCGGTCCGCCAAGGCGCATGCCTGCCGAATCATTTCCTTCAATCGTAATCGCCCCGCTGTTGACGATATTGCCGGTAAAGGCTCCAAGGGTAGCGATGCCGACGCGGTTGTTGCCCAGCGCAAAGGCGCCGTCGATATCGCCGTCATTGTCGATGTCGGTTGGCGCATAGGGTTCATCGATGATGATCTTGCCGGTCGCGGCATTGGTGATCGATCCGACCGCCCCGGCATTGGCGACAATGCCACGCGCGTCGTTGACGTTGCCGATCTCGATCGTGCCCTCGTTGATGACCTTGTGATTGCTGTCGATGGTGACCGCGGTGCCCGTCGTCGGCTTCACCGATCCGGTCGACGTGATCTTGATATCGTCGGGGGCCCCCGATTTGATCGTCGACGTCTGCACTGGCGCCGTGGTCGCAGTGGTGATCGTCGTTTCTGCGTGGGCAGTCGTCGAAAGCAGGGCGGCCAGACAGGTGGTGGCCAGCAAGGTTTTGCGCATCGGTTTCCTCTTGTGATCGGGGGCCGGGGTGACATCCCGGCGACAATCACAAGACGGAGCGGGCGAAGCGCAGCCTTGATCGGTTCGTCATTTTATTCGGCCATGGAGTTTTGGGCCGAAGGAAAAAATCCCGCAAAGAAAAAGGAGAGCCCTTGCGGACCCTCCTCCCTCATTCGTTTCGGTATCGGCGATTAGCGGGTTTTGAAACGGACCCCGACACGGAAGCTGCGGCCCAGCAGATCCGAGTAGGTGCTGTTGGCCGCGAGCCCGGTTTCGGGCAGCAGGATCGGATCGTCGTTGAGAAGGTTCGTCACGTTGAAGAAGAACTCGCCCCTCGCATCACCACCGGCGGAGAATTTCTGCGTCAGGTTCAGGTCGACGTAGAACGCGCCCTTGATGCTGTTGCTTTCATAGGTTGGCGCGTTGACGTTCGAGGTAGGGCAGCCCGTCTGGCATTCGATGCCATTGGCGACATATTTGCCCGCGCTCACGCCGCGGCCGGTCGCCGTGATGCCGAAATCGTCGGCATCATAAGACGCGCTGATACGGTAGATCCATGTCGGGGTGCTGGACTGGCCGCCGTTCACGCCGGTCGAGTCCACCACCACCGTGCCAGGTACGCCGCTGTCGAAGCGGTTTTCCAGATAGCGGGTGGCAAGACCGCGAAGCGTGAACGCACCCGCGTTGCCAACCGGCAGGCGGTACGACGCATCGATATCGATACCGCGAACCTTCTGGCTCGCCGCGTTGAATGGCCGCGTCTCTATTATCAGATACGGCCGCGCTGGATCTTGCGTGCGCGCCGCGTCGGTCGTGATCGCGTCACAGAACGCCTGCTCGCCGAGGAAGCACAAATTGACGATTTGCTGCGCGCTGAACGCGCTGATCCCGCTGTTCACCTTGATGCTGAAATAATCGACCGCAAGGTTGAAGCCGGGGAGGAAAGTCGGCGTGAATACTCCGCCAATATTCCACTGGTTGGACTTTTCCGGGCCGAGATCCGTGTTGCCGGTCGCAAAGCCCGAATAGGCGTAGCCTGACTGCGCTGGCAGACCCGCCGGTACGAAGGATGGACTGGTGCCATTCACAAAGCCGGGGTTGCTCACCGAATCGCTGTTGGCGGTGCCTGCCTGGAACAGATCGTTGAGGTTTGGTGCGCGGATGTCGCGCGAACGGGTAACACGCAACCGAATGTCGTCGATCGGCTGCCAGGTCGCACCCACTTTCCAGGTCGTGACATAACCCGCGGTCGAATAATCGGTCGCACGCACCGCGCCGTTGAACTCGAGGCCAAAGCCGAGCGGCACGACGGTTTCGAGATAGGCTTCCTTGACGTCGTAGGATCCGAAACTGGGCAAATAGTTGCCCACCGACCAGCGGTTGCGGGCACCAATGACATTGCCGTTTGCGTCGGTCAGCTGCAACGGCTGGAATTCGTCGGGGACGAAACCCTTGACCTCTTCCTTGCGATATTCAGCGCCGACCGCGATGCTGACATCGCCCGCCCAAGTTGCAAACGGCGTGGCCGAGAAGTTGGCACCGATCACGGTCTGTTCGATCACCTGGTCGCGATACGGATCGCCCAGCACATAATCGATCGCCGCCGGGTCGGCGACGCCCAGACCCAGACGGTTGAGCGGCACACACGCGGCGTCGTTGTTGGTGGGATCGGCATCGACGTTGATCAGGCACTGGATCGACCCCGCGGGGAAGCCGCTGCCCGCGGGCGCGAAGGCTGCGTCACGCGCGGCATTGATGTTTGCAATATTCTGGATGTCGCGCAGCTGCTCACGAAGCTCCGCGCGGCTATATTGACCGAATATATCCCAGCGCGCGGTGTTGCCGAACGCGTCGAACTCGCCCTGCGCGCCGACCAGATAGCGCTGCACCTTGCGCTTGTTGTCAATTCCGCGACCAGGCAGATCGGCCGATGTCGTGGCGATGGTGACGCTGGTGATGCCCTGTAGCGCCGCCGCGCCGAGCGTATTGAGCAGGAAAGCGTTGCAAGTGACCGGCACCGGCGTTTGAGTACAGCCGGTGGCATTGAGCACGATGCCGGTTTGCAGGTTTGGCCCGGCGTTGAATCGCACCTTCTGCTGGTTATACGCGGCTTCGGCGAACAGCTCGATGCCGTCAGTGACCTCAAAGCTGACGCGGCCGAACAATCCGTAACGGTCGTCCTCTGGATCCAGACCGATGCGGCGGCCCGAATCATTGACCTGCCAAGATCCGCCTTGTGTCAGCGTTGGCGGGGAGGAGCCCGTCGGCGAGGGGAAGGTCAGTGGCCCATAGATGAACTGGTTGATCGCGCCGCCATTGGTGAAATAAAGCCCGCGCAAGCTGTTTGCGGTGGTGCCGGCCGAACCGGTGATGAGGCTACCTGGCGCCGAGTTTGCTGCGCCGACCTGGCGCCGGATCAGGAACTGCGGTTGCCCGTTGGTCGCAGTATAGTCAGGGTTCGTGATCCGGACAAAGCCGGTCGCGTTCCAATCCCGGTTCACGTCGAAGATTCCGTCGCGATGGGCGATCTCGCCGCTCAGCAGAACATGGCCGCGCCCGCCGGCAAATGCCATCCCGGCGGCAGCGCTGGCCGAATAGTTGAAACCGTCGCCATATTGGGTGATGCCGCTATCGGCCTCGACCTTCAGCCCTTCATATTTGTTGTTGAGGATGAAGTTGACGACGCCCGCGACCGCGTCCGAGCCATAGGCCGCAGAAGCACCGCCGCTCACGACTTCGACGCTGGAGATCAGCGCCTGCGGTATCGTATTGATATCGACCAGTCCGGTAATCGTCGAACCCACCGAGCGCTTGCCGTTGACCAGGATTAGCGTCCGTTCCGCCCCCAGATTTCGGAGGTTGAGCGCGTTGATGCCTGCCTGCCCGCTCGAAATGTTGAGGCGCGAGTTCGACGGACGGGTCGAACCGGCCAGCGACGGCAGCGTGTTGACGAAATCGGCGATGTTGTTCGATGGCGAGCTGTTTTGGATCTCCGTCTCGCCCAGCACCGTCAACGGCGTCGGCGCCTGAAACCCGTCGCGCACGACGCGCGAACCGGTCACGACAATCTGGTCGTTCGCCGCGGCTTCGCTGGCGGCCGCTGGGCTCACGCTCTCGTCTTGCGCCAGCGCGGGCGCGCTGTGAACGATCGCCAAAGCGGTCATCGCCGCACCGATATTCCTCATGCCGACGAGCGACCGACGATTCCGACCAATATTACGCATTTTAACCGTCCCCTTTGTTGCCCAAGAACCAGCCCACCATCACCCGATGGCATACCGGCGTCGATACGCCAGATGGCTGTTCCGTTTTGTCCCGCCTGCCTGTGTGGTGGCCGTTTGGCGCACTCGATTATTTTGTAGCACTCACATTCCGTCGGCCCCCCAGTTCGCCTCGTCACGGGGCGGGCGCAGCGGGTTCCGTGACGGGAAGGTTACAGGGTGGTTGCGGGGGGTCAACCGCTTCGCGCTGATCCTGACGATATGGACCTATAGCCATAAGGCATGGTGTGCGGCCCAAGGCTGTCCGCGGTAAATAGCTTGTGTTTATAGGGGGTACCCCGCTTGCTATAGCGGTACGCCAACGCGCTGCGATAGGCTTTGATTTTCCTTCGCAACTTGGAGAAGCTCCGTTGATCCAGCGCCGCGCATTTCTGCTCGCCTCGGCCGCGCTTGTCGCCATGCCGGGAAACCTGATCGCTCAATCCAGGGTCAGGGGCGGGACGCAGAACCTGACTCTGCAGGGCGCTCGCGCCCCGATCGAGATCGTCGAGGATGAACTCGGGGTGCCGCATGTGCGGGCGGCATCGAAGCATGACGCATTTTTCGCGCAGGGTTATCTGGTCGCGCGCGATCGCCTTTTCCAGCTCGATATCGACCATCGCCGCGACATGGGACGGATGGCTGAAGCGTTCGGGTCGGCTTTTGTGGCGGCGGACCGGGCGGCACGTCTTTTCCACTATCGCGGTGACATCGACGCCGAACTGTCGGACTTGCCGCCAGATGTGCTCGACTGCGCGCTTGGATATGTCGCGGGCGTCAATGCGCGGATCGACGAACTGGCAGATAACCCGGCGGACATGCCGCTGGAATATGGGATACTCGGCTTTGCCCCGCTCCGCTGGGATATTCGCGATCTCGTCAAACGGCGCGGGATCGGAATGGGCGATGCCGACGACGAAGTCCGCCGCGCTCAGCTTCAGGCGCGCGGATTGATCGACGCCGAACAGCTGATGATGCCCCTTCGCCCGGCATGGTCCTTTTCGGTACCTGAGGGGCTCGACCCGGCGGCGGTGAGCGATGCCGATCTGGGTGTGCTTGATCCGGCAAACCGACCGGTGCCTTATGATGCCCTGCAGGAGCCGCGGACGGGACCGGACCAGTCGGAAGGCGATCGCTTTGCCCTGGGTAGCAACGCGTGGACAATCGCCGCGTCGCGGAGTGCGACCGGTCGCCCGATCCTGGCGAACGACCCGCACCTCGGGATCGGCGGCGCCAGTCCGCGGCATATGATCCATTTGACGGCACCGGATCTCGACGTGATCGGAGCAGGGGCGCCCGGTTTGCCGGGGATCATGCAGGGGCACACCGACCGCTTCGCCTTTGGCCGGACCAATTTCCATATTGATCAGACTGACCTGTTCATCCTGCGAACGCAGGAGGGTAATGCCGACCGATATTGGCACCAAGGCAAATGGCGGTCGTTCGAAATCTTTGAGGACGAGATTGCGGTGAAGGGTGCCGCGCCCGAACGCGCGATCCTGCGCTATGCCGACGGGCGGCCGATTGTGTCGCAGGACGCCGCGCGCAACCGTGCCGTCGCGCTTGCAACGGTGAGCATGTTGCCCGGCGCCAATATGCGCTTCGCAATCATCGCGATCAATCTGGCGAAGGACTGGGCGACGCTGCAGCAGGCATTCAAACTGCATGTGTCGCCGACCAACCTTCATTATGCCGACGTCGACGGCAACACTGGCTGGCAGACGATCGGCTTTACGCCGCGAAGGCCGAAGCATGACGGCCTGTTCCCGGCGCCGGGCGACGGCGACTATGACTGGACCGGGCTGATCCCGGTCAAGGATATGCCATCCGTCTATAATCCGCGTGAGGGCTGGTTCGCGTCGGCGAACGAAATGAACCTGCCCGCCGATTATCCGTACCGCGAGCGGATCATCAGCTTCAACTGGAGCGACCCCTTTCGCTACAACCGCGTTGCCGAGGTACTGCGGAGCCAGCCAAAGCATCGGATCGAGGACAGTATCGCGCTTCAGCATGATGTTCAGTCGCTTCCCGCGCGGGCGTTGCTCAAGCTGCTTCCGGCCACGTTGTCGGCTGAGGCGGCCCCTGCGGCGGCCATGCTGCGCCGCTGGGATTGTGGAATCGAGGTAGGCAGCGCCGCGGCCCTGTTGTTCGAAATGGTGATGGTCGCGCTGTCGGCCAGCTTCCGCGAACAGGTGGTACCAGCGGCGGCGCGTGAACTGATCCCGTCAGTCAACTTGTCCGAAATGCTCCGCATCCTCGCGGCGCCCGACACACGCCTGGGTGACGATCCCGCCGCGGTGCGCGATGCGCTGATCGATGGCGCACTGGTCGCGGGCTGGGCGCAGGCCGTCGAACTGGGCGGCGCCGATCCGGCAAAGTGGCAGTGGGGCAATCTCCACCGCGTCAACATCGCGCATCCGCTCGCCTCATCGAACAGCGCGATCGCGGCAGCCTTCCCGAAAATCGAGGGCGGACGGTCGGGCGGCGACGGTACGACGCCGATGGCGCGCGGCTTCAATGCCCGACGCGGGTTTCAGGTGTCGCACGGCGCAAGCTTCCTGTTTGTCGCCGACGTGGGCGCGTGGGACAACAGCCGTTATCTGTTGCTTCCCGGCCAGTCGGCCGACCCGCGGTCGCCGCGCTACGGCGACTTTTATCCCAAATGGTTGGCGGGTGCGATGCAGCCGATGTGGTTCAGCCGCGCGGCGGTCGACCGCCACGTGGTCGGCCGGATGACCGTTACGCCAAAGCTATAGCGCCTCGGCGATCGCCACAAGCATCCGGTCGACGGCGGCAGTCGCCTGACTGTCGGTGCCGTCGGGCATGTCGTTGGCCAGCACCGAAAAGATCAGCGTCCGTCCGCTGCGCGTTACCAGATAGCCCGAAAGTGCGCGGCTGGCGTTGAGCGACCCGGTCTTGGCGAATAGCTGGCCTTCGAGCAGCGTCCCCTTGAATCGATTTTGCAGGGTGCCGTCGCGCCCGGCGATCGGCAGCGTGTCGCGCCATGCCGTGCCCCACGACTGGCGAGCAATCCACGCCAGCAGGCCCACCGCAGCGCGCGGTGTGATGCGGTTATAGGTCGACATCCCAGACCCGTCGGAAAAGTCATAGCTGGTTTCAGTCAGCCCGGCCTGACTCATCAACTGGCGCATCACCGCCTGCCCATCGGCGATCGAACCGCTCCCACTTTGCCGCGCCACGCGCCGCAGCATCAACTCGCTATGGAGGTTTTGGCTCTCTTTGTTGATCCGCATCATGTTCTCCGCCAGCGGCTGCGGCTTGAGTTCGGCGAGCATTACGGGAGGGCCTGACGGCGCCACGAAAGGGACGGTGCCGCGCTCCTTCGGATCGTCGGCAGGCGTCAGTGGGCGGCGGCGCGCGTCGATATCGCCGTCGACGCGAACGCCGCGTGCGCGCAGCAATTCGCGCAGTCGCCACGCGGCAAAATGCGCCGGGTCATCGATGCCATAACGCATGGTGATGACTGGAGCCTGGGCACCGATCGTTCCGGTAAGGCGCATGGTGCGGCTGTTCGGCATCCGGTCGGCGACAACCGCCTCTTCTTTGCCGGCGACGGTCACGACACGATTTTCGATGTCGTAATAGCCTGTGGATTTCAGGCTTGCGGCAGCTCCAACGACGCCCGGCGCCACAGTGACGACAAGCTCATTATCGTCGAGCGTCAGCGCCGACGTCGCGGTGCCGTACCGAGACTGTATATTGTTCCAGCTCATCCCCGGGCTCCAGCGCTCGTCGGGCAGCCAGCTGTCGTCGCCGATGACATGGCGAACGTGGCGCGTTGTGCGCGCAACGGCATCGGCCAGCTTCTGTAGACAATTTTGAATACAGTCATCGGCGCTCGACAGCCGCGGGTCGCCGCGACCATGCAGTACCACGTCGGTCGCGCTTCCATGTTTTTCGAGACGAACGCCTGTCCCTTTGGCGTTGCGCTCGAGCAGGGGAAGCTGTGCATAGCCTATGGCTGTGGTGAACATCTTGGTATTCGAGGCGGGGATGAACCGCTGGTCGGGCGCGATCGAAACCAGCGTTTCGCCCTCCATCGTGGTCACCAGCAGGCCGATGCGCGAACCTGCGGGCCGATCGGCAAGTTTCTGCTCGGCAAGAGACTGTGGCGAGGATGCTTCGGGCGTGCGGGCTTTGGCGGGCGCGAGAGAAAATGACAGTGCCATCAGGGCGGGGAGGGCAAAGCTCCTGATCAAAATCGTCATGCGGTTTGTGATTCCTCCCATGCGAGAATAAGTCGTTCGCCGACGGCGGGACGCAACGCCGCAATGCCGCTGTCGCGATGTCGAGACGGATGAACGCGATTGGTCAGCAATGTCCAGGCGAGGCCGCGGTCGAAATCGATCCACAAGCCGGTTCCGGTGAATCCCTTATGCCCGATAGTCTCCGCCGAGCAGCGACTGCCGCCGTGCCAGCCCGGAAAAGCCTTTTGCCAGCCGCAGGTCCGGTGACGGTCGCCCGCCGTCCGGATTTCGGCCATCATCGCGGGGGATAGCAGTGATCCGTCCAGCAGCGAGCGCGCGAAGCCGAGCACCCCATCGACCGTGCCGAACACGCCGGCATGTCCGGTCGCGCCGCCGAGCGCAAAGGCGTTTTCGTCGTGCACATCGCCCTTCAAAATGCGGCCGCGCCAATTGCAAAATTCTGTCGCAACCGCCGGGCCGGGCGGCCGACCATAGCCCAATTCCCTGCCGAGCGGCCAGTCGGAGAGCGGTACCCCGGTCACGCGCTCGATTGCGATCCCGAGCAGGATAAAATTGATGTCCGAATAGACCGGTGGCCCTTGGCGCCACTCTCGTTGCAGCACAAAGGCGCGCAGGCGCGCCGGATCGGCATCATAGGTGTAGATGGGCTCGACCGCGGGCAGGAAGGTCCGGTGCATCAGGCAATCGCGAAAAGTCAGCGATCGTTCGGGTGCGTTCGCAACGTCATATTGACGCAGATCGGGGAGCGCATCGGTGAGTGGTCGGTCAAGTTCGAGGCGCCCCTGATCGGCAAGCAAAAGGATAATCGTGGTAGTCGCAATCACCTTGCTGAGCGACGCGAGATCGAACCAGTGGTCGCGGATCAACGTCTCGCGCACAGGTTCCAGCGCTGCCATACCTGCAAGGCATGCGGCGCTCTCGCCTGTAGCGGTGACCACACCCAGCGCCGCAGCGGGGACTTCGCCCCGCTGGACGGCGGCAAGAGCGGATTCAAAGCCGCGATCACAGACCGCTTGCAGATTCATTGTGCCGGTTGCCGCATTTGAGTCTCCGCTTCGGTCTCGGCATCGATCGCTTTTTCCCAGCGCGCCACCACCGTGGTGACGGTCAGATTGGCGCTGGCGCTGGCTACCGTGCGCGTCATGTCGAGCAGGCGATCGAACGGCAGGATGAAGCCGACGATCAGCGCGGTCTGCTCGGGTGAAACACCGGCCGACGCCAGCACCGCGGCGAGCATGAACAGGGATGCCGACGGAATGGGAGCGGTGCCGAAAGCCGCAAGCGCACCGGTTAGAAGGATGATCGCGAGCATCGGCAGGTCGGGTTCGATCCCGAGCGCCTGCAGGCCAAAGATGCTGAGCAGCCCCACGTACATAGCGGTGCCGTCCTTGCCGATGCTGGCGCCGATCGGCAGCACCGTCGACGCGACGCCGGGAGCGATCTTCAAGTCGTCGCGTGCGATCCGCAACGCGACCGGCAGGGTGGCGGCGGACGAGGCTGTCGAAAATGCCACGGCGAGAGCATCGACGATGGTGCGGTAAAAATGCAGAACATGTTGGCGTGCGACCAAGGCTATCAGAGGAACGTGGACCAGCAATATCTGGAGGAGCACGCCCGCTGCGACGCCGACGGCAAGCCACCCAACGTTGGCAAATACCGCGACGCCATTGTCGGCGACGGCTTTGCCGATCAACGCGAGAACCCCGAACGGCGTGATTTCCATGATGATACGCACGAGGTGGAACATCACTTCGCCCGCCGATTGCAGCAGATTGGCGACCGGACGTCCCTTGTCTCCGGCCAGGATTACGCCGAAGCCCAGCATCATCGCGAAAAAGATGATCGCCAGCATATCACCATCGGCTAGCGACTGGACGATGTTCACCGGGACAATGCCCATCAGCTGATCATAAAGCGATTTGGGTTCGCCTAGCGCGTGCGGCGCCGCGTTGCCAAGTGCCGCCCCCTTGCCGGGTTCCAGCACCATCCCGACTGCGATACCGATCGATACTGCACAGGCGGTCGTGGCCGCGAACAGCGATACCGTGCGGGCGCCGACCGAACCCAGTTTGCGCGGGTCGGCAAGGGCGGTGACGCCCGAGGCGATGCTGATGAAAACGATCGGCACGACCAGCATTCGGATGAGGCGGACGAACAGGTCGCCAATAAAGGCAATGGCGCCGGTAGCCGCGGGCCAGAGCAAGCCAAGCGCGACGCCGATCACCATCGCGCCGAGCACCCGTTGCCAAAGGGGGATCGCAAACCAGCCGCGCATCAATCCTGTCATCGGCCCCTGCACCCCATGTCCGTTAAAGTCCGCCCCAGAACCCCGGTTGCGGTGGCGACAGCATGCCGCTTGCACCGCTGACACCGCCCGCACGATCCTCGGCAAGCCAGAGCGGTCCGTCAAGGTCGATGAAGTCACTCCCGGCGGCAACCGCCCAGGCCGGAGCGATCGACAGCGAGGAGCATATCATGCACCCCGTCATGACGCCCAGCCCGCGCTGCCGGGCGGCGGCGGCAAGTTCAAGTGCGGCAGTCAGCCCGCCGCTCTTGTCGAGTTTGATGTTCACGACGCCATAACCGTCAGGCAATTGGTCGAGATCGGCGGCGACGTGCACCGATTCGTCGGCTGCGATGGGGATCGCGGAGCGAAATCCGGCAAGATCGCTGTCGGCGTTGGCGGGCAGCGGCTGTTCGAGCAAGTCGACGCGCAGCTCGGTCAGCAGTTCCTGCAGATCGCGGACCTCGTCGATCGTCCAGCTTTCGTTCGGATCGACGATCATCCGCGAGGTCGGCGCAGCAGCGCGGACCGCCTTCAGGAGCGCTGCGGGGTCGTTGCGGTCGACCTTGACTTTCAGCAGCGGCGCATCCGCGAGCGTGGCCGCGGATCGCCCCATATTCTCGGCCGTATCGAGCCCGACCGTCATCGCGGTGACGAGCGGACGCCGCGGAATCTCGACGCCGAGGGTTTCGGCAAAACTGTAGTCGCCTTGCTGCAGTTCCAGATCCCACAGCGCACAGTCGATCGCGTTGCGCGCCGACCCAGCGGGCATCAGGTGCATCACGTCCTGCCGTCCGGCGCCGCTCTCGATCGCCGACCGTACGTTCTCCACTGCGGCAATCGTACTGGCAACGCTTTCACCGTAGCGCGGATAGGGAACACCTTCGCCGCGGCCGATGACGCCATATTCCGAAATGATGACCGTGACCACCTCGGCAGCTGTCTTGGTGCCGCGCGATATGCGGAAGGGCGAGTGGAGCGGAAAGGTCTCCGCAAACACCGAAAGGATACGAGGCATCGGCGAAGGTTCAGGCTGTTTGCACGGCGACAGACGACGCGGCTTCGACGCCGAGCAACCGATCGAGAATGGACTCGACGCCGAACCGATAGGGATCGCTCGTTGGCAGGCCGAACTCGGCTTCGGTTCGCGCGCACAGTGCTGTCGCTTCCACTTCGGGCATCGCGGACGTGTTCAGCGCGATGCCGACCATCCGCACATCGGCGCTGGTGAGCCGTGCGGCGCGAAGATTGGCCTCGATACATTCGCCAATGCCCGGCAAATCATAATGCGGCAGTCCGCGCATGTGCGGCCGCACCGGGTCGTGACATAGAACGAGCGCGTCGGGCTGGGCGCCGTGGATCAAGCCCATCGAGACACCAGCGAACGACGGGTGATAGAGCGAGCCCTGACCCTCGATCAGATCCCAGCCATCGTCGCTGCGCGCGGGCGATATTTGCTCGATCGCGCCCGAAATAAAATCGGCGATGACGGCGTCCAGCGGCACACCGTCGCCCGCGATCAGTATACCGGTCTGTCCGGTCGCGCGGAAGTCGGCGGCGACGCCGCGCTGTTCGAGGGCCCGGGCAAGACACAGCGTTGTATACATCTTGCCGACCGAGCAATCGGTTCCGACGGTCAACAGGCGGTTGCCGGGCCGCGGCTTGCCATTGCCGATCGGAATGTCGGGGCGCGGTTCGCGCACATCGTGCAGCTTGCAGCCGAACTTCGCTGCAGCCTCAGCCAGCCGCGGTTCGGCGTTGAGGCGCTGGTGCAGGCCCGAGGCGATATCGAGCCCGGCTTCCATCGCGGCAAGCGCATCGACGATCAACGCATCACCGAGTTTGCCCCCGGCATTGGCGATGCCGAGCACCAGCGTTCGCGCGCCCACGGCACGCGCGGCGGCAAAGTCCATCCGCGGCAATTCCAGCGTCAGCGTACAATCATCGTGGCGAAATTCGCCGACGCAGATCTCGGGCCGAAACACCGCGAGGCCGCGCGAGGTCTTGATGTCGGCGGCATCGGTCGAATGACCCAGATAGAGAAGATAGGGTGTAGCGATCATGGCTTGAAAAACCTGCGTGACAATGAAGGCGCCATTTCTATCCTCACCCGGCGAGTTGCCCCAATATCCAGCGCCTCATATCCTATAGCCTGACGCTATAATCCTTCGATCACCGTCGCGAGTACGTCGAGGAAGGCGGACGTGGTTTTCGACGGGGGACGATTCTGCAAATAGACAGCGTTGATGTCGAAAGTGATTGCCGGCTGCAGCGGGCGGCTGGAGAGCCCCGGCGCCAATACCGCGTGGGCGGTGAAATTATCGACGATCGCCATTCCGACGCCTGCTCCGACGAGTGCCGCGGCGACATAATAGGTGCGCGCCGATATCACCTCGTCGAGTGTCACCTCTAGCCGGCTGAGCTCGCTCGACAACATGCGCCCGATCGGCCCGTTCTGCACCGGACTGATAAACTTGTGCCCGCGCAGCTCGTCAAGGTGTAGGCGCGGCGGCGCGGCGGGCATGTCCTGCTCGCGGTAGATGACGACCAGCTCGCCCTCGCCAATCACCTGATGCGCGACCGGCGCCGACAGCGGCACCTCGAAACCCACCGCAATGTCCGTTTCATGCTCATAGAGTTTGCGCACCATTTCGTCGTGATGCAGCGTCTGAAGGTCGAACATGATGTCTTCATGATCAGCGAGAAACCGTGCGACCGCTGCGGGAATTGCGCCAAGGCCAAGCGAGGGCAGGGCCGAGATACGCAGCAATCCGCCGCGCCCGTGCCGCAGATTCTGACACGCCTGACGCAGCGAGCGAACCCGGTCCTGAATGTCGGACACCTCGGCGAACAGGGTGTGTGCGTCCTGGGTCGGGATCAGACGACCCTTCGATCGTTCGAATAGCGTTAGACCGATCGACCGCTCAGCGTGGCGAAGCACCTTGGTGACGGAAGGTTGCGACACGTTGAGCGCGCGGGCAGCGGCGCTGACCGTGCCGTGCAGGAACACTGCATGGAATATCTCGATCTGGCGCAGGTTCATTCGGCTATGGTCCCGGATCAGGTGGTTCGGGCGATGATCAACGGCCGCCACAACCCACATTATGCCATCGGGTTATGGGCGCGGCAACTCCCCTGTCTGGACCTAGGGTGGTCGTTCGGGACATTCTGGCTAGTGCGTTGTTCGAGCCAGCGAAGAAGAACGCTATCTTACGCCCCGGCGGCGCTCCGTTATATCTGCAAGAGTCGTATCAATGCCAACATCCTTTTCCGCAAAAGTCGCTCGGCGATCGATCGCGCTTCTGTCATCGGCGGCGCTAATCCTTTGCGGGTCCAGCGCCGGAGCAAACCCGAATGACTCTGTCGATGTCATCATCCACGGGGGCACCATCCATGACGGCGGGGAGGGCGCGCCCTTCGTCGGCGATGTTGCCATCCGCGAAGACCGGATTGTTGCGATCGGTCCGGATATTCCACGAAAAGCAAAGCGCATCATTGACGCCAAAGGCATGATTGTCACACCCGGCCTTATTGACCCGCACACCCACGCGGACGCATTTTTGAGATCGTCCGTTCGGGGGGAAAGGCTCAACGCGCCGTGGCTTTATCAGGGCGTCAGCACGGTAATGATCGGCGTCGACGGGGCCGGCACCCCCGATGTTGCAGCCGATGCCGAACGGTTGGTGCGATCGGGCATCGGAACCAATGTCGTGCCCTTCGTTGGTTTCGGCCCGGTTCGCCAGCGCGTGCTGGGCCAGGATGCGCGTGCGCCGACGGACGCCGAGCTTGGTGCAATGAAAGCCCTGGTCGCCAAGGGAATGTGCGAGGGGGCAACGGGCTTTTCGACCGGGCTTTTCTATGCCCCACAAAGCTTTGCAACCAAGGCGGAAGTCGTGGCGGTGGCGCGCGAGGCGGCGGTCCGCGGCGGCCTGTACGACACCCACCAGCGCGACGAATCGAGTTACAGCATTGGCCTGCTCGGTTCGGTCGAAGAAGCGATCGCGATCGGTCGGCAAGCCAATATGCCGGTGCATTTCGCGCATCTGAAAGCGTTGGGCGTTGACGTGCACGGCCAGGCTGCTGCGGTAATATCGGCGATCGAAAAAGCGCGCGCGGCGGGTATCGAGGTGACCGCCGACCAATATCCGTGGCTCGCCTCGGGCTCGAACCTCGATGCGGCACTGTTGCCCCGCTGGGCGCTCGATGGCGGCGGCGCGGCGTTGCTCAAGCGGCTGGATGATCCGGCGACGCTCGCGCGGATCCGCGACGAGATGCAGGAGAATTTGCGGCGGCGCGGGGGCGCGGAAGCATTGCTGCTGATCGGGCAGGGGTATCCCTGGGTCGGCAAGACGCTGGAAGAGGTCGCTGCCGAGTGGAAACTCGACAGCCGTGACGCCGCGCTGCGGATCATCCGCCAGAATATCGCGGTAAAACAGCGCGGCGATAACGGCGGCGGAACCGCCGTCGCCTCATTCAACATGGCGCAAGCCGACGTCGATCTTTTCATGCAGCAGCCTTGGATGGTGACGTCATCGGACGGATCAGCGGGCCATCCCCGTATGTTCGCCAGCTTCCCGGAAAAATACGTCCGATATGTCCGTGAACGGCGGGTCATCAGCCTTACAACCTTTATCCGCCAGTCGACCGGGCGCACTGCAGACATCTACAAGCTCGACCGCCGCGGTTATCTTCGCCCCGGTCATTACGCCGATGTGCTGGTATTCGATCCCAATACCTATGCCCCGCAGGCGGACTATATCCGGCCACGCGAACTCAGCGTCGGAGTACGCCAGTTGTTCGTCAACGGACAGCTTGCGATCGACGGCGGGCGAGCGACGGGTGTCGCCGCGGGGCGCCCATTGCTGCGCCCGCTCCCCGCCAACTGCGCCCAAAAAATGCAATGACGCCAATGAGCGGCCCGAGACATAGGTGACGATTTGTACCGGACACATGGGTAACACATTTCGCTTTGCGGGAGGTGTCGATGCCATGGAAGGAGTGTTCGGTAATGGACGACCGTATACGCTTCATCGCGCGTCTTCTGGATGGTG
>NZ_JAIBES010000093.1 GCF_019459305.1 Sphingopyxis sp. | reverse complement strand
CGCGGCAGGTACTTGCCGCGCCACCCAGGGAGCTATTGCGTCAGGGCACGCTTCGGAAACTCCAGTCATCCTTGCGCGCGGGCGTGAAGAAGCAGATCGACACGGAATCCTCGAGGACCCGCGTGCTGTCGGTCGCAGCGCCGGCGGGACGATAAGCGAACTGGCCGGCGCGGACGATCGTCTTCACGCCCTGGTTCACCATTTCGATCGCACCGGATTCGATCCAGCACACCTCGTCGTTATCGGGATAGACATAGGGACCCGAGGTCAGGCCAGCCTTGTAGATATTGTGACTGGCGTCGATGAAGACCGCCCCGTCCTTGGGTCCCGATACGACCCGCCGATGAATGATCCGTCCGTCCTGATGCTCGGCCGAGCCGGGGCGGATGAGCGGCTTGATGTAGCGATAATCGTAGAAGCGCACCCTTGGCCGATCGGCCTCCTCGCCGTTCCACTGGCCGATCTTTTCCGGCGGCAGGCGGTGACTCCAGCTGTCGGCGCGCGCCGGGCCGAAGGCGCAGATCGTCACGGCATCTTTCAATACGCGCGTGCGATGGGTCGGGGCACCGGCGGGGCGCCACATGAATGTGCCCGGTTTGGCAATGACGGTGACACCATCGCTTTCGGCCTCGATCTCACCCGACGGGATATAGCAGAGTTCGTCCTTGTCATAGGCATAGGCGGCGTCCGCGCCATAGCCGGCCTTGTAGCTATTATATCCAACGTCGATGCGCGTGCTGCCATCCTTTGGCAAGGAGACGACCCGGCGATGTGACGCCTGCCCGTTCTGCATACCTTTGGAATCCGCGCGAACCAGCGGTTCGACATCAGACGGCGTGATGACCTTGACCGTCGGGCGCGTGCTCTCCTGCGCGCTGACGGCCGGTCCGTGCGCCAGCGCCGCAGCAGCAATGGTGAGCGCCCAATAACCACGGTGTCTTTTCATCGTCATGCAATCCTCCATCCTCGTCGACATCTTGGTGGTGCGACCCCACTGCGCCGGGGGTCGCGGCCGGATCAGTAGTTGTACGCCAGCGTGAAAAGCACGGTGCGCGGTGGGTTGAACAGTTGCCCCGCAGCCACACCGGGCACCTTGAACATGAAGATCCGGTCGGTCCGGTTGGTAAGGTTGCGCAGCGCGGCGCTGACCGTGATATTATCGTCGATCTTGTACCGCGCGAAGGCGTTGACATAGTGGCTCGCCGCCGCCTGGACGTCGGGATCATTGGCCGGATTACCCTCAGCCGTGCTCTGATACTGATATTCGCCCGAGATGCTGAATTCGCCAGGAATCGGCAGCGGAACCTTCCATTCGCCCCGGACGCTCGCGGTCCATTCGGGCGCATAGACGAGCTTCAGCCCGTCGCCCGAACGGCACGCGGCCGGACAACCGAAAGCATTTGGCCAGTTGGTATAGCGCGCCTTGAGATAGCCGACCGCGCCAGTCAGCGTCACGCGGTCGGTGGGAACCGCGGTGACCTCGAGCTCGACGCCTTTGGTGTAGGCCTCGGCGGCATTTTGGACTGCCGACACAAGGAACTCGGGCAGGAAAACGCTGACCTGCTTGCCCGTGAGTTCGTTGCGGAACACCGCGATGTTGGTACGCAACCGGCGATCGAACCAGTCGGCTTTGATCCCTGCCTCATAGGCGCTCACCTCTTCGGGGCCGAACGCAAGGTTCGCGACGGTCGCCGATGTTGCACGCAGGCTGTAGCCGCCCGCCTGGAAGCCCTTTGAATAGCTCGCATAGGTCATCAGGCTCGGCGTCCATTCATATTGGATGCCAACCTTCGGCGTGAAGCTGTTCGCCCCGCTCGACGGCGAGGTCGTGAAGTTGGTGCTCACGACGTCGAGCGCCGGATTGAGCACATAGCCTGACGCGTTAAAGCGGCGCGTCTCATGCGTGTAGCGCGCGCCGAGCGTGACCGTCAGTTGCTCGGTCAGCGGGAAATCGGCCTGGCCGTATATCGCATAGCTGTCGCTCTTCAGCCGGCCTTCGCCGCCCGTATAGGAATTGAGCACCTGCAGGGCGTTCTTCGTCCCGATGTAATAGTTTTCATGGAAGTAGAAGGCACCGGTCGTCAGCTTCATCCATGGCAGATCGGCACTGAGCTGGAATTCCTGGGTGAGCGATGACTGGTCGACGGTGAGGAAGGTCGCGGCCACCTGCGGAAGGCCGTCGAACTCGTTGGCGAGGACTCCGTCGAAAGCACGATATGACGTGATCGACTTGATGGTGACGTCGCCGCTCGGCCGGTAGATGATGCGGCCCGACACGCCCCAGGCATCGATATGGGTCTTGCGATCGGGCGTTTCATACGTGACGCGCGGGTCGAACTCGAAGCCCGGGGGGGTGACGAGCGGGACATAATGCGCCGTATCCGACCGGTCGCGCTCATAGTCGGCCGTGATGCCGAACTCGATCCGGTCGCTCGGCACGAACCGGAGCTTGCCGCGGATTGCGCTCTGGTCGAGATCGTTGACATGTTCGCCGGTGATCGCGTTGTAGGTGTAGCCGTCACGCTGCTTGTGCACGCCTGCCACGCTCGCGAATATCTTGTCCTTGACGATCGGACCCGACAGATAGTTATGCGTCTCGAAGGCGTCGTAATTCCCGACACTGACGCTGGCTCGCGCGTCGATCTCGTTATCGGGCTCGAGCGTCACGAAACGGATCGCGCCAGCGCTGGCGTTGCGTCCGTAGAGAGTGCCCTGCGGTCCGCGCAGGACCTCGACGCGCTCGATGCCGGGGATGTCGAAAAGCTGCGCGAAGCTGCGCGGCAGATAAGTATCGTCAATATATACCGCGACAGTAGGATCGGCCGGACTGTCGGTCTGGCCCAGGCCGCGCATGCCGTAAGTCTGCGAACTCGGCGATGGTGTCACGCGTTGCAGGTAGAGATTGGGCACCACCGACATCAGATCACGCGCGCTTTTCGTATCGAAGCGCTCAAGTTCTTCCTTGCCGAGCGCGGTAATCGCCAGCGGCGTATCCTGCAGCGACGTCTCGCGCCGTGTTGCGGTGACGACGATGTCTTCCACGCCCCCTCTCTGCGCCTCTGCTTCGGCGGGCGCCGCGCTGGCATCCGCATCAGTGGTTTGCGCCACCGCACAGGCCGGGAATGATATGGCAAGCAATCCTACCGCGGTCCCTGCCAGGATTCGATTTTTGCAGCTTCGCATTTGAACCTCCCTAAATTTCAGGGCCCCGCCCCGGATCCTCCTCTATCTGTGATCTCACTTAGCAAATGCATTGCACGTCTGCCAAGCGAAAAATGACAGTTATATGATTGAAAATACACGCCTTTTTAGGAACGCAGACAGCGACTACGCCGGGCCCATGATGCCGGGCCGACGCGATTTTTCGAGCAAAAAGGCGGTTTCTTCAAAGGGCTTGCGTAACTGCCATCTTTCTCCTCATGAGCCAGCCGTTGTCAGGATCATCGCAGACCGAGCCATCGGCCTCACCGAATGGGCGCATATCTGCGATGACAGATCAGTTTGCAGCCTCGCACTGCGCCCGCCGCGCCGCCGCCGCTCCCGCGAGGGTGGCGCGATTCTGCTCCACCCATTTCGTGACCCGCGCTCCTCTTTCATCTGGCGATGCCGCCAGATGAAAAAGACTGCGTGTCGGCACGCTTGCGCCAAGCTCGACGAGCAAGGGCCGAAGGGCGACATCAGGCGCAAGCATGTGGGCAAGCGATCCGCCCGTCATGACGGGAATCGCCACCACCGAAGCCAGACCGTTCTGGTCGTAACGATCGAGGAAGGATTTCAGCAGACCAGTGTACGTCGCCTTGTAGGTGGGAGAAGCGACAATCGCGAAATCGCTTGCTGCCACTTCCTCCATCATCCTTTGGACATTCTGCGCATTGGGGTCGAACATGTCCGAGGCCAGGTCCGAAAGGTCGATCGTGCGGCGCCTGCCTGCTCCTATGACAGGCGCTATCACGTCGGCTACATGCTCTGCGAGCGCGAGCGTCTTGGAATTTGGCGTCGGGTTTCCAACAAGGATGGTCAGGTTCATTGCGCTTCCTTTCAGCCACCGGTCTGGACAAGATCGGAAATGGGCTCGCCCCGGCGTGCCGTATGACGGTTCTGCGGAACCGGCAGACCGAGGTTGCCGCGGAGCGTGGCGGCTTCATAGTTCCGGCGGAACAGGCCGCGCGCTTGCAGGATGGGCACGACGTCATCGAGAAACGCCTCGAATGCTCCGTCGAGGCGGCAGACGAGCATGAATCCGTCGCCGGCGCCCGCTTCGAACCAGCGAACAACCGCGTTTGCCACATGTTCGGCGCTACCGATGAAGTCGCTGCGCGGCGTGGCGAATTCGAGCGCCGCCTGACGCAGCGTCAGCCCGCGGTCGCGGGCGTTTTGCTTGATCTGGTTGGTCGTGCTGAGATACAGATTCTCCCCAAGATCCGAGATTTCCGGGAAGGGTGCATCGAGCTCATATTGCGAAAAATCATGATAGCTGAAGGGCTGCGACATCATTCGCAAAGCCTCGTCGATCGTGACGAGCTCGGTCATTGCGCGATATTTCTCCTCGGCCTCTGTGTCGGTGCGGCCGACGATCGGATTGATCCCGGGAAAGATGAGAAGATGGTCGGGATCGCGCCCTTCCGCCGCGGCCCGCGCCTTCATGTCGGCATAATAGGATTGCGCCTCTTCGACACTGTTCGGCAGCGGCCAAAAACCAACAGGGGGTGTTTTTGGGCCGCGAGTTCGCGGCCAGCCTTGGAGGCGCCCGCCTGGAAGATGACCGGATGGCCTTGCGGCGACCGGCGGATGTTGAGCGGCCCCTTTACCTGGTAGAACGCACCCTTGTGCCCGAGCGGGTGCAGTTTTTCGGGCGTGAAGAATATTCCTGCAGCCTTGTCGTGCACAAAGGCGTCGTCTTCCCAGCTGTCCCACAGGCCGCGGCAGACATCGACATGCTCCTCGGCTCTCCGGTATCGTTCGTCATGTTCGTCGAGCGTCGCGCAGCTGTGATTGAGCGCCGCCCCCTCGAGCGCGCTCGTCACGACATTCCAGCCAGCGCGTCCGCGGCTCATGACGTCAAGCGATGCCAGTTGCCGCGCGACCGTGAAAGGCTGTTCGAACGATGTCGAGATCGTCGCGGCAAGACCGATGTTCGACGTGGCGCGCGAAACGGCCGACAGAAGCGTTAACGGCTCGAGCCGGTTGAGAAAATGCGGCGAGGACGTCGGTCCGATCGAGAGGCTGTCGGCGATGAACAGGAAATCGAGTTTCGCCGCTTCGGCGCGGCGGGCCGTATCCTCATATCGCGCGATACTGACGCTTGCGTCCGGATCGACCCCGGGCTGCCGCCAGCCCCAGGTAGAGCCGCCGACACCATCGTCCATATATCCCAGGCGGATCATGCGCTCGCGAACCATATTGTCTCTCCTTCCAATATTCTTGATCAAGTGGGCGCGGCGACGCTCCGGGCATCGGCCGCGGGCGCGCTTCGCAAATGGAAACGGGCGCGCCAGTAGAGTGCCGCTGCGACAAGCTGAACCAGCGCGACAAGCGCGAGTGCCTGAGGCAAGGCACCGGCAGCCATGCCCCCGCCGAACAGATCACTGAGTGCCCCCACCGCGAGCGGGCCGGTGATCGCGCCGACCAAACCGCCGCTGAGCCCGATCAGCGCCGACGCGGTAGCGCGCATTTCGGGCGGCGCGACCGCCTGCGTAATCGCGATGGTCGGTACACTCACGAAGATGTAGAGCAGGAGCGCAGTGGTCACGAGGACGACGCTCGGGACAAGCGTCGGCATCATCCATCCCAGCGGCGCAAGAAGTCCCGAGGCGATCAGCGCCAGGATCGTCGGCGTGAGCGCATGGCCGCGACCGCGCCTGCCGCCGATGTCGAAAAGCCAGCCTCCAGCTAGAATGCCGATCACGCCGATGACGCCATTGATGATCCCGTAAAGCCCGCCCGCCTCGAGAGCGCTCAGGCCATGCTCGCGCATGTAGAAGGGAACGAAAAAGGTGCCGGACCCGTAGCCGAACGCCGTGGCCACCGCATATCCGAGCCAGACCCAGCGGAATTCGGGGATCCGCCACATGGTCCACATCGCGTCGATAAGCGATGCCGTGCGCGTTTCCACCGGTGCTTTCGACGCCGGCAGGGCCAGATAGGCCAGCGGCAGCAGAATCAGGCTGACCGGCCCCATCACGAGAAAGGCCCAGCGCCATCCCCACTGATCCGCGATCCAGCCGCCAAGGACCGATCCCGCCGCGAGTCCCGCGGGAATGCCGATCGAGAAAATCGCGAGCGCGCGGCCCCGGCGCTCGTCAGGAAACAGGCGTGAAATGAGCGAATGGCTGGCCGGATGTAGTCCCGCCTCGCCCGCAGCGACGCCGACGCGCATCGCCGCGAGCTGTGCAAAGCTCTGCGCGAAGCCGCCGAGCGTCGTCATTACCGACCATAATGCGATCGAGCCTATGATCACCAGGCGCTGGCGCCCGCGATCGGCGATCCGCGAGAGCGGAAGCCCCAGGAAAGAAAAGACCAGCGCGAACGCCAGACCATGAAGAAGGCCGAGTTCGACATCGGATAAGCCGAGGTCGCGCTTGATCGGTTCGCCGAGCACGAAGATGAGCGACCGATCCATATAGTTGACCGCGTTCGCCAGCGTCAGCACGGCGAGAAGGAAGGCGAGGCGTGGCGGCCGCAATGTCATGAGGGAGCCCCTGTGAAGCGCGGCGCGGCATGCCCCCGGCCGGCAGGTATCGGGCCGGTAAAGCGTTCGACCTCAACCAGGCAAAGCTGTCCGGTCGATGCCTGTGCGAGTTGCGATGTCCCCGCGTCACGCGTGACACTGTTGGGATTCCCCGCCACGCAGAGGCCGTCGACCGGATCGTACCAGGCGCCGGTCGGGCACTGCACGACGCCGCCGCGAAGCTGATCCGACACGTCGGCGGCAGCGAGGAAGGCGCCGCGGTCATTGAACACGCGCACGACATCGCCGTCCGCAATTCCCCGCCGTGCCGCATCGGCGGGCGTTATGCGCAGTCGCTCGCGGCCGTCGACCTTGGTTTCGAGGCTACGCGCGCCGAAATCGAGCTGACTGTGAAGACGCCCGCGTGGCTGATTGGCGACGAGCTGCAGGGGAAAGCGGTCCGACCCGGCGCTGCCCGCGCCCTCGATGGGCGGAAGCCACACAGGATGCCCCGGACAATCGGCGTAGGCAAAGCTTGCGATCGTTTCGGAGAATATCTCGAGTCGTCCGCTCGGCGTTGCGAGCGGATGGTTCGCCGGATCCTCGCGAAACCGGCGGATTCGCGCACCATCGTCGATCGTGGGAAGGACGAGCTCGCCCTGCTCCCAGAAGGCTTCGAAGTCTGGGCTCGGATGACCCTTTTCGGCGAGCCTGGTACGCAACCCTTCGTAGAGCCAGCGAACCCACTGCTCGGCGCTGCGCCCCTCGGTGAACGCATCCGCGACCCCCATTCGGACGGAGAGATCGCCGAGTATGGCATAATCGTCGCGTGCATCGGTCGCGGGGTCCACGATCCGGTGCATGGCGGTGACGACCGCATCGTCCGAGACGCCGCCGATGTCGTTTCGCTCAAGCGTCAGCGTCGCCGGCAGCACGATATCGGCGTGGCACGCGGTCGCGGTCCAATATTGCTCATGCACCACGACCGTGTCGGGGCGGGCGAAAGCGCGGCGCAGGCGGCCGAGGTCCTGATGATGGTGAAAGGGATTGCCGCCCGCCCAGTAGACGAGCCGGATGTCGGGATAGGCCAGGCGGCGCCCGTTGTAATCGAACGCGGCGCCCGGGTGGAGCAGCATGTCGGCTATGCGGGCGACCGGAATGAACTCACGCACCCTGTTCTCGCCTTGCGGGAGCGCGGGTGTCGAGGTGACAGGCAGCGGTTTTCCGACATTGGCGAGCGCGCCGAGGCCGTGGAGATAGCCGCTGCCTTCGCGCCCGATCGCGCCGAGCATGGCAGCGAGGACCATCCCCATCCAGACAGGCTGCTCGCCATATTCCGCGCGCTGGAGCGATAGCGAGACGGTGATGAGCGTTCGCTTTGCGGCCATGCGCCTAGCGAGCCTTCCAATCTCGGATGCCGCGACGCCGGTGATGGGAGCCGCCCACGCGGGGCTCTTGGGAATTCCGTCGGGCTGGCCGCGCAGATAGAGCTCGAAAATATCAAAGCCGACGCAGCAGCGATCGAGAAAGTCCCGATCGAGCAGGTCTTCGTCGAGGAGAACGAAGGCAAGCGCCAGCATGAGCGCAGTATCCGTCCCGGGCACCGCGGCAAGCCATTCATGACCGATCTCGGCCGCGAGGTCGTCGCGCAGCGGGCTGACGAGAAGGAATTCGGCGCCGCGTCGCCGCGCGCCGCGGAGCGCTCGCTGCGCGACATGCCGGCCGACACCGCCCGCCCCCACTTCGCTGTTCTTGGGCGCCATCCCGCCAAAGGCGACGAAGAGTTCGGTGGCGCGCTCGATCTCGTCCCAGTCAAGGCCGCTGCGACCGTTCCAGAAGGAGCCCATGACGTGCGGGAGGAGCACTTCCGATGCTCCGCTGCTATAGGTGTTAACCGAAGACACATAACCGCCGATGCAGTTGAGGAAGCGGTGAATCTGGCTTTGCGCATGATGAAAGCGGCCCGCGCTCGACCAGCCGTAGGAGCCGCCGAAAATGGCACCATTGCCATGTTCGGATCGCACCCGCCCAAGCTCGTCGGCCAAACGGCCGAGCGCCTCGTCCCACGACACCTCGACATAGCTGTCGTCGCCCCGGCGATCATCGGCGCCGGGACCGCTCGTCAACCAGCCGCGGCGAATCGCGGGGCGCGCAACGCGCGAGCGGTGACGAAGCGCGTCGGGGATGTTGCGAAGAAGCTTGGACGGTTCGGGGTCGCGAATATTCGGGCGGACGCGGATCTGTCCGCCTTCACTGCGCGCGAGAAAGGACCCCCAGTGCGAGCTGTGCATGCGCTCCGCATCGGGCAGTGCTACCCCTTCGGGGAGCAATTCATCGACCACGAGAATGCCGCATGTGCATAACGACCTCCATCCCTGGCATCGCTCCGACCCGGCTGCCGGGCTGGTTCGGCCCCCGACTTGTCCGGCGCCCTGCCGCCTGATGCGCTCTGTCGAACGCTGCGAGACGAACTATCCGCGCGCTCACCGCCAAAACGAAATATTATGTGGGAATGACTTGATTTGAATTTTGTATCAAAGCAGACAGGGTCGGCGCGTTGGCGGCACGCGCCGCGCGCGCCTTGATATGATCTGCAACATCAGTGCCGAACGCCGCAGGCCATGACAAAGACGCACCCTGATGGATCTGAAACATCTCAAAACCTTTGTCGCGGTGGCGGAGGAACTCAGCTTCCGCAAGGCGGCCGAAAGGCTCAACCTGACCCAGCCGCCTGTCAGTCTTCAGATCAACGCCCTTGAGCATGAGCTCGGGATCAAGCTGCTGAACCGTGGTCGAAACCAGAAGATTAGCCTGACTCCAGCGGGCGCGTTTTTCCTCGGCGAGGCGCGCGTTGCTCTCCAGACCGCCGAAAATGCCGTTCGCGACGTAAGGCTCTTCAGCGAAGGCGGGCGCGGGCGGCTGCGCTTTGCCTACACCGACGATTTCGTCCACGGACCGCTCCCGGGCGCCATCACCGCCTTTCACTCCACCTATCCGTCGGTGGTCGTACGCCACGCGATGCTTCCGACCGACATGATCGTCCGCCAGCTCGAAGCCGCCGAAATCGACATCGGGATGGTCACTTTTCCCATTCAAAAGCTCGACCCCGGCTTCCTCGTCCACGAACTTCCTAGGGTCATGATCGTCGCTGTCGTTCCCGCCGTTCATCCACTGGCGGGCGAAAAGGAGATCTGGCTGCGCGAATTGCGCGACGACCCGATCTATCTCGCCCCCAGCGACTTCGCGTCGGACTTTTCACCCCATCTGACGCGCCTCTTTTCCAATGCCCGCATTCGTCCGCAGATTCTCGGTATGTCGCAAAGCGCGTCGATGATGGCCGAGATCGTTCGGACCGGCCACGCCGTCGCTCTCGTCAACCGCTCCTCGCTTTCCCATCTGCTTGAAGGGGTTTCGATACTCGGCCTGCGCGACCCCTTTCCTTTCGCCGCGCTCGGCATGATCTTCAACCCTGCCAACCCCAATATCCGAACGATCGAGCGTTTCCGGACGATCGTCGCCGAGCGCTTCGGACCCACCGACGCCGCGCCCGATTTTACCGACGACGCCGCGGCGCTCTGAGCTGCTGCTCGGCGGCCGTCGTCTTGCCTGCAGAACATCAATTGACGAGCTGGCATCCTCCGCTCAATATTTCTGCCCTCTCCGAACCGGGAGAATGGGATGGCGGGGCCGGCCGACGACGATGATTTTTTTGCCGGCGCCCCCGTTCCGGACGGTGCGCGCACCCGGTGGCCAAGCATGTGGCGCGGCGCAGCCGGAGCCAGGCTGCGCGACGCGTTTCGGTCTGACACTGAACCCGGCGGCGCACCAGCACGACGGGAAGCCGAGAAAACCTCGGCTCAGGTTCAAATCAGCTGGAGAGGGTTTGCCAACGCCCCTCGCCCGCCCGGTGACCGGAGAACGATGGAGCCTGAGCCGGGGCGGGCGCAAGCGACAGCGCGATATTCCAGCGACCGGCGCCAATGCCCTGCATCGTCCTGAATTTCGAGCCTCGCGGCAGCTTCAGCCTGCCAAGGTCGGAAGCGCCCAAAGCGCCCTTGTCGCCCGGATTGGCGCTCGCGCGGGCCAGCGCAGCCCCATCCGCGATCGCTATCGACAAGGACCGCCCCGTGCGTGTCGCGGCCGTCCCTTTTTTCGGTCGGCTGATGAGGATCATGTCGCCACCGCGATAGAAAAAGATGGCATCACCGACGACGACGGTCTTCTCCAGCGCGCCAAGCACGACATGCATCTGCTGAAAGCTGTCGGGCGCGCGCGCGCGAAAAATCTCCAGCAGCTTGCTGGCGCCTCGCTTGACGATATCCGGGCTGGCCGCTTCGTCCGCAGCGAGGGTCGGGCCTGCGACAGCCATGGCGGTCGCACCGATCGACAGCCTCGATCCCGACTGAATGAATGCGCGGCGTGTGAGGTCGGACATGGGCTTCTCTCCTAGGCTGCGCCCGGCTGCGCGATCGTGCCGAATATATCCCCGAACCAGTCGCCGATCGCATTGGTCGTGGTGCGTGGATTATCCACGTTGCAATGCATGTCCCCGCCAATTTCGGGGGTGATGCCGATGATTTCGGCGCGCGAAGATGCGACAGCTTCGATGAATGTGCGCTCGGCCTGCTTGCCCATCGGCGCCTGCGGATCGTTGATTCCGTGGATGATGAAAAGCGGGCATGTGACGCGTTCGATGTGGCCCTTCAGCGAATAGGCGAGCATCTTGTCGTACAGGTCGAGATTATCCTTCGCGCCGTGCGTCCACCGCTGCTGGCGCACCGCCTCCTCGCGCACCGCATCGGCGAGAGGACCCGGTGACGATGGACGCCCGTCGGGGAAATATCGATCGATCGGAAAGGCGTAGGTCGCCCCCCAAATACAGCAGGCCTTGATCCGGCTCTCGTTGGCGGCTGCGCGCGGCGCGAAGTAGCCGCCGAAGCTGCTCCCGCACACGCCGATGCGATCGCTGTCGGCGAGCTTCGAACGGGTAAGATGGTCAATGACCGCCCCGACATAGGATTCGGAGTCGGGGCGATATTTGAGGCCACGATGATAGCGTGCGGTGCCGCTGCCGGGATGATCCATGCTGATCGAAGCGATGCCGCGGCGAGCAAGTTCGGGCGCAATACCAAGAAGATATTGCCACTCGATCGTACTGTGCGTGCCATTGAGATGGATAACGACCGGCGCCGGGCCAGGCCGGTTAGCCGGCGTAAACAGGGCATCGATCACCGTCCCCTCGAAAGGGATTTCGATGAAACGCGACGTGTCGTGCGGTTCGCCACCAAATTCTATCGCCGTCTTGAACGCGGCGCGCTGCCGGTCGAATATCTGGACCTTCCTGGGGTCGTAGAAGTCGTCCATCAACAGCTCAAGGCAGTTCAGAACCGCGGCGAGCCGAAAGCTCTTGTCCGCCGCACTGATCAGTCGACCCATCGCGCGGTCTTCGAAGATCAGATGATCGAGCTTGTCGGCAACGGCGCCAAATCCGCGAACGAGCGCTTCCTTAAATTCGGGCGCCTTGTCCGACGTGCCGCCACGCATCAGCGTCTGCGCCTCGCGGCATGCATCATCCATGTCGCCGGCGCTTGCGCCCGATGACAGCGCGTTGCTGAACAGCAGGTTCGGCCAGTAGACATCGGGAAAATATTGCAGCATCTCGCCCTCCCAGCGCCGGTGGTTCACCGCGTCCATTTGAACCGCAGTCTTCCTTACGGCAGCGGACAGACCGTTTTTGTGTGATCTCATAATTTTTGTCAAGTGCAACAGCTCCTGTTGCACCTGCCTTTCCTGGAGAGCAGCTGACGCTGCTCGGCACCACAGCGTGTAAACCGACGTTACGTTAATCTTGGCAAAATCAGACTGTCCCCCAGCGGAAAAATTCATACCCGTCCCAATCGATCGCCATAAATATTGACGTCGCGCATCGATCGCTATATTTTGCGATCTCATAAAGTGGGCTTTCTGAAGGATCGTTGGATATGGAAGAGCTCGATACCATCGGGGCGATGCAGTCCTGGTCGCTTACGACGGACAAGTTCATCGACCATGCCGCGCGTTGGCACGGTCATATTCCCGTGGTGTCGCGAAATCACGAGGGCCAGGTTTCCGGTACGACGTGGCAGCACATACGCAGCGATGCCGCTCGCCTGAGCAATGCGCTGGCGGCGCGCGGAATCCGGCCCGGTGACCGCGTCGCAACGCTCGCGATGAATGGCGCGGAGCATGTCGCCGCATGGTTCGGTATCATGGGAATGGGCGCGATTTGCCATACGCTCAATCCGCGGTTTTCGGACGAGCAGCTCGTCTACATTATCAATCATGCCACCGACCGGATTATTTTCGCCGATCGCCAGTTCGTTCCGCTGATCGAAAGACTTCGCGCGGCGTGCTCGTCGATCGAGCAGGTCGTCGTGCTCGACGAGGCGGGGCCCGACGGATGGGCGTCGTTCCTCGACGGCTATGGCGACCGGTATCTCTGGGGTCAGTTCGATGAGAATATCGGCGCGGGGCTCTGCTACACCTCCGGAACCACGGGCCTGCCCAAGGGCGTGCTCTACACGCAGCGTTCCAATTATCTTCACACCCTGATGATCATCCAGCCCGACTCCTTCGATCTCGGGGCCAAGGATGTCATCCTCCCGGCCGTACCCATGTTCCACGCGAACGGCTGGGGGCTCGTCTTCGCCGCGGCGGCAGTTGGCGCGAAGCTTGTTCTTCCCGGCTCGCGTGTCGACGGCGCTTCGCTATACGATCTTATCGAGCGTGAAGGCGTGACGGCCAGTGCCGGGGTGCCGACTGTTTGGCTGGGGCTGCTCGGGTATCTTGAGAAGAGCGGGAAGAAGCTCGGCGCGCTGAAGCGCGTGTACGTCGGCGGCGCGGCCTGCTCGGAAGCGCTCATCCGGGCGTTCGCGCGCCACGGAGTCGAGGTCCAGCACCTCTGGGGGATGACGGAAATTTCGCCGGTTGGAACGTCCGGCCGCCCGCGGCCCGACGTCGAGGCGATGCCGTTCGAAGACCAGATCCCCTATCGCCTTGCCCAAGGGCGATCGATGATCGGGGTCGACCTTCGGATCGCCGACGACGGCGGCCGGGAGCTACCGCGCGACGGCAAGAGCGTCGGCGCGATCCAGATCCGCGGCCATTCGGTGGTCGAGCGATATTTTCGTGCCGGGGACATCGCGGTGAACGGGGACGGCTTTTTCGACACCGGCGACGTCGGGACGATCGATGAACAAGGCTATATGCGCATAACCGACCGTGCGAAGGACGTCATCAAATCAGGCGGCGAATGGATCAGTTCGGTCGACATCGAGAATAGCGCGATGAGCCACCCGGGCGTTGAACTTGCGGCGGCGATCGGCGTGCCGCATCCGAAGTGGAACGAACGGCCGCTCCTGCTCGTGAAGCTGGCGGATACCGCCGACGTGTCGGCGAGCGGCATCCAGAATCTCCTGTCGGAGAAGCTCGCGCGCTGGGCGGTCCCCGATGCGATTATTTTCGTCGACGAGATACCGATCGGCGCGACCGGCAAGATCGACAAGAAGCTCCTGCGGGCGACCTATAGTTCCCATTATGAAAGCGGCGCGCAATGACCGACCTTGCCAGACTGTTCGACCTGAGCGGCCGTGTCGCGGTGATCACTGGCGGCTCGCGCGGGCTTGGGTTTCAGATCGCCGAAGCACTTGGCGAATATGGCGCGAACCTCTTGCTGGTGTCGCGAAAGCAAAAGGATCTCGACATTGCGGCCGAAGCGCTCGCGCAAAATGGAATAGCGGCAAAGACGGTCGCCGCCGATCTCGGGACGGATCCGGACGCCGCGGAGAGCATCTGGTCGGCCGCTCAAAATGCCTTCGGACCGATCGACATCCTGGTCAACAACGCCGGTGCGACATGGGGCGCCCCTGCCGAAAAGCATCCGCTCGATGCATGGGACAAGGTGATCAGTCTCAACCTGACGGGCCTGTTTCGTCTTACGCAGCGGATCGCAAGGGACGACATGTTGCCGCGACGAAAAGGCGCGGTTCTCAATGTCGCTTCGATCGAAGGACTGGCCGCGCACCACCCCGACCTGCCAGCGACCGCCGCCTATAATGCGAGCAAGGGCGGCGTGATCAATCTGACGCGCTCGCTGGCGGCCGAATGGGCCGGCCGCGGAGTGCGCGTCAACGCGCTTGCGCCTGGGCATTTTCCCTCGAAAATGACGGCGGGACTGATCGACACGGCGAGCGATCGCCTCCTCGACCTTATCCCGATGAAGAAATTCGGCGGCGCCGACGATCTCAAGGGCGCGGCGTTGCTGCTGGTTTCCGACGCCGCTGGCCACATCACCGGACAGACGCTCGCGGTGGATGGCGGCGCCACTATCATCTAGCGCTACCCGCAAGCGATGGAACGACCAGGTAGAGAACGGCGCCAGCCGTTCTTTGCGCGACGGATATTCGGCCGAAGCCGAAAATGCAGCTCTTGCGCTAGAGCCCGCCCGGGAAATGCTTCAACGACGGACCCGGCGCATCCCACGCCTGAGCTTCGCCTGTAAACAAGGCAACCGTCGGCCGGAAATCCGCCCTTCGGTCGAGGCTCGCAGCCGGAACGACGATACCGTCGGGGTGCAGGCTGAGACGCGCATAGACGGGCGCGCCGCATTGCGGACAGAAGTGGCGGGTCGAGGTGCCGCCGCTGTCGGCGACATAGGTCCAGGCCGACGATTGGCCGTGGATCGTCGCGGCTGCGATGGGAAGCACGAGAAAGGCGCCATGTCCGGTGCCCGACAGTCTCTGGCAATGGTTGCAATGGCAATGAAGCCCGATCACGGGCTGCGCCGCGATCGAATAGCGCAGCTGCCCGCACGCACATCCCCCTTCAACGGGAAGCGCGACAGGGGCGTCGGGATAGCCGCTCAACGCGGCAGTATCAGCCACCGGTCGCCGCCTGTGCCGCCGCGGCGCGCAGCGCCGCAGTTTCGTCGAGGTCGGGCCGTCCGTCGGCGCCGAGAGCGACCGCGTAAACCGCGCGCGCGCGGTCCTTCGAGACGAGCCCCTCGCTCACATCATGCGCGACGGCTTCGGGATCGCGTTCGTGCGGCGCGCCATAACCGCCGCCGCCGGTCGAGACCGACACGATTTTTTCGCCGGGAAGCAGGGTGACCTGCGCGCACGGTGCGAGCTGTTCACGCGACCCGTCGGCAAGGATCCGGTACTGGTCGCCGCGTCCGCCTTCAAGGCCGCCGCGCACGCCCTGCGCAGGATTCACCGCGCCGTCGCTCACATAGCCCACCGACAATTCGCAGTCGCGCGGACCAAACACGACTTCTATCGAGGGCGCCCCCTTGCTGCGTCCCGCGCCTTCGGTGTCGCGCATCAGGTAGCGGCTATACACATAGAGCGGCTGGCGAAGCTCGTCGAGCTCGACCGAATCGACATAGCAAAGGCCCGCATTGCCGACATGGCCGATCGTCACCCAGGCGTCGGCGCGCGGTGCGCCGGCACCGCCCGACATGCCGAGAAACAGCTGGTTGACGAAAGGTTGCCCGGTATCGGGATGCACGCCCGAGACCACGCCCACCGCAGGCGGAATGACCGCGCCGCATTCCGCAAGACCAAAGCCCTCGCCCACCTCGGCGAGCGCCGCCTGCACCGCATTTGCGACACGGTCCGCGACGTTGGTCGTCGAGACCGACGTGCTTGTCGGGTGGCGGGGAATGCCGACGATGCAATTTTCCCTGAGCTTCACATCGATCCGGCGAAAGCTGCCGGCATTTTTTGGAACGCTATGCTCGATCGCATTGAAGACCCCGACCATCGCCGCCGTGCGGGAGCAGGCCTCCGAAAGATTGAGCCCGCACGGCAAGCAATCCGGATTGTCGGTGAGGTCGATCTCGACGGTGGCCTCGTTCGAATGCACCGTGACCTCGACCTTGACTTCGATACCGTCGGCAGGGGTGCCAGGAAAGGGGTCGTGGCGGCTCGTGCGAACCGATTTGCCCGCGGGGAGCGCCCCGATCGCGTCGACCATGCGCCGCTCGGAATAATCGAGCCAGTCGCGGCGGAACCGGTCTAGTTCGTCCCAGCCTTCTTCGGTGGCGATCGCCAATATCTCACGCTCGCCGATACGCGCCGCACCGACCATCGCGAGAAAATCGCCCCACCATTGTTCGGGAACCCGAATCCGCATTTCGCACATCCGGCGAAAATCCGCATTGGTCTCATAGTCGGTCTGGACGCGGATCGATGGGAAGATCAGTGCCCCTTCCTCATACACGTCCTTTGCCGCGCCATGGTAGGTGGTGGGTATCGAATTGCCGATGTCGGCCTGGTGCGCCTTCACGACGACGGTGAAGCGGTGGCGTCCTTCATCATCGATGACCGGCACGAGCAGCGTATGATCGGCGGCGTGGCTGCAGCCATGATAGGGTGAATTGTTGAGGAACGCGTCGCCCCGCTTCAGGTCGGGATGATACTCCTTCATCACCCGTGCCATGATGTCGGGACCCGACAAGACATGGATCGGCAGGCCCTCATTGGTCGCGAGCAATTCGCAATCGGCGGTGACGACACAGCAGGAGAAATCGCGTGCGACATTGAGCACCCCCGAGCGCCCGGTGCGCAAAAGCGTGTTGGCCATCTTGCGTGTCACGCCTTCGAAACGATTGTTCAAAATCGCGAGGCGAACGCCGTCCATGGCCTCTTCGGGCATAATGCTCATTGCTTCTCTCCGATTGCAATCGACAGACCGCCGCTGGCTCGCCGGGTGGCGACAGCACCCGGGTCGATAACCACCGTGGTGAGCGCATTTTCCAGTAACGCCGGCCCTTCGACGGCCTCTCCCGGGTGCATCGCATCGAACCTGCGCACGGGCACGTCGGTCCAGCCCGTCGCAGCAAAATAGGCGTTTCGCGTGCGGGCGGTCTGGGCGACGGCATTGCTGGGCAGCGTGAGCCCCTCGGCGTCGCGGAGCGGACAGGTAATGCTTGCCGTCCAGCCGACGATCTCGATGGGCGACGCCTCGTCGGCAAAGCCGAAAAGATCGCGGTGCGCGGCATGAAAATCGCCGACGAAGGCGGCAACATCGACGTCACCGGCAAAGCGCGGCCCGCGTACCGGCGCCTCGATTTCCCAGACCTGCGTATCGTAGCGCGCCTCGGCCTTGAAACGGATCACCGGCTGCCGGATCGCTCCCGATGCCGCGCCAAACTCCTCACAGCTGGCCTGCAGTCTGGCCAAGGCCGCGTTGACGCGGTCGAAATCGAAGCGGGCGGTGCTTGCAAAACAGGCCGCATGATATTCCGCCTTGAGGTCGGACATCAAGGCTCCCGCCGCCGATAATGTCGCACCGACCGACGGAATGACGAGCGTTCCGCAGCCAAGCCGCTGGGCGATGCGCACCGAGTTGAGGCCGGCTGCGCCGCCGCCGCCGATCAATACCGCCTCGCGGGGGTCGATGCCCTGATTGACCGTGATATCGACGATCGCCTGGACCATATTCTCGGTCGCGATGGCGAGAATGGCGTCCGCCGCCTCGGCGACGCTCTTGCCGAGCGGCTCGGCGACATGCTTGCGGATCGCGGCTTCCGCACCGGCGCGGTCGAGCGTCATCGTGCCGCCGAGAAAATAGTCGGGATCGAGATGACCGAGCGCCACCGACGCGTCGGTGACCGTGGGAAGCTCGCCGCCGCGACCATAGGCCACCGGTCCCGGCACCGCCCCCGCGCTCTGCGGCCCGACATGGAGCAGACCACCCGTGTCGACCCACGCGATCGAACCGCCACCCGCGCCGACGCTTTTGACATCGACCCAGGGAAAGCCGAGCATCACGCCGCTATAGGGTTCGCCGATCCATGTTTCGCGGGTCATCGGAATCTGCCCGCGGCGCACGAGACTGACATCATATGTTGTCCCGCCCGTATCGGCGACGATGGCATTGCTGTTGCCTTCGTCGGTCTGCGAGAACCAGCGCCCGGCCACCGGCGCCATCGACGGACCCGAGTTGACGATATGGATCGGTGCCTCGGCGGCATCCTGCGCGTCAATCACGCCCGCGTTCGAGGTGATGACGAGCACGCGGCCGCTGAAGCCCGCATCGCCGAGCCGCTGTTGCAGCCCGCTCATATAATGGCCCATCAGCGGCTTGAGCGACGCGTCGACAGCTGCCGACGAGGCGCGGCGGAATTCGCGTAGCGATGGGTTCAGGCGGTGCGACAAGGTGTAGGGGACGCCGGGCAAATGCTGCTCGAGAAGTGCGCCGACGCGCGCCTCATGCGCCGGGTTCACCACCGACCACAGCAAGCAGACCGCGACCGCCTCAACCTGTTTCGCCTTCAGTTTTTCGATGATCGCCAGCACCGCGGCGTCATCGAACGGCGCCAGCTCGGCGCCATCGAGACGAAGCCGGCCCGGCACCTCGAAGGTCAGCGATCGAGGAATATAGGGTTCGGGGAAGCCGATGTTGAAATTGAAGGCTTCGGCCCGGCCGCCTTCGCGCAGCATCAGCACGTCGGGATGCCCCTCGGAAGTCAGCAGCGCCGTCCTCGCCGTCCGCCCGGTAATGATCGCATTGATCGCATGCGTCGTGCCGTGGATGAGCAACGAGCCACCTTCGAGCATGGCGCGTCGATCCAGGTCCATGCCGTCCGCCGCGACCTGTAGCGCGTCCAACACGCCCTTGACCGGATCCGACGGCGTCGTCGAGGCTTTGAACATCCGGCAGATGCCGGCGTCATCTTCCACGATAAGATCGGTAAAAGTACCTCCGGTGTCGACAGCGAAGCGCATGAATCTGGGTCCCGTTAGAAATCGACGCGATCGGCGCCCTTGAGCGCAAGCATTTCGCGCGCCTCGTCGGGGCTTGCCACTTCCAGGCCAAGCTCCTCGATGATGCGGCGGATCTTCTCCACCTGCTGCGCGTTCGACGTCGCCAGCTCGCCGCGCGAGATATAGACGCTATCCTCAAGTCCCACGCGGACCGATCCTCCCATGATCGCCCCCACCGTCAGAAAGTGCATCTGCTGACGGCCGACCGCGAAGCAGGAGAACTGATAATCGCCGCCGAACAGACGATCGGCAGTATTCTTGAAATGGACCAGATTTTCAATCGTCGCGCCCATCCCCCCCATGACGCCGAAAATGCCCTGGATGAGGAATGGCGGCTTGATCAGCCCCTTGTCGGCGAAATATTTGACTGCCTCTAGGTGGCTGAGATCGAAGCATTCGAATTCGAAGCGCGTGCCATAGGCCTGCCCCACGTCGACCATGATCCGCTCGAGCATCGCATAGGTATTGGCGTAGATCAGGTCCTTGGTGCTGGCGAGATAATCCTTCTCCCAGTCGAACCGCCATTCCTTGTACTTTTCCGCCAGCTCGAACGCGCAGAAATTCATCGTGCCCATGTTGAGGCTGCAGACCTCGGGCTTCGCGCGATGCGCCGGCCGCAGGCGCTCGTCGAGTGTCATGCCGAGCCCGCCGCCGGTGGTCACGTTGAGCACCGCGTTGGTCGCCTGCTTGATGCGCGGCATGAACTGCATGAAAAGGTCGGGATCCTGTACGGGCCGTCCGTTCTCGGGATTGCGCGCATGCAGATGGATGATCGCGGCGCCGGCTTCGGCCGCACCGATAGCGGCCTCGGCGATTTCGGTCGGCGTGATCGGGAGGTGCGGCGACATGGTCGGGGTATGGAGGCCGCCGGTCACGGCGCAGGTGATGATGACTTTGCTCATGACGTACCCTCACTCCTCATATTCTATATTGCCATCGACCCCGATCATCTGGCCGGTGATCCGTTTTCCTTGGTCCGAGGCGAGGAAGATCGCCATGTCGGCAAGATCGTCGGGTTCGACCATCGTGCGCAGCGATACATAGCGTAGAAGGGTCGTCTCATATTCCGCGGGGGTGACGCCGAGCGCCTCCGCCTTTGCGTCGATCACGCGCTGGATCCGGTCGCCGCGAATAGCGCCTGGCAGGATTGCATTGACCCGGATCCCGCTGGGCCCGAGTTCGCGCGCGAGATTCATCGTCATCGAAAGGACCGCGCCCTTGGTGACGACGTAGGGAAGGCGCAGCGGCAGGCCCGTCTTTGCGCTCCCCGACGACGTGTTGAGGATCACGCCCCGTCCAAGGGACTTCATTTTCGGAACTGCGCGGCGCACGAAGAGGAACTGGCTCGTCAGATTGACGCGCAAGGACCGATCCCAATCGACAAGGCTGACATCTTCGACGGCAGCCGTCGGACCAGCGATGCCGACATTGTTGATGAGGACGTCGACCGGACCGAAACGATCCTCGGCAAGCGAAAAAAGGGCATCTACCGCCGTCTCGTCGCCAGCGTCCATCGCCTTGCACAGAATGTCCGGCCGTTCGCGCGCGAAATCCTGGGTCGCGGCCGGATCGCTGTCGCCAACCGTTACATGCGCCCCCGCATCGGCAAACCGCGCCGCGATGACACGCCCGGCGCCACCGGCCCCGCCGCTGATGATGACGTTCCGGTCCGAAACGTTTCCGACTTCTCTTCGCAAACCCTGTCTCCTGCGTCGCTTCCGCGCCGCAAATCATCGCGACCGGTCAGATTCCGGCCGAAAGCCCTTCGTCCATGAGCACGGTCGAACCGTGCATCGCGCGCGCCCTGTGGGAGAGGAGGAACAGCACCAGGCCGGCGATATCCTCGGGATCGGAAAACACCTGCGGACTGGGCGTCCGCTTTTTCATTTCCTCGAGAAATGCGATGTTCGCCGGATCCGTGCGGACTGCCGCGTTCATCGGCGTCGCCGTGTTGCCGGGCGCCACCGCGTTGATATTGATGCCCTGCGGCGCCAGCTCGATGGCGAGCGAGCGCACCATCATCGAGACAGCGGCCTTGGTCGCGCAGTAAGCGGAAAAGCCTTTGACCCCGATCACTGACGCGACCGAGGAGAAACAGACGATCTTGCCGCTGCCGCGCGCCGCCATGCCCGGCGCGACCGCGTTGACGCAGAGAAACGCCGAGCGAAAATTGGTATCCACCATCTGGTCGAACGTCTCGAGGTCGGTCGCGCCGATCGGAGACGGCTGGAACACCCCGGCCGCGGTTACAAGCATATCGATGCCGCCGCGGAGCCCTTCCACATTTCCGACGAGCTGAGCAACATGGTCGGGCCGGCGGACATCGGCCACATGCGGGGTCGCCGAGCCGCCGGCAGCGGCGATTTCCGCCACGACCGCTTCGGCTTTCGCCATATCGCTGCTCGCGACGACTTCTACATGCGCGCCTTCGCGCGCGAGCTGCAACGACACTGCCTTGCCGATACCGGAGCTACCGCCCGTAACGAGCGCCGTTTTTCCTTTGAACATGTCGACCACCTCCGAAGATTATTTCAATACTGTGATCTCAGAATAGCGCAATTGCAAGAGCAAAATCATCAGCGACGGCTAGCCGCTTCATTTTTTCCATGCCCCCGCATTGCACTGGGCAAAATCGGCTAGATTTCTTGGTGCGCGTCCCGTGATCTGGAGGACCGAATCGGCGGTGCGATCCTCGGAACCGTTTGCGATTGCCTCGTCCATGCCGGCGAGGATCGCGGCATAAGCTGGTTCGAGACCGGCCTCCTCCCATCGCTGCGCAAGTTCGGCCGTGGTCAGCCGACGATGCGCGACTTCATGGCCTGCAGCCTCGCCGATGATTGCAGCCGCCTCGGCGTACGACAGCGCCTCAGGACCCGTGAGAATATAGGCGCAGTCGTGCGACTGCGGATCGCAAAGCGTGCGAAGTGCACATTCCGCGATATCGGCGGCATCGATGAAAGGAACGCGCCCGTCGGCGGTCGCCGAATAGATCAGGCCTTCGTCGCGAATCGTCGGTTGATGCTGGCCCTCGGAGAAATTCTGCATGAACCAGGAGGGCCGTAGAACAGCCCATTCGGGAGCATGCGACCGCAAATAGCGATGCACCGTGCCCATCGCAGCCCCACCCTCTTCGATCGACGACGCACTCAGGAGTACGAAACGGCGGACGCCCTTCACCAGCGCCCGGTCGATGAACCTGGCCATCGGGGTGTGGACGTCGGCGACGCCTACGGGCGCGACGAGATAGATACGATCGACCGAAGCGAGCGCCGCGTCATGGGTGCCCTCATCGCTCCAGTCGAACGCCGCGGCCTCCGCGCCGTCGAGAGAGGCACCGGAGCGCGATGCAATCCGGACGCTGCGGCCTTCCTCGAGCAGGCGGCGGGCCAGCTTCCCGCCCGTCTTGCCGGTTCCACCGGTGACCAGTACCGTTTCACGCGCCATGAGTGCCGCTCTTTCCGAAATGCACGAGCGCATCCACGCCGCCCAGTGCCTCGATCGCGGTTACGGGATTCCAATAATCGCGATAGCGCCTGATCTGGTCGCCCGCGAAGTAGATGACGCTGACATAGGCCTGGTTATACGGGCGCCCGGTCGCCACCGCCGTGCCCTCGATCGAGAATTCGACGATCATCGTGTCCCCAGCATGATGGAAGACCAGCTCGCGAATCTTGGAAATGGCGAGATTGTCAGGATAGTCGTCAAGATAATCGGCGATCCGAGCCTTGCCCTCGACGGCAGGCGGATAGCCCGGCAGGCCGAACGGGAATTCCATCACCCCGTCGTCGGCGAACATCTCGACCCACGGCCTCGTATCGCCGCGCTTCAATGCCTCGAGCGCGGCACGAAACAGCGTTTCTGCAGCGGCCTTTTCCATCAATTGTCCTTTCTTCCAAGAAAAATATCGGCAGTCCTATCCAACCTGCGATAAGTCCTGTTCATATAGTGCGATCTTAGATATATCCGAGAAATGACATCATGTTATCGCTATCTCATGTGAAAAAATTGGACATCCGGCAAGACCGAAAAGGCGATTCTGCGATCATTAAATTGAATGTGAGTGACATCAAGACTCGCCCCGGCCGGGCCGCCATCCCAGCTCCCGAGCTCGACGCGCTCACCTTTTGTGACGGTGGCCCGATCGACAAGCAGGTTTACAACACGATCCGTCGCGCGATGATTTCGGGCGCGATCCAACCTGGCGCGCGGGTCAGCAGCCGGTCGATCGCGGCCTCATTGGGGGTGAGTACGATGCCGGTCCGCGAGGCATTGAAGCGACTCGAATCCGATGGGTCGCTCGAAAGCTCGATGAAGAGTGCCTATTTCGTCCCCCGACCGAGCGCGGCGGAATATGCCGAGATCCTCGAAATCAGGCTGAAGCTCGAGGTCCTGCTCGCCCGTGCTGCCGTGCCGCAGATCAAGGTAGAGGATATCGACAAGATCGCCTGGCTGCAGGAGCGGATCGTTCAGTCGAAAAACTGGCGTCAGGTTCTCAACTATAATCAGCAGATGCATTTCAGCCTCTATGCTGCCGCGAACATGCCTTATGTGCTCGCCCTCGTCGAAAACGTCTGGGTGCGATCCGGCCCTGTGCTGCACATGATCTACGAAAGCCATCTCGGCACTTCTACGCTGGATTCGCACTACGCGATTATCGAAGGTTTGCGGAGGCGCGACGCCGACCGCGTCGCGGCGGCGATCGAAGCCGACCTCTCCGACGCTGGCAATGTCATCATCGACCTACTTGAAACTGTACAACCGCGAGGCCCGGGGCCGGGTACACCCGACGATCCCTAGAATTCATGCGCCATATTCGCGAGGTGATGGATATCCTCGTGACCGACTATCGACAGCCAGGCAGCAAGCTTGGGGAACTCGATGGCATAGAAGAGTGCGCATGAGCGTCGTTTCCCATCCAGATGGGGATCGTCGCCCGCAATGCTTCGGTCGGCGAGCTGATCGAGCAGAAGCCAGCCCGCCACGACATGGCCTATCGCGTCCAGCAAGGCGCTTGCCCCGAACAGCCGCTGGCGCAGGCCCGCTGCGCGCGCACCGTCGATGGCGCGCTCGACGTCGGCCCATGCGGCCAGCAGGCTCCCGGCCAGCGGTGCAAGGCCCTCGTCGCGCCTGGCACGCGCCGCTGTCTCGTCGATGTGGCCGCGCAGCCTTTCGAGGGCGCTACCGCCGCGCAGCAGTTTGCGCTCGAGAAGGTCGATGGCCTGAATTCCGTTCGTGCCTTCGTGGATCGGGTTCAGGCGGTTGTCACGCCACAGGAGTTCGACATCGAAATCCCGGGTGTAGCCGTAACCGCCGTGGATCTGGATCGCTTGGTCATTGGCCCGCAGCGTGAAGCTCGACGTCCAGCTTTTGACGATGGGGGTCAGAAGATCGAGCATGTCGCGGTCACCGCTATCGGCAAGGCGCGCGGCATAAAGCGTCATCGCGAGCGCAGCCTCGCAATAATATTTTTGTTCGGCCAGCATCCGCTGCACATCGGGGTGCGAGAGGATGGGAACATTGCCGCTTCCTTCGGTTCCCTTGCCCTGGATGCGCTCGCCCGCATAGCCAAGCGACTGGCGAAACGCGCGATATCCGACCCCTGCCGCGCCGAGGCTGACCCCGATGCGCGCTTCGTTCATCATCTGGAACATCTGGCGGAGCCCCGACCCTTCGGCGCCGATACGCCAGCCAATCGCCCCGGCCGCGCCCTCGGGCAATTGCAGGCCCTCGCCGAAATTGAGCGCGCAATTGGGGATTCCGCGATAGCCGAGCTTGTGATTGAGACCTGCCACATTGACATCGTTCAGCGAGCCGTCGGGTAAGATTCGCGGGACGGCAAACAGCGAAATACCCGAGGTTCCTGGCCCGACCTCGCCATCGGGGCCGACGATCTTCGCAAGGACGAGGTGCACGATATTTTCGCTGACATCCTGCTCGCCGCCCGAAATCCACATTTTCTGACCGGTGATTCGAAATCGGGGGCCAAGCTCATCCTCGCCGTCTGCTCGTGCGCGCGCGGCTATATCGGCGAGGCTCGAGCCCGCTCCGGGCTCGGACAGGCACATCGTCCCGAACCAGCGCCCTTTGATCTGCGGGAGAGCAAATGCGTCGACCTGCGCGCGCGATCCGAACGCCGCAAACAGCCGCGCGTTCGCCGACGTCAGCAGGATATAAGCAGCCGTCGAGATATTGGCGGTCGCGAACATCAGATAGGACGCGGCGCTGAGCAGCTGCGAAAGGCCCATGCCGCCCGCCGCGGGAGAGAAGCTCATCGCGAACAGGCCGGCTTCGGCATAGGCAGCCATCGCTCGCTTCGATTCCGGCGTCACACGCACGCGGCCATCAATCAACCGCGGTTCCTGCTCATCGCCCAAGCGATAGTGAGACGCGAAAAGATCGCCGGCCAGCCGCTGCGACAAATCGAGAAGCGGCCGGGCGGTCCCGTCATCGGCCTCGCCAAGCCAGTCGAAGAGAATGAAATCCAGCTCGCGGCGCAGGTCGGCAAGATAGGTCATGGCGCTGATCCAAGATTGTCCGTGCCCCCGCTTTGACGGCGGCCAGTTCCGGCACGAATCCTAAAATGGGGAGAGCTTTAAAGGCGCGCGCAGAAACCTGGGCATTGCCGACCCGTCGGCGGGCTGGCGGAAAAGGTCATGCGGCCGTCTTGCCGCCGAGGACGTCTGCGAGCCAGTCGAAGACATATTGCGCGTGCATCGGCATATTGTCGATGCCGCAATGTTCGCAGCTTCCTTCGGAAATCGTGAAGACCTTGAGTTCGGCCCGCGGGCTGTTGACCGCTTCTGCCACCGTACGCTCGGCATGCCAGAGGGGGACCTGACGGTCATTCTCGCCATGTACCACCAGCAGCGGTACCGTGACCTTGTCCAAGGTGCCATCGAGGTCGCGCTTTGCGAAAGCCCGCCATGCCGCCTCGACCCCCTTCACGCCATGGACCATCTCCATATGCTCGTCGGTGTCGGCGAGACCTGCGGTCACGCCGGTTTCGCCGCCGTTGAAACGCTTCATATAGTCGTCGGCATTGTAGAAGGCGCCGACGCACGCCACGGCCTTGAGCCGCTTTTCGAATGCCGCCGCGCGTGGCGCGTCGTAGCCGCCGTTGCTGATGCCCGCGACACCGATCCGCTCGGCGTCGATCGCGTCGAGGCCGGCGAGATAATCATACCATAGTCCCGCGATCTTCTCGGACTCGACCTGCTTCAATATGCCATGGACCCGCATGGCCTCGCCGGTGCCCTCCTGGTCGATGAAAAGCACCGCGACGCCGCGCGCCGCGGCGTGCCGCGCATAAAACGCGTAATGCATTTCCTTGATGCTGTCGAAGCCGTTGAAGAATATCACGGCGGGGTGCGGTCCGGGACCTTCGGGCAGGCTGAGGATCGCCGCAACCTCCTTGCCATCACCATAGGGAATGGTGACTCGGCTCGCGCGGTCGCCGCGGAGCGCCAGGCCTTCGTAGAAATTCTTCTGCGCCGAGGCGAAGGTCGAATATTTGCGCGCGTCCTTCCACGGCATGTTCCGCTCGGCCATCAGGAAATAGTTGGCGGCGCGATAGAGATAGTCGCCGGCCGAAATCGTCCAGCCCTTCGCCTTCATGTCGTTACCGAGCCGCTCGACGCGCTGTGCCACCGTCATCCAGCTCTGGAACCAGGCTTCGGTGGAGACGGTGTGCGAGGTGCCCACCGGGAGCCCCGATAACGAGCGCGCGGCGTCGGCGATCTCGGACATTTCCCCGCCCATCGCGATCGAGCAGGACACCGTGAGGCTCCAAGGATAATTGGCTGGAAAATACTCAAACATATTCAGTCTCTCCGATGACTTAAGGCGGGTAGGAAGATCGCCAAACTAGAATTTGAAGCTCGCCGAGGCCATTGCACGGCGCGGGGCTCCCGGGGCGCCGAGGCTGCATCCGTCGCAATCTCCGGCCGCGTCGGGGTCACCGAAAATGGCATAGTTGAACTCATTGTAATATTTCGCCTTCAGCAGGTTCTCGACGCGAACGCCCAGTCTCCAGCGCTGGTCCGCGGCGCCGAAGGACAGACCGAGATTGACGACATCATAGGCATCTTGCCGGCCGCGATTGCGCAGGTCCCAGTAGAAGTTTCCGCCATGGGTCCAGTCGGCCCTGAGCCCCGCTTCGAGATCGCCGCCAATCGCGATGCGATAGTCGATACTGCCGTTCGCTGAAAATTCGGGCGAATTGGGGACATCGAGGCCCTGGAGCGGCAACGCGATGAAATCGCCCGGGCTGGCAGGATCGGGGACCGCGATCGAACCGTTTTTCCACTTGGAATCGAGCCAGCCGCCGCCGAGCGACAGCGTCAGCCCGTCGACCGGCATCAGGCTGATACTGCCCTCGATCCCGTAGCTGCGCGTATCGCCTATGTTGGAGGTCAATTCGATTACGCCCTGCGTAGGATCGAGAATCTGCACTTCCTGCTGCCGGTCCTTATAATCGATATAGAAGGCAGCGATCTCGAACGAGAGGAGGCGGTCAAACGCACGCCCTTTTATCCCGGCTTCATAATTCCACGCGGTTTCGGGCCGAAACGGGTCGTTGAAGTCGCCGATGACATTGGCCCGTCCCGGCTCCATGCCGCGCGCGAGATTCGCATAGAACATCACGTCGTCGGCGATATCATATGCAAGCGACAGCTTCGGCAGGATCTTCGTATCATTGTTGAAGATGGTCTGTCCCTCGTTGAGCCGACGCCCGGTATATTCGTAGCGATTAAGCCGGACCCCGCCGCCCACACGCAGGCTTCCGAAATCATAATTGACATTAGCGAACGCAGCATATTGCGTCTCGGTCACGTCGGCATTGTTGAAGTCGATCAGGGGAACCGGAACGGGCGGGGTCACGCCAAAGACCGGCGCGAGATCTCCATAGGACGGATGGTCGACGCCGAGGTACAGGTTGGCATTGTTCGTCAGAACCCGGTTGTCGAGGCGCGAGACATACCCGCCGACAATCCAGTCAAAAGGTCCCCCGCCATCCGAGGCCACGCGCAGCTCTTGCGTATAAATCTTGCCCTTGTTGCGCGCGCCATTGGTCGCGGTAACGCCGGCGGCGGGGCTGTAATCCAGGTCCCAGAGAAAATTATTCTTGCGCCGCGTAAAGGAGGTGATCGAGGTGAACCGAACCGTGCCGGGCGTGTAATCGGCCTGAACGATCACGCCGTCGATCGTTCGCTCGTTTGACACCGAGTCGCTGAGCCGGGTTTCCCGGTTATAGTCTTCCACATTGTCGGCCGGAACATAGACATTGCCGCCATTGTCGAGTTCGCTGTGACGATAGGCTATCTGCAACTCAAAATCGGGCGAAGGCTTCCAGCCGAGCGCCAGTCGCACGCCGGTTTCTTTCGACTTGTCGGCCTTCTCGCCGAGGAAGCTGTTTGTGATGTAACCGTCTGATCGGCTGTGATAGGCCGATATACGGGCTGCCAGCTCGCCATTTTCGCTGATCGCAGCGTTGACCGCGCCGTGCAGATTGAGGGTTTCGAATCCACCCGCCTCGATCTGCCCCTCGACGCCGAAGGCGTCATGCGGCTTCTTCATCACGAACTTCACCGCGCCGCCGACATTGCTGCCGCCATAAAGCGTGCCCTGTGGCCCCTTTAGGATTTCAACGCGTTCGACATCCTGCATATTGGGAGACTGATCTGTGAAATTCTGAACATCGTCGATGTAGAAACCGATGCCCTGCGTGTTGCCGAACGAGCCGACGCCGCGAATGACGATATTGGTCTCATTGTCCTGACGGCGGCTGAGCACCGTGTTGGGCGTTAGCCGCCCGATGGCATTGATGTCGGTGATTCCGGCCCGGGTGAGCGTCTCGGAGGAGACAGCCTGGATCGTTTCGGGAACCTTGCTCAGCGCTTCGCCACGCTTGCGGGCGGTGACGATAATCTCGCCAGCATCGGCGCCGTCCGCGGCAGAAGGCTCGGCTGCCCCCTGCGCCGCCGCGGCCATCGGCAACAGCAACCCCAACAGGCTGACGGAAACAAGAATGGGCCTTCCCGAAACACGCATCGCAATAGCTCCCTGATTTTCTTATGTGCGATCTCACATTATAATTTCCTTTTTTCGGTGTCAACGTCTATGCACGTTTTTTGGGATTTTGGTGACATATATCATCCAAAACCGATAACTCTTGATCGCAGAATGTTTTTCTGGAATCACGGTGCGCGAAGATCATGCGAGAGGTTGCGAGCAATGGAACGCCCAGGAGATGAGACCAAGGCCGGCGAATGGAACGGCCGCAATAAACTCTACGCCTGGTGGGTCGTTGTCGTCCTCGCGCTCGCGCTGACGCTTTCACTGATGGACCGGATGATCATCGCGCTCATGATCATTCCCATCCAGCGCGACCTCGGCCTCACCGATACTGAAGTCAGTCTGGTCCACGGACTCGCCTTTACTATTCTCTACGTCTTTGCCGGCTTCCCGCTCGGAAGACTCGCCGATCGCGGAAATCGCCGATCGCTTGCCGCCCTCAGCGTAATTGCCTGGAGCGCCATGACGGCCTTGTGCGGCGCGGCGCAGAACTTCATCCAGCTCTTCCTGGCGCGAATGGGGGTCGGTGTCGGCGAGGCGGGCTTGTCGCCCGCCGCGGTGTCGCTCGTCAGCGACTATTTCCCCGCCGAGGAACGGGCGCGCCCCTTGAGCTTTCTTTCCATCGGCACAACCGCCGGCGCCGGCATCGCGCTCATGATCGGCGGCGCGATCGTGCACCTGATTGGAAGTTCGGGGCGCGTCGACCTTCCGTTGTTCGGGACGATGCAGAGCTGGCAGGCCGTCTTCGTGATCCTCGGCGTGGGCGGCATTGCTTTCGCCGCGCTGTTCCTCACCGTTCGCGAACCGCCGCGCCGCGAGCGATCCTACGAAAGCGGCGCGCCATCGCCCCGCGAGGTCGCCGCGACCGTCCTGGTGAGATGGAAGTTCTTCGTTCCACAATTTCTCGGACCTGCGCTCTGCGCGCTCGTCCTGATCGGCTTCCACAGCTGGATGCCAACAATGCTGATCCGGCATTTCGGCTGGACCACGGCGCAGGCCGGATACGGATATGGCGGGCTGATCGCGATCGGCGGCATCGGCGGCATCCTGATTGCCGGCAGCCTTAGTGTCAGCATGAACCGCAAGGGCGGCCGGAAGTCAGAGGGATTGATCGCGGCGTGCGCGGCCGCCGGAGCCTTTCCCTTCCTCGCCGCCGCGCCGCTCATGCCGTCGGGGACGGCGACTTTAGCAACGGCGCTGCCCGGCATTGCGTTGCTGACGATTCCGCCAGCCCTGGCGCCCGCTATCCTGCAAGGGGCGGTACCGAATGAAATGCGCGGGCAGGTATTCGCCTTGCACCTCTTTGTGCTGTCGCTGCTCGGCTATGCCGCTGGCCCGATCCTTGTGGCTTTCATCACCGAGGGCTTCTGGAAGGACCAGGCGCTTGTCCATCTCTCGCTTTCCGCGATCGCCGTTGTCGCCCTCCCCCTCGCCGCCCTCAGCCAATTTGCGGCACGCCGAAATTCGGGGGCATGACAGGTGAGCGTCTCGCCCAGCTCGGGCAGAGGACGGCTTGCCAGACAGCAGGATTTCTCGTCCCGGTCCGGAAGCAATATTCCATGACCGCTCTTCAACAAGGACAAGCCGATGTCATCGCATCTATTGGCTCCTGTTCAACAAGTGCCGCTCGCGCGAAGCGGACGTACATTATTTCGGCGTCGATTATATTCAGCATAATCCCCATGTTGCATCGGGCAAGGCCGGGAGGCCTGACCGGCGCTCCGCTTGGTTGTGGGCCTTTCAGATTATGGGCGAGGACAGCGAACGCCGGTCGTCCTGTTTTGAGGACGGGTTGAAGATGGCGTCCTTTCAGCTCAGCTTGCATATCAACGAGGCCAATGACCGACTTTGGACAGCTGAAGCGCCCCGACCCGAACTTCGGGATCCGTTCGGCCCCGACTAACGACAGTAATTCGCTCGGCGGGCATGGTCGCTCAGCGCGCAGATTGAAAACAAAAAACTTAGCTTGCCGTAGCGGAATTTCACTATAATCAATCTCCTTAGGACCACATGTATCTTTCGTAGCGCGTGGGAGCGCGGTGAAGATATCCGGCGCTGGGCGTACCGCTCGGCAATCGTGCGCGGTTCTGTTTTCGATCGAACCCGCAACCAAGAGAAGAGGGGGCAAGATGGAGAGCAGCAGCTATATCGGCGTAGCGGGCACACAGCCCACCGACGACATCAAAGACATCGCCCATTGCGACCGGCGCGGAGTGGAACGCTATCGGACCGTATGCCGGGTTGCGCGCGTTCAACGTGCGAACGACGCGGGCTTGTGGCGCGTGCGCAATATATCAAACGAGGGTTTGATGCTCGCCGCCGATACGCCGGCGACGGTCGGCGAAATGATCGACATATCGCTCTCCGAGACGACCACGATGCGCGGAACGATCGTCTGGACGAAGCGCGGTTTCTGTGGCGTCGCGTTCGATCGGCCAATTGACGTCGCCGCGGTGCTGCGCAGGCTCGCCGAAGAGCAGCGCTCAGAAGGCTACCGGGCGTTGAGACTGCCGGTTGAGGCCCAAGCGGTCATCGCGCTACGCGACGACGCGCGTCCAATCGACCTTGTCGACATCTCGCAGCACGGCGCGGGCTTTCTCTACGACCAAGTTCTCGATCCAGGGACCGAGGTCGAATTGATCCTCCCCGGTGGTGACGTGCGTCGCCGAGCGCTTGTCCGCTGGTCACGCGGCCATCGCGGCGGCCTTTGGTTCGCCCAGCAACTCGATCGCACTGCCTTGGAGAGCATGGCGCTTCTGCGACGCTAGCGCCCCCGTCGGAAACCAAATCGAAAGCCAAACCCGTGATCCTGCGAAATCGAGGTGGCAACAAAGATCATGAGTGGCGCCGCTGGCGTAAATTTGGTCCGAAAATCTCGGACCCAGCTCCAAGGAAATTCGCCGTCTCGAATTTCTGTCTTGCCGCATCAAAGTTATCGCGATCAATCCCCAAGCTGAAATACCGGCGCCGCGCCACCCCACAGCGCGCTGCGTCGGCAGGACGGCGCGAGTAAGTTGGTCCTTCTCGCGGCGTCCGTTTTGCTTAAGTAACATCCGCGCGCTCTATCAGTCGCTTGGTCAGTCTCCACTTTCCGCGATGGCGCTGACCGATTGGGTCGTCATATCTCGATCCGCCAAGGGCCGCCTCCAGTCGATCTTTGGCCGCCGTACGAACCGCTCCGCGGATCGGCTCAGCCATTGATGTAAAGCGGTCCTACTAACGCCGCGGCGGATTGAACGTTCGGCTACCATAGGCGGGCTCTTTCCCGTCCTTCAACTGAGGAGGCGAACGATGAACGAGCTTGTCGAGATTGGCCCGATCAGCCCGCTACACCAGCGCTTGATCGACGATATGACCATGCGCCGTTCTCGAATGAGACGCAGCGCAACTTTCTGCGATGTCGGGCGGTTCGCGACCCGGCTGGGGCGCTCGCCCCACACCGCGAGCGCGGAGGACATTCGCCAGTTCCAGATCGAGCAGCAGGATGCGGAAATCAGGGCCGCAAAGATCGCGGGATCGTGCCCCGCGAGCGGCTGAATGGAAACATCGGCAAAACCGGCGGTTTCGGTGGGGCGCGGATCGATGACGATCACCTTGACGCCCTTTGCCTTCACCTCCTTCAGCCGCTTGGTCGGGTCGGACGCGAAAAAGTCGAGCAGGCCGTGTGATACCAGCGGGTTCACATGATAAGCCCCGACGCTCCCGAAACTCTGCAAGCCGCTGCGATTTCAGTGAAAGCGCTGCTCACCAAAGCACCGATCGACGAGACTATCGCGCTCCATCCGTCGATGGCCGAGAAGTTGGTACTCATGCGGTGATCTGGAGATCGTTATATCAGGACCCAGATTTTTGGAACTTGCCGCGTGATCCTGCGATGGGGCGCCGCAACGGGTGCGCTTCACACTGCAACCAAATCAATGCCGTCCAAGGCTTGAATCACGATACGTCTTAAGTTACATGAAAGGCGACCCTTTGTCGGGGCATGTGATGAGTGAGGAAACCTTTATGAAACTCTACGAGATGGAGTTTGGCGTCTATCCGCGCCGTGTCAGTATTTACCTCGCCGAGAAAGGGCTAATGGATGTCGAACGCTCGCCCTTCGACCTGAGCCAGGGCTGGCCGCCGAAAGTCATGCCGAAATTGTCGTCGCTCGGCACCGTGCCGATCCTGCAAGTCGATCAGGATATCATCATCCGATCGTCGATTGCGATCCTGGAATATCTCGAGGAACGCTATCCAACGCCTCCCATGATCGGGGTCACGCTGGCCGAAAAGGCTCGCACGAGGGAATTTGTCGCTCTCGCAGACGAGGCGACCACCATGTTCAGCTTTTGGGTCCGCAAGGCCAGCCCTCTCTTCACTGGCCGGGAGGAGCTCAATCGCGATGCTGCTCGCCTCGGCGCAGAATGGTATTATCGCCGGCTCCGCGAAATTGACACGCTGATGTCTGAGAAGGAAAGCGAATTCCTGGTTGGAAATGCTCCCACCATTGCCGACTGCATAACCTACTCGACGATTCAGTTCGCCCATGACCTGTATGAAGTGCCCTATCCCGACGATGCGCCACGCCTCATGGATTGGTTCCATCGGTTCGCAGCCCGTCCGAGCGCGGCGAGCGTGCCCTTTCCAACCGATCTTCAGGCCACGACGCAGGGCTTGCCCGCACTAACCTGGGCAGACTGAAAGATGAACGTCGCGATCGAAACGGAGCGCCGCCAGATGGAAAGCGCCGTCCATCATCATGATAAGAGGTCATATATTCGCTACTTTCACGACGCGACCACAAACGCGTTCAGCTATGTTGTGCACGACCCTCTGACTCGACAGGGCGCGGGCGGAAGGCCGCTGCCTGACCCGCCCGCACAGGCCATCTCATTCTAATCTCTGCCCCAAGACCCGCGTTTTCCGACCACGTGATCGAGGCTGGCAAATAGGCGCCGTGTCGGAAGCTCCTTTGCGAAACTTGTCGTTGAAGGACATCCTAAACGCATTGTAGGTTGGCTTGCCCGGCAAACTGGGATTGAGCAGGAGCGACACCCATGGGCCCGCAGATTAGGAAAAATCAAACTATATGACCAAGGAGCGCCGCGCGAGAACGGACGGCAGATTGTCGCGAATGCTCCATGTGCTGCTGCACATGGCAAGACAGGACGTGGTGTTTACCTCCGATCAGATCGCTAAAATGCTGAATACCAATCCGGTTCTCGTTCGCCGTACCATGGCGGGGCTGAGAGAAGCCGGCTATGTTCGCTCCGAAAAGGGACATGGCGGCGGTTGGACACTCGCGAAAGATCTAAGCAATGTCTCGCTTCTCGATATCTACAAGGCGCTCGGCGGTTCGACCATTTTCGCTATTGGTAACATCAACGACAATCCGGAATGCGCCGTCGAGCGCGTCGTCAATGGAGCAATGAACGAAGCGCTCAATGAGGCTGAAGCGCTCCTCATGGAACGCTTCGAATCCGTTGCCCTGTCAGACTTGGCCCAACAATTTGATGAAATTTGCCGCGCACGCGGGTGGAATGGCAATCCTCATCCGGCTTGAATCCTAATAGCTTGGAGCCGTCATCCGCAGCGATAAACGGGGCTATTCAGAAAGACGGCAGCTCTGACGACGCATCGGTCTAAGCAAATAATGTAACGTCAAGGATTGCGTTAGCTGCCCCTCAAACCTATTTGTAACTCGACGAGAGACGATTCGGCCGGGGTGTGCTTTGTTTTCAAGGAGAGCGTTCGTCGGAGTTTCGGCCGTCGCTTCCCTCACCCCCACTTGGATGGGGAAAGCTGCTGCGAAAGGAGTCGGGTATATGCAATATGATGCTGCCGTTATCGGTGGAAGTTTCGCAGGCTTGTCGGCCGCGATGCAGCTCGTGCGCGCGCGCCGCAATGTCCTGATGATTGATGCCGGCCTTCCGCGAAATCGCTTTGCCAAGACATCCCACGGCTTCCTCGGCCAAGACGGCCGATCACCGCAGGAAATCGTCGACATCGGTCGCAGCCAGCTTCTTGCCTATCCGACGGCCCAAATCGTTCATGCGGAAGCGTCGGCGGTCGCCCAATCCGAGCAGGCATTCAGTATTGAATTAACGAACGGCCAAGTGATTAGCGCAGCCCGGCTGGTGTTGGCGACCGGGGTAAAGGATGAATTGCCGCAGATAGCTGGCCTTGAGGATCGCTGGGGTGCCACTGTCCTCCATTGTCCATATTGTCACGGCTATGAGGTGGCAGACCGCCGGATCGGCGTGCTCGGCTCAGGGCCCGGATCGATTCACCAGGCGGCGCTCGTCGCGGACTGGGGGCCTGTGACGCTCTTTACAATGGGCGTTGTCCAGCCATCGCCAGAGGACTTGGCACTGCTTGCGAAGCGAAACGTGCAAATCGAAAATGTGCCTGTTGTGGAGCTTGTGGGAGCCGCGCCCGAGATGGAAGCGGTACGGTTGCAGGATGGTCGCGTCCTGCCACTCGGAGCATTGTTCCTTATGCCGCGAACGCGCTTTGTCAGCGATCTGGCGATGCGGCTCGGATGCTCAACAGAAGACGGACCGATGGGACCCTATCTTAAGGTGGATGAGCGCAAGCAGACGACCATTGCGAACGTGTTTGCTGCCGGTGATGTCGCAGCGCCTATGCCTAATGCCACCCTCGCTTCTGCTGCCGGCGTCCTCGCGGGGGGCGCCGCGCATCAGTCACTGATTTTCGTCTGAGCGCCGCTAACCTAGAGCGTGGGTACTGGGACTCTTGCGAGACGGACTGCCATTGATGGCATGTAGTGATGGACTGGCCCCAAAAGCGACGGCGAGATGCCGCCGTGGATCATGGCGCCCGCCCTCCTGCTCGCGCCGACCGCCGCTCGGCGAACAGCTCGGAAAGCGCCTGCGATGCCGCGATCGCCTTGGGAAAACCCGCGGTAACCGTCGTCAGATAGATGATCTCTTTCAACTCCTCTTCGCGCACTCCGATGTTGAGGGCATAACCAGCGTGGACCTTCAGCAAGGGCAGTTCGCCGAGCGCCGCGAACGCCGCCACTGCGGCAAGCTGGCGAGTCCTGGCGTCGAGGTCCGGCCGCGCCCAGACATCTCCGAGGGCGTATGCCTCGGTCGCCTCCGCCAGAAAGGGAAAATCCTTTCGCATCTGTTCAAGCACCGGCTGGCGAGCCCCGCCGTTGAGGCTCCGGACCACGGCGTCGCCTCGCTCATGACGTTGCTCGGTCGTCTGTGCGAGCGCAGCTGTGCCGCCAATTGCAAGGCCGATTGTCGCCGCAGCGCCGAGCAGCAGATTTGACGGATATGTCATTCCCGATCCCCTCAAGCACTAGCGGTTGGACGTACGACGATATCGCTGACATCGACGTCGCCGGGCTGTTCGATGGCGTAACGAACGGCGCGCGCGATCGCATCGGGCTTGAGCGCGATGGCGCGATAGGCGCGCATCGCCTCCGCCGCCGCCGGGTCGGTGATCGTATCGGCAAGCTCGCTTTCGACCACGCCCGGATAGATGCAGGTGACGCGGAGCCGGTCATTCTCCTGCCGCAGCCCGTCCGAGATAGCACGCACCGCATATTTGGTGGCGCAATAAACGGCCGCGGTCGGTACCACGGAGAGAGCGCCGATCGATGCGATGTTGATAATGTGGCCCGCACCGCGCTCGGACATCTCCGGCAGCACCGCGGCGATGCCATAAAGCACGCCTTTGACGTTGACGTCGATCATCCGGTCCCATTCGTCGACCTTGAGCGAAGCCATGGGGGAAAGGGGCATGATGCCGGCATTGTTGACGATCACGTCTACCCGGCCGAATGCAACGCGCGCTGCTGCCGCGAAGACAGCGACATCGTGGCGGTCGGTGACGTCGAGGCATCGCGTTAGCACTTCGCCTCCGTCGCTGCGAATTTCTTCGGCGAGCGCCTCGAGCCGGTCGACACGGCGGGCGCCGAGCACGAGCTTCGCGCCCGCCTTGCCAAGTTCGCGCGCAATGCCGGCGCCGATGCCGCTCGAAGCACCGGTAATGAGAACCACCTTGTCCATCTCTCGTCTCCTTTGAAAACCGCTTCGCGGTGGTTGCCACGGAGATAGACCTGCGCCATTGTCGCGATAAGATGCTCAGTCGTTTCCACCATGGAAAGCTTCACTAACCAATGCAGATGGATCTCAATGCGGTCGCCGTCTTCGCCCTCGTGGCCGAGGAACGGAGCTTCCGCGCCGCGGCCGATCGGTCCGGGGTGACGCGTTCGGCGGTTAGCCAAACGATAAGGCGGCTCGAAGAAAGCCTTGGCATTGCGCTCCTGCGGCGCACGACGCGCAGCGTGAGCCTGACGGAAGCGGGCGAACGCCTCTTTGCGCAAACGGCCCCCGCGGTCGCCGAAATGCGGGGCGCCATCGAGGCGGCAGGCAATTTGGACGGAAAGCCGCGCGGGCAATTGCGGCTGGCGGTCTCATCGATCGCGGAAGCTTTTCTGTCAGGGCCGCTCCTGGCGCGGTTTGCCGAGGCCTTTCCTGAGGTCCAGATCGACATCAATGTGACGGACGAGGAGTTCGACATCGTCGCGGAGGGCTATGACGCCGGGGTTCGGCTGGGCGAAGTGCTCGAGCAGGACATGATCGCGGTGCCGATCGCCGGCGACGAGCGGCAACTCGCCGTCTGCTCGCCCGGCTATCGCGACCATTTCGGCGTACCGTCCCATCCACGCGAACTGGCTGCCCATCGCTGCATCGGCTGGCGAGCTGCCCCGAAAGCCGCCCCCTATCGGTGGGAGTTCGCCGAAGCAGGCAAGGACTTCAGCATCGCGGTCAAGCCGGAAATCACCACCAACAATATGGCGCTGATGATCAAGCTCGCAATCGCGGGAGCAGGAATTACCTTTGGCATGGAGAAAAGCTTCCGGCCTGCCATCGCGCGCAATCAGCTCGTCCCCATCCTCGAGGCGTATTGCCCCTACTTTCCCGGCTTTTATCTTTACTATCCCGGCCGCAGGAACCTGGCTCCCAAAATGCGCGCCCTTATCGATCATCTCCGTCAGCGCGAATGTTAATATGGTGGGCATCCTGTTGCTCGGCAAAGCTCTCGGCCTCACACGCCTGGCGGCGCGATACTGATCGTCTGCGCTAAATCCTGCGAGAGGTTGCGGCCGTATGGCGGCACGCTCTGAACGCGCCGACGACAACGTACCGGTCACGCCGGATTCACCTCGTCGGGACGATCACTGCGATTTCAGTGCAGATACTCGCGGTTGCATTTACCGGAAGAGAAATCAGGATCGACCGCAGTCATAGTGAGCCCGGGGGTCGTTGGCCTATAGCAGTTCACTTCTGACAGCTTCGGACGACGACGCTCGGTCTTTGAGATTTGGAATGCTGTGCCGCAATTTCTTGCCACCGGTCCACATCAAACGGCTGGATGCCCTTCCCTCGCCGGACATTTATCTCCGCTGGGTCAAACCATGTGTTCAGATCATCAGCCCCACGATTTCTCGTGCTCCGGATCAGCTTTACTGCGTTGCAGTCTGGTTCGTCCGACTTCCATGGTTGGAGACGATTTCGATGGTCAGTCTTGAGACTGCAGTTCGGCATTTTTCTGGCCATGAAGCCAATGCGGGGAAGACAAACAATATGCAGAGGGTGCCAATGTCAGGTGTGAGTAAATTGCTTCTTGCGTCCGCGATGCTGCTTGGGCTCGCCGCGTGTTGGGGTGAGGCTGACCGCAACGGCAATGCATGGATGCGCGAAACTGCGCACTATTATCCCGCATCGGATATCACGCCTGCAAATGTCGATGAACTCGGGACTGCCTGGGAGTTCACTGATTTCGTCGTACGCGGCAGCACCCATCGCGGCGTTCAGGCAACGCCTGTCGTAGTCGACGGCGTCATGTATGTATCAGGCCCGTGGAGCGTCGTTTATGCACTCGACGCAAAAACTGGCAAGCAAATCTGGCAATATGACCCTGACGTGGACGGGCAACACGCGAGGCGGACATGCTGCGATGTGGTTAACCGCGGCGTCGCAGTCGATGACGGCGTTGTATATGTAGCGACGCTTGATGGCTATCTCGTCGGCATCGATGCAAAAACTGGGCGGGAAAACTGGAAGACAGACACAATCACCGATCGCACACGCAGTTACGCCATCACGGGCGCACCCCGCGTGGCGGGGGGGAATGTGGTGATCGGCAATGGCGGTGCCGAGATGGGGGTGCGCGGGTATGCAAGCGCATTCGACAAGAAAACCGGGAAGTTAGCCTGGCGCTTTTTCATCGTGCCGGGCGATCCCGAGGCAGGGCCAGACGAACATCCAGAGGTAACCGAAGCGCGGGCGACGTGGGACGCGAAATCACGCTGGGACCTTGGTGGAGGCGGGACGGCGTGGGATTCGATCGTATATGATCCCGATACCAACACCGTTTACATCGGGACCGGCAATGGCAGCCCGCACCCGATCTGGCTGCGCAGCCCTGCGGGCGGCGATAATCTCTACCTTTCGTCGATCCTCGCCCTTGATGCTGATAGTGGCCGCAAAAAATGGCATTATCAGACGACGCCAAGCGATAGCTGGGACTACACAGCTACGCAGAATATGATCCTGGCTGACATCGAGTTCGACGGGAAGCCGCGCAAAGTGATCATGCAAGCGCCGAAGAATGGCTTCTTCTACGTCATCGACCGCGTCTCAGGCGAGCTTCTGTCTGCGGAAAAATACACCACCGTGACCTGGGCTGATCGAGTTGACCTGAAGACTGGTCGTCCTGTGATCACCGCGCAATCGAATTTCTCGGACGGGCCGAAGCTGATCTGGCCCTCGCAGGCGGGCGGTCACAATTGGCCTCCGATGGCCTACAACGCCGAGGAGGGGCTGGTCTACATCCCTGTCCTTGAAGCTCCGATGACTTTTGAGATGCACGACAAACAGGATTATCGCCCCTTCAGCATCATCCAGGGAGTGGGCGGCAGCTTCCCAGCGCTGGCTGATCCCAACGATCCGGCTCTCGTGAAGTTGGTGCAGGGCCAGCCCGAGCCGAAATTCGAGCAGGTGCTGAAAGCCTGGAATCCCAAAACCGGAAAGATTGAATGGACATCGAAGGTCATGCCCTTCTGGAGCGGGGGTGTGATGACGACCAGTAGCGGTCTCGTGGTTCAGGGGTCGTCTGACGGCCATCTGACATTTTATGATGCCAAGTCCGGAGCTGTGTTGCACCGCATCAACATCGGCACGGGCATCATGGCCGCGCCCATGGCGTATGAGGTCGATGGGACGCAGTACATCGCAGTAGCGGCCGGTTTCGGCGGGGCGTTCAATTCCTTCTTCATGGAAGGCTGGGCAGCGAAGACCCGGGAGAACAATGCGCGTCTGCTCGTTTTCAAGCTCGGCGGAGAAAAAGTGCGCCTTGCCGGGCCTCGGCCGACGCGTCCACTAACGGCAGCGCCGGTCAAGTTTCGGGGTAATGCGGCACAGGTTGAGCGCGGCGCGACGCTGTACGTTCAGAACTGCGCGCGATGCCATGCGGGGCCCGAAGAATCGGGCAGCTATCCCAACCTCTGGAAAATGACGCCCGAGACTCATGAGGCGTTCAATGATATCGTGCTTGGCGGCGCCTTCGCCTATGCCGGCATGGCCTCGTTCAGTGACGTTCTGTCCCCCACTGACGCCCGCGATATCCATGCCTTTCTTGCAAAGCCTCTGGAATCCAAGACGCCCGACAACCAAAAGCCCGCCGCCGAGCGCAAATCTCTCCACTGAGGAATACAATGATGGATATGCTATCGTCGAGGACAACAGCGGCAGCCCTTGCGGCCGCATTGATTGCAGCGCCAGCGCAGGGGCAGACACGACCAGACACCGTGATTACTCTCGCCGAAGCGCAAGCTGTTGCTGCGCGGGCTCAGCGGGCGGCGGCTGAAAAGAAAATCGACGTGGCTATGGTAGTGGTCAATCGCGAAGGACGGGTCATTCTTGCCCAACGGATGGATCGCAGCTCCTATATTCATCTTGAGCTTGCAGAGCGCAAAGCGGCGACAGCTGCAGCAACGGGTGCACCTACGTCACTTTTGGAAAAGGTCGTCGACGCCGGCAAGACGTCCTTACTTTCAGTGCCTGAGATTGCGCTCATTGGCGGCGCCGTCCCGCTGCGCCGTGGGGACGAAGTCATCGGGGGCGTAGGGGTCAGTGGGGGATCGCCCGAAGATGACGAGAACATATCCCTCGCCGCAGCAGGCATATGAACTTTCGTCCAGCAAAATCCGATTTTCGATAGAACCTTGATTCTCGTGTTCCACCTAAAGACTTTACCGTTTGCGGGCAGAGGTTTTCGACACAGGTCTCCTTGGCTGGGCTCGGGGTCTGGCGGGAAGCACAAAAGTTTTTCACTGCGCGCAGATGGCTATCGTTATCAAGCGGGGCGATGAGGAACGTCGGTTTCCGAGATATTCAGCAAGGCCGCGATCAGCGAAGAGGGCCAGATCGGCCGGCTAAACAAGAACGGTGTCCGCCTGACGCGCAACGCGGCATGTTGCAGGACATCATCAAACTAAGGCTCTGGTACCGCGGGCTGGTCGGCGGGATGCTGAGGGATCGGCGCAGTGCTATCCGACAGGCCCGCCACATTCTGCCGCTAGAATTTTTCCTGCTACCAATACCAGCCCCGCCGCACCGACACATGAACCGTGCGCAAAGGGCTTTTTTCTGGAAGCCCCTTAGATGAAGCCTCTATCTCTCAGCAGAGAGATTAGCTCCATGTCTGAGCAGCACTCAAGTCTCAACAGCGCCTGGTAAGGATCACCATTGAGGTCAAGCACTTCGGCAAATGCCGGCTCGGTCTTCATGCCGTTGCCTCGGTGCCTCATCACTGTGAGGCGCAAGGGCTCGCCACCAAGAGCCAGCAGCCGTCGTTCCACGAGAAAATGCCTTTGTGCGTGCTGCTCTGCGATGGGGGACGCCTGACCGAATATTTCGACCATCCAGTCGGCAATTGCAAAACTGGCAACGACCGGCCTGTCATGGGCGATCTTTTGCCACATGCGGAACTTCGGGCGCGCGCCAAAGGCTTTCCATACTGCTCGGGTGAAAGCATCGGCATCGGGTGCGCAGCAAATTACATCTATATCGCTTGTTGGAAGCTCCAGGCCGAGTGGCGGTGTGCCAACCACGTGAGGATCGAACGCGGCCAACCTCGGCAAAATGTCTGCTAGTTCCAGCGCCTCGAAGTAGTGCGACCTGTCCATTAACAGCTTCCTAGGACATACTGGCAGATCCGCAAAGGCGGCTCCGGACTGGAGGGGTCCGGAACCACCATCCGCAAGCATTTCAGGAGACGCCGGCCCACAGTCGCGGCACGCCTTGGCGCAAGCGTGAGTGGAACGGGGGGTGAGGCGAAGAAGATCTGATCCTGCTTCCTGATACGGGGCGGGCTAAATTCGCACGGGATCGTTTGTCCTCAATCGGGAAGGGAAAGAGTGAAGGTTTCCGAGCGTACTGCGGTGATGGAGGTCGATCTTTCCGCCCTCCGGCACAATCTGGCGGTGGTGCGTGCACTTGCGGGCGATCGAGAGGTCATAGCGTCGGTAAAGGCCAATGCCTACGGATTCGGCGTGGTAGAGATGGGTCGCGCCCTCACCGCAGCGGGAATCCGCAAACTGTGGACGGGCAATATCGAGGAGGCCATCCTGCTGCGCGAAGCCGCCGTCGACGCGGAAATCCTGCTGTTCGGAAGCCTCGAGCCGCATCAGGTGGACGCGGTTTTGCGCCACGAACTTCAGCCGACGATCTGCAACGATGCGAACGCGGCCGTGCTGGCACAGGCAGCTGTCATTGCGGGCCGGCCTGTCCCGGTATGGATCAAGGTCGACGCAGGTCTCGGACGCTTCGGCGTTGCGATCGATGAAGCGCCTGCGTTGATCGAACGCGCGGAGGCGACAACCGGTCTGGAGTTGCGGGGCATCTACACGCATCTCCCCTTCGGTTCGACGGACGGCGCCCGATGGGCCGGCGAACGGGAAACATGCTTTCACAGGATGATTGACGGGCTGACCCGGCGGCGCGGTCCCCTGCACGCGACAACGCAGGTGTGGGGGAGCGCTGGGCTGCTAGCCGGCCTATCGGATGCGTCGAGCGCCGTATGCGTTGGCCACGCGCTTTTCGGCCTGAGCCCGCTGGAACCAGGAGTCGGATCCCATCCCCCACTCCGACCCCTCGTCCATTCGCTTTCAGCGCCTGTTTTGCAGGTCGCCCATCGGGGCGGGGGTCCCTCGCACCCAGGCGGTTATGGGCAGGTCGGCGGCTTGCGCGGTGCGACGCTGGGCATCGGCCTTGCGGACGGCTTGGCCAGAGCTCGACATGGCGATGCGCAGGTAATCGTAAGTGGACGGTGCCGACCCGTCCGCGCCTTTACGCTCGAGAACCTGATTATCGACGTTGATGATGTGGCGGTCGAAGCCTACGATCGTGCGCTTGTAATCGGAGCTGCCGGTTCGGCATGCATAACGCTCGAGAACTGGGCAGAGTGGGCCGGGCTTTCACCTTTGGAATTGATGCTGTCGCTCTCCGGCCGCATCGCAGTTCGCTATGTCGACCTCGCTCGCGATGCGCATCAGCCAAGCTGTGCGTGATGTTGCACGAAAGGTTGATCCCCTGCCTCCGTGAGCATCTCCACGGTATCAAGCCTGGCTCATGCTACTTCCCGAGCGAGAAGATGTTGCACCGCTCGTCTTGAACCGCCCGGAAAGCGCACCGCCGCAGTGGAAGGAGATATTCCTGGTCAGGCAGCCAACCCGACAGCCCCAATGGTCTCTCGGCCACCGGTCAATCTCTTGCCACTTTCTGAACGTGCACGCGCATTCGGCGTGGGGCGGGACGGTCGATGTCCTCGGCTGCTCCAAGGAATGCGCGCTGGACCGTGCGCGCTGAACCGTAGGCCGGATTACAGGACGATTACGGCCGCATGCCTGTCGTCGGCTCAGGTGCGTCGCGCGTCCGCGCGTTTAAGCAGGCCACCCTCGGAGTAACCGGCAGCGCGCCAGCGGAGGTGCGCCGCATAGCGGAACACCACGACCTCATCCGGAGACGACGGATCCATGCTGCCGCGGATGGGAAGACAGACCGCATGACGCTGCACGGCGCCGACGACGCCCGCTTCTTCCGGCTGCCCGCCGATCCCGCGCGCCCCGCAATGTCGTGAGCACCACGAAAATCGGCCCGCAAGGCCTATCACCCCGCGACGCTGGCGAGCACGGCAGAGACGTGGCGGCTTTTCAAGCCATAATGCGGGGGTCCACTGACTGCATCACATGACCCGTTCGGAGCACGACCGACGCCGTCCCTGCCGCGACCGGGCAGTCATGCTCAGAAACCATAAACGGCAAGATCAGGCCGGGTTGCAAGACCACGCTGAATGATGGCGCGCGCGTCGTCATAATCCTTGCCTACCAAAGGCCCTCGTGGCGCCCGGACAATAGGCGACGTGCCGCGTGCGACATGCTCGGCGAGCTTGATCTTTTGAACGAATTTGGGACCGATATCGAGGCTGAGAAGCGGCAGAAACCATCGGTATATCTCCAGCGCTTCCTGAATTCGTCCTGCCATCACCAGTTCATAAATAGCGACCGTTTCACGCGGGAAAGCGACGACCAGGCCGGCAATCCACCCGCTGCAGCCCAGAACCAAGCTTTCAAAAGCCAGGTCATCGACCCCGATCATCAGTTCATAGCGGTCTCCGACCAGGTCGATGATCTGGTTTATGCGGCGCGTATCCGCTGACGATTCCTTGATGGCCAAAAATTTCGGTTCGTCCGCAAGCTGCGCGAAATGCTCGGGAAGCAAGTCGATCGTGTAGGCGATCGGGTTATTATACAGAATGATGGGCAGATCGGTGTTCGCGGCCACGGTGCGAAAGTGCGTCATCGTCTCGTCGGGATCGGACGGATAGCGCATCGCAGGCAAGACCATCAGGCCCTGGACGCCGGCCCTTTCCGCGCGGTTGATAAGACGAACCCCTGCACGCGTCGAATCTTCTGCGACAGTCATCAGGATGGGGACGCGTCCAGCGGATTCCTCCAAAGCTGCCTCGGCGATCGCGATTTTTTCGTCTTCCTCGAGACTGCTCGCTTCCCCCAATGATCCGCAGACGATCACGCCATGGACGCCGGCTTCAACCTGAAAGCGTACGTCGTCACGGACGCCCTGGAGATCGACATCCTCATTCGCATCCATTTTCGTCGTAATAGCGGGGAAGACGCCCCTGAAATCGGATTTTTGCATCTCTCGTCCTTGTAAAATCTCGGATCGGCGCATCGGCTTGGGCCTTGAGCCTTCTGTTTCGCTGGTCGTTTACGGCAATATGCGGTCAGTCCCTCTCGGGTCATGCGATCCGGCATCGCTGCGGCGGGGAGCACAAAGTGACCACGACTCGCTCGAAGCCTTAGCCGGGCTCGCACTCCGGGTGGGACATCTCTGTTCTGCCTTATCGTATACTATATATTATTTTCGCATGTCAACCCCTTGTCGCCGACAGCTCCGAAAACGTCTCCAACCGCCACCCCCGGTTGAACCTCTGCCTCAGCCAAGCCCCGATAATTTCGGCGATGCGAAGTCGAATTCTCTCGGCCTGCAACATGGTATGGCGGAATTGGGCGTTGATCGCGCGCGCCGCCGGTCCCGCCATTTCCTGGTTCGGGCCCAAACCGCCGCGGCGCACCGCGGCGACCGCAAGGCCGCTCTGGTCAAGGGCACGACGTCCGGTTACAAAACCGCCACGCTGCCCCATGCACGCATCGGCGCCTGTAATATGGGTCCTGGATCACCGCCGGTCGAGGCAGGTTTTTGCTACTCGCGGCGGGATTTCCGCTACGAAGACCGCGCGTGACGTCCCCGCTTTCTGCCAAAACGATCGATGTCGAACGGCGCAAGATCAATCGCGAAGGGGGCACCAGTCACCATGGCAGCAATCGCTTCACCCGTGATGGGACCCAAGGTTAGACCAAGATGCTGATGCCCAAAAGCATAGTAGATATTGGGTACGCAGCGGCTGCGACCGATCGCCGGGAGATAATCTGGCAGTGTCGGACGCGCGCCCATCCATTCCTTCCCGGGCATCGGGCCGGAAAGCCCTAGCGCACCCACATGGGCTCGAAGGCGCGCCCATTTTCGAGGATCAGGCGCACCGTCCAAATTCCCGAACTCGACGAAACCTGCGACCCGCAGACCTGAGACAAAGCGGGTCAAGATGATCGACCGGTCTTCGAACACCACCGGCGGCAAGTTCGCCGGCCAGTCCGTTTGGGACGATTCGATATGATATCCCCGCTCGGCGATAATCGGCACATCATGGCCAAGTGGAGCCAGCAGCCGTCCCGAAGCGGCTCCGGCCGCAACAATGATCGCGTCCGCTGCCAACCCGTCGCCGGTTTTCAGGACCAGCGAGGCCCTGCCGTCGTTGATGTCGAATCGCTCGGCGACAGCGACATGCCGAATCCCGCCAAGTGCTTCATATTGTCGCCCGAGCGCCTTTTCCAAAGCATCGAGGTCAGCGATCTGACCGCTGCCGAGAAAGCGAATGGCGCCGGCGGGGTTGATATCAAGGAGCGAAGCAAGCAGTGTCATTTCGTCTATCGTTGCGTCGCGGAACCGCGCCGTGCCGATGTCCGCGCGAGCCCAGTTAGCGCGTCCGATTTTGGCGCTTCGCGCGGTTTCCCAAACGACGAAGTGGCCATCCTCCCGGAGCAGATCGCGCGCACCGGCATCGCGGAGCATCCGTCGCCAAGCCGGGAGCGCCTCGGCCAGCACCGCTGCCAACGCAATTTTTCCAGCGGCAAATCGTTGGGGCTGCGCTGCAATAAGCATTCGAATGACAAAAGGCAGCCACGCAGCCATCTCCCGCGGCGGCAGCGACAGAGGCCCTCCCCTCCAGAACAACCGCCGCCAGGCATGTCTGACTGTGGCAGGGGAAGCGAGCGGCTCAGCTTGCTCGACGGCGATATGACCTGCGTTGCCCCAGGATGCAGCACGCGGGAGCGCAGCGGGATCCACGAGAGTGGTCGAAATTCCCCTTTTTGCCAGATTGAGTGCGCAACTCAGCCCAACAATTCCGCCCCCGACGACGATAGCGGTTTCGACGTGCGACCATTTTGTAATTGCCATAGTTTATGATATATAGTATACGAATCCCAATCAATGGAGAATTTTGTGCGATCGAATCATGCGGCCCGGAGACCCGACGATGATGGTGAGCCAAGCTTCGACAAGCGCATGGCAGCGCAACGCGTTGTACTGCTTTTCACGCGGTCTGGCGGTGTGAGCACTTGCGCTCGATTGCTCACGAGTTGAACGCAATGCGCCATAGTTTCTTTTGCATCGATGGTCATACCGCCGGGAATCCGGTGCGCTTGATCGTGGGCGGCGCACCACTGCTAAAAGGCGCCTCGATGGGCGAACGGCGACAGGATTTTCTTGAGCGCTTTGACTGGATCCGCACCAGCCTCTGTTTCGAACCGCGCGGACACGACATGATGTCGGGGGGATTCCTCTACCCGCCAACACGCGACGACGCCGATTGCGGAATTCTCTTTGTCGAAACGAGCGGCTGCTTGCCGATGTGTGGGCATGGCACGATCGGGATCGTGACCTTCGGCCTCGAACATGGCCTGATCACACCCCGCCAGCCGGGCCGGTTACGAATCGAGGTGCCCGCCGGAGTTGTCGACATCACATATTCGGTGATCGCCGATCGCGTCAGTTCGGTCAGAATAAGGAACATACCCTCGTATGTCGCAGCGCGCGCGATCGATATTGAAGTACCCGATTTTGGACGGCTGTCGGTGGACGTCGCCTATGGCGGAAACTATTATGCGATCGTCGAACGGCAAGGTCCCTATACGGGCCTGGATCAACTCGGCGCGGCGCGCATCATTGAGCTGAGCCGACGTATCCGAGAACTTATCCGCGAGATTTATGAGCCGGTTCACCCGCTCGACCCGACGATACGGGGCGTTAGCCACGTGATGTGGACGGACGCGCCGACGCACGAGGATGCCGACGGTCGCAACGCCGTATTCTACGGCGAGCGTGCGATCGATCGAAGCCCGTGCGGCACCGGTACCTCGGCTCGCCTGGCTCACCTCGCTGCCGCAGGCCGGCTTAAGGTTGGCGACAGCTTCGTCCATGAGAGCTTCATCGGCAGCCGGTTTGTCGGCCGCATCGAAGAACAAACCACGCTCGCCGGACATCCGGCCATCATCCCGTCCATCGAAGGGGCGGCGATCGCCACGGCTTTCAACACGATCTGGATCGATCGTTCCGACCCGTTCTGGGCGGGATTCAGCGTTTTATGAGATTGGTATGACTGAAAATATTCTTCTTTCCCATCATGTACGGGGGCGTGCTGTTCCCGGCGTCGCTGCTTTCACGCAGCACAACCCTGCTGCTCCCGTTGATCTCCGCATAGAGGGGCCCGAGGCCGATGCCGCGCTCGTGGCAGAGGCTGTTGCAGCAGCACGCGAAGCGATTAGCGAGTCAGAAGCTGGGGGTATTGAGGCTCGTGCAGATGCATTGGCCCGGATTGGCCGCAGACTCACCGGCGACGTCGAGCGGTTGGCCCGGCTAATTGCCCGAGAAACCGGCAAGACAATTGGCGACAGCAAGGGCGAGGTGCTGCGGGCCGCGCGCATTTTCGATTTCTTCGCCGGCGAGACGCTACGCAATGTGGGAGAACGCTTTGCGTCGACCAGGCGCGGCGCGACGGTTGAAGTCGATTTTGTGCCCGCAGGCGTCGTGGCTGCGATCACGCCGTGGAATTTTCCTATCGCAATCCCCGCGTGGAAGATCGCGCCTGCCCTTGCCTTTGGCAATGCGGTGGTGTGGAAACCCTCGGAGACGTCCTCCGCCACCGCCGCTGCACTCATGGCAATCATCGCAGAAGGCGGACTGCCCGTGGGCAGCGTTAACATGCTTCTCGGTGCCGGGGAGGCCGGCACATTGCTCGCACACGCGGCCGATATCGATGCCATCACATTTACCGGTTCCGTCGCTACTGGCGAGCGTGTTCGCTTCGCCGCTGCCAAACGAGCGGTCCGCACCCAGCTTGAAATGGGGGGCGTGAATGGCCTTATCGTGCTCGCCGATGCCAACCTCGACATTGCAGTCGATTGCGCGATCAATGGCGCCTTCCTGGCGGCGGGCCAGCGGTGCACCGCGACCTCTCGGTTTATCGTTGATCATTCGGTCAGCGACCGATTTCTCGAGACTTTGCTGAGCAGAGTTGCCGCGCTGACGATCGGGGATCCATGCGATCCGGCCACCGCTGTCGGACCGCTCGCGACCCCGCGTCAGAAGAAACTCATCTCGCAGCAGGTAGCGAGTGTGGAAGCGTCGGGCGTCAAAGCCGTTTGCGGCGGGAGCGCCGTTGAGATGGCGCATTGCTTTTACCCTCCAACCGTATTCGATAATGTTCCGCGCACTAGCGAATTGGGTCACCAGGAGATATTCGGACCCGTCGCCGGCATGTTTCGTGTCGACGGTTTTGACGACGCCATCGAGGTGCTGAACAGCAATCGATTTGGTCTCTCCGCGGGAATATGCACAAGTTCATTGTTGCACGCGGAAGAGTTCAAGCGGCGCGCCCGGGCTGGCATGCAAATGATCAACCTGCCGACAGCCGGCGTGGATTATCACGCACCCTTTGGCGGCGTGGCTGCATCAAGCCTTGGCCCCCGCGAACAGGGACGGGCAGCCCGTTCATTCTATACGAATATCAAGACAAGTTACCAGCAGCCGCTATGATCTGCCCATGAGCACCATCGTCATACGAAACCTTGCAGATCAGCTGGCCGAGCTGGTCCGTGACCGCATCCTCTCTGGGGAGGTTCCGGATGATCTGCCGATCCGCCAGGACGCGCTCGCTGCGGAACTTGGCGTCAGCAAGATACCTTTGCGAGAGGCTCTGACGCGGCTCGAGCAAGAGGGTTTGTTGCGATCCCAGGCAAACAAGGGGTATTTTGTCCGCCCTTTGAGCGCCGAAGAAGCCGAGGAGGTCTATGCGATCCGGCTGCTGCTGGAGCCGGAAGCGACGGCGCTGGCTGCGCTGCGGGCTAACGAAGATCAAAGGCTCGCAGCCAAAGCCTCGTTGAAGGACCTGGAAAAGGCGGCACGTGAACGCGGCGCGGGCGTCGGTGCTTATAACCGCGCGTTTCACGTCGCGCTCATACGTCCGGCCGGGCGGCCGCTTAGGCTGAGCATTCTCGAACGGTTGCACGTGCTGTCAGAACGTTACGTCCGCAAGCATCTCGAACCGGTTGGTCGCGATGCGCGCGCGCGAGACGAGCATCGTGAGCTCTTGCATGCGTGGTTGGACCGGGATGGCGCGAAAGTCATCGAGCTCACCCATGCGCATATTGCGCAGACGTTGGACGATCTGCGCAAGCAACTGCCAGAATACATAAAATAAAAGGGACATCCGGAAAGGGCGTTCCGGTCCGATAGTGAGAGGGTATCCAAATTGACTCTGAGAATTTTAGGCCCGCGCAAGCCCATCATCGTGGGCGGGGCGCCCGAGGGCGAGGGATCGTTGCGGCGGACTCTGGGCTGGCCCCATCTGGTTGCACTCGGCATCGGGGCGATCGTTGGGACAGGAATTTACACCCTGACTGGCGTGGGGGCGGACCGCGCAGGCCCAGCAGTCATTCTGGCGTTTGCCATCGCGGGCGCTGTCTGTGCCTGCGCCGCGCTCGCCTATGCCGAGCTCGCCACGATGATCCCAGCCTCGGGAAGCGCTTACACCTACACCTACTCGGTGTTGGGCGAGACTTTAGGCTGGATTGTCGGATGGAGCCTGATTCTGGAGTATTCGGTGGCGTGCAGCGCCGTCGCGGTCGGATGGTCCGCCTATCTGGTTGGGTGGATGCAGGCAGGCGGCGTTCTGCTACCGCAAGCGTTACTGGTAAGTCCTCACGCAGGAGGCATTGTAAATCTGCCCGCCGTCTTGGTGGCGCTCACGGTATCTGGCATGTTGATGGCCGGCACCCGTGAAAGCGCCACCTTCAACATCATTCTGGTCGTTATCAAACTGACCGCGCTGGCAGTATTCGCGGCGCTAACGCTACCCGCGTTCGATGCCGATAATTTGAGCCCGTTCATGCCGTTTGGCTTCGGCAGCACTGTTCAGGGTGGCGAGCCTCGCGGAGTGATGGCCGCGGCGGCGATTGTTTTCTTCGCCTTCTATGGGTTTGACGCCGTTGCCACTTCGGCCGAGGAGGCGAAGGATCCCGGCCGGGACCTGAAGATCGGGATCATCGGCTCGATGCTCACCGCGACGACAATTTACATGCTCGTTGCCTTGGGAGCGATTGGCGCGATCAGCTACACCGTCCTCGCTGAATCAGCGGAGCCCTTGGCTTTTGTGCTGCGTGCGCTGGATCATCCCATGGCGGCGTCTGCAGTCGCGCTCGCCGCGGTCATCGCTCTTCCGTCGGTGATCTTGGTGATGATGTACGGCCAAAGCCGTATCTTTTTCGTTATGTCGCGAGACGGGCTTCTGCCGCGATGGGCGAGCAAAGTCTCGCAGCGGACGGGATCGCCCGTGGTCGTTACCGGCGTGACCGGCGTTTTCGTGGCGTTGTTTGCGGGCTTTTTCACGATCGGCGACCTCGCGGAATTGGCGAATGCCGGCACGCTCCTTGCGTTCATTTCGGTCGGCGCCTGCTTGATGATTCTCCGGCGCACGCAGCCTGATCTACCGCGCGTCTTTAACTGTCCACAGCCGTATGTCGTTGGGGCGTTGGCGATTGCAGGCTGCACATATCTGCTGTTAAGTCTGCCCGGGATGACTCTCGTGCGGTTCATCATCTGGAACGCCATCGGACTAGTTATCTATATGGTATATGGACGCCGACGAAGCTTGCTAAGGGGTAAGCTTAGCGTAGCAAACAAAGCGTCACCAGATCTGCGATAGATATAGGCGGCTCCTCCAGGGGAGCCGCTTTTGCCTTGTGCGTCGTGCCGGAGCCCCCACGGGGTCCGGCAGCACTTAAGGACAGGACACGCTGACCCGCGCAACAATGTGCTCGAAGAGCCGCTATTGCGTTCCGCGCTCGCTTTGAAACACAGTCTCTTCGGATCAGCTCGACGGGCTGGTCCGCCGACGATGTGGGACAGCCCATCAGCACGGCAGCGGCATTTCGTCTCAAAATTCGAATCCAGAACCAGTCTGGGGGCGTCGTATGCGCCTTCGGTGAATCAATCAGTCGAACTAAACCCGCACGATCCGCGCAAGCGGGAACAATCGTCAACGGTTTGCCACAAGAACCCGAACCGTAAGAAGATCGAATCTCCGCCGTGCAGCCAGGCTTGCGCCGACAATCATCGCGGCGTGAACAAATTGCGGATTCCGGGTTCGTCGCGTGTAGTGTTCCGATTTGATCGGGCGCAGCAATCCGATGCGGTGCAGCGCAGGTGAGATTGTCAGAGCCTTGTCGATAACGGCGCCTTCTTTGTGGAAGGAGCCGCTGATGCCGACGAGGAGGATGGATTTGCGCCAAGTGCGCGAACTGATGAGACTGCACCGGGAAGCGGGGCTCGCCCGCCCTCATTTGCTTGAGATACTTGAAGACCGGTACGGCAATCGACCCACTCTCGTAACCAGCCAGCTTTCCGTAACAAAATGGCACGAACGGATCGGCGACGCGGCTTAGGCCGCCGCCATCCTGATCGCCTCGTTCACAACGCCCACCGCATCACACTCGAGGGAGACTCGCTGCGACGCCCTCGCCCACAGACGGCTTGACCAAAAATACGAATATTGCGAAAGTAAATCACGTCGATGACGGCTCTGAGCTGTGCGCGGGATCAGATCGAAACGATGCGCGTGATCGTGCCGGTATCCCTGCGCGGGATCTTCGGAATCCGCACTCTCACTCTGTCCGGGAATTTTCTCGTTTCGTGCACCGGCACATGAACGCTGGCCAGCTGATGGCTGATGATCTCGTTGAAAGAGAGTGTCGGACTGGCCGCCGCAAGCCTGCCGATCTTCATCCAGAATTCAGCCTGCGCATAAATGGACCGGCACATCGCGGCGCTGGCCCGTGTGGAGTGCTTGCCGGGACACTGGTGAGCCATTTTTCTGCACTGCACAAAGCGGGGTCACCAGTCATTCAGGCTCTGGCCAGATCGTGATCGCCAGATGGCCAGACATGGCGGCGCGAGCACTCCGCTGATCAGAGCCAAAGGCGGTGTAAGCGCCACAAGGTCAGTTTGAGATGATGACTCGAACTGAAAGTTGAACGCAATTCGCTGGGCGCATTTGCCGCTCGTTGACGCAACAGGAAATGCTGTGAGAATTTTGCTAATCGAAGATGAGCCGGGGCTCGCCGGATCTGTATGTGCGGTCCTCAGAAAAGAAAGGTTTGTCGTCGATCACGTCGATCGGCTCGCAACCGCGAGAGAGGCCGGTCTGATGACCCGCTTTGATCTGGTCCTGCTGGACAGAAAACTCCCGGATGGTGAAGGATTGTCACTGGTACCGGAATTGCGAGCCCGCAACCCCGGGGTCCGCATCATCGTTCTAAGCGCATGTGGCGAAGTTGCTGACCGCGTGGCCGGGCTTGACGAGGGAGCGGACGACTATCTGGTCAAGCCCTTCGCGATGGACGAGATGCTTGCGCGCATCCGCGCTGTTCGTCGGCGTCCGGCAGAACTGGAAGGCGCCGAGATCCGGGCAGGGTCCGTTGTCTTCGATCTTGCGAGCGACGAGGTCGAGGTAGAAGGAGGCCGGCTCGTTCTTCCACGCCGCGAACTGCGTGTCCTTGCCGCACTGATGAAACGCCGCGGCAGGACTGTGCTGCGCGAAACACTCGAGCAGGCCGTGTTCGGCTTTGATGACGAAGTGCAATCCAATACGCTGGACTCGCATATCTCGCGACTGCGGAAGAAATTGACGAAGTCGGGCGCGGGGATCGAAATCCGCGCGATCAGAGGTGTCGGCTATCTGCTCCGCGAGGCAGCATGAAAAAGCCCTCCTCCCTCAGGCGGCCACTGATCATTTATCCCCTGGCCGTCAACTTTGCGATCCTCATAATCTCTTTCACCATTATCATTGCGCTTGCGATCCGCGTCGACAGTGGTGGCCGATACACCGATGAACAGATGATCCCGGTCATCGCCGCCGCGATTGACCGCGATGAGACCGGGCAGCTTTCGGTAGCGATGACACCTGAGCTTGCCGAACTGCGCTCGAAATCCCCGCGATTATGGTTTGTGGCTGAGGATGATACGGGTCGCAGTGTCAGTTTCGGATCGGTGCCCCGGCATTACGCATCATTCGTTGGACGACTGAGCGATCTGTCTTTCGCGCAGTTGCGCGACCGGCACCCACCATACAAACTGGCCGCCGTGGTCCGACGGCAGATTACCGACATCGGGGAACTCACGATCCTGGGCCATGGCGAGCTTTCAGATCTGAACCTCACGGTGATTCTCGCTTCGAATGTCATTGTCTTGCCGATCTTCGTGCTGCTGGCGCTGACCTCGCTTCTGGTGACGCCGTGGATCGTGCGGCGGTCGCTCGCGGGAATCCACAATATCGCGCGCGAGGCAGAGGCGATTGATGCAAACACGCGCGGGCACTATCTTAGCGAGAACTATGCTCCTCGTGAGATCGCACCGCTGGTTAGCGCGATCAACGCAGCCTTACGAAGACTCGACGAAGGGTATGAGCGGCAAAAGCGTTTTTTCGGCTTTGCCGCGCATGAGTTGCGGACGCCAATCGCCGTGCTGCGCGGCAAGGTGGAAAGCGCCGAAAGCCAAACGACCCGCGCGCTGGCGAGCGACGTTCAACGCCTGGCGACTCTAGCTGAGCAATTGCTGGACCTTCAGCGCTTGGAAAACCACCAGCACCAGGAGCGCTTCGATCTTGCAGAGCTCACCCGAAAGGCGGTTGGCGAGCTGGCACCGCTCATCATTGCCGACGGTCAGACGATCGCAGTCGAAGTTCTGGCAAACGAGCCTTGCTTTGGCGATCCCTCGGCTATCGAACGGGTAATCATGAACCTCATCCAGAATGCAGCCAAGCATGGCGGACAGCGCATTATCGTGCGCGTGACAGGCTGCAGCTTCGAGATTGAGGATGACGGGGCCGGGATTCCGCCGGAAGAGCGCGAACGTGTCTTCGAGCCGTTCTACCGGCTACGCCCCTCCGTTACCGGGAGCGGACTTGGCCTTAATCTCGTGCAGGAAGTTGTTACCCGGCATGGCGGCCGGGTGGAAATTCTTGATGCGCCCGGAGGAGGCGCACTTGTGAGGGTGAAACTTGGCGGGGGCCATGTGAGACAAACCCCGTCAACAGCGTACGACAAGGGATGAGCTCAACCTTGCCACGCCGGTAAGATTAGCGGCGGGCGATGGTATCAGGACAGTGCTCACTCAGCCGAATGCAGCCCATTTTAAACGGCATGAAGAAGCACCCAAGGCCAAACGGCCCCTGTCTTGCGAAACAGGGCACCCGACGGCTACGCCACCGGCGAGGATCCGATCACGCCTTGCCCCACGGGGGCATTTTTTGCGAGGAAAGCCATCGTCAGAGCGACAGAGACGAGAAGCACCAGAAAGACGACAATGCCCACGCCTATCCCGGCTCAGCCCGGTCTGTCAGGACTTTGCCAATTATCAACGGCCATTGCACGCGGCTTTGTCATACGCATGACGGTCCAATGATCTAGAGATGTCTGGCCGTTGAGTGCGGGCTTCGGGGCGGGTGCACCCGCCAGGTTGGAATGCGGTCAGACTGGCCTGCTGGCTTGGCAAGTAAAGGGGCAGCGGATTTTTCCGCTCCCCCCCGGCCGCTCACTTTTGCGCGGCACTTACCCTAGTTCTCGGACCTTCCTGGACACCGAGCTGCGGATGTTCAGATTATCGACGGCGACATTCGCGGTGAGTCGGATCACGTTCGCAGCGCCACGCGCGATCGCGTTCTGCCCGTTCACGGTCCACGCGGGGACATTCACGCCGGCTTGGGTCGCGATCGCAGCGCTGGGCTCGCGCACGATCGGATATGATCTGGGCATTCAGAGCGGTCTCGCTGGCAAGGTTCGCTCTCGCAGCACTCCTAACGTCACCGCTATCCATAGAGCAGGCAGCGACAGAAGCACCCAGCAAGACGACAAGGCCGAGGCTCCTGACGGGCCGGAAGATATTCTTTTGCAGGTAAGGGGGCATCATTAATCCTTTCAATTGACGCATCATCCTCGCCGTCGCGACGCGACAGTCGTGAGGTGCGCTTCGGCGTGAACTGAAAGGCGCAGATTGCGCGAACATGGCGTGCTGTAGACTTTGCGACGACTTGAGAGAGAGCGGGGCTAGCGGTCGAGCCAGGCGCTCGACCGAGGTGGGCCGCGAGCCGATCGGCCACATGTCGCAGCGCGGGATCGCTCTTACTGCGTCGATGCCATGCCAGTGAAAAGCCGATACTTGGCACGGTGACGGACGGCTGGAAAACCGAGAGACCGGATGTGCGGCCCACCCGTTTCTCCGGCACCATAGCTGTCGGACTAGTCGGACTCGTGGGACCAAGCTCTGTCGGCATGCGTCAGCATCGCCCCAGTCATCAGCTTGGCCCCTTGTTGCCCCGGGGCGTCGGCACTTTCCCTCCGCTCGCTTTCTCAGGACAGGTTCCTCACAAGCGCGCCGCGCCCGTCATCGCCCAGCCGCAGCCACTGCAATGACGTTATCGTTCGCGTTGCGGTCGATGAACGTCAGAGAGGGATCGACCCCTGCATATATCGGCTTCTCCTGCGTTACGATGCGGACCTTTTGCTCGCCCGAATGGATGGGTACGCGCTGCATCGAAAGGATGTTTTGGCGATCAAAACCGAGGTCGGCCGGATCCGCGGTGAAAACGCCGACATCAACTTGCTGGTCGAACGGAGTCTTGCGCTCATTGCCTTCGCCATCGGCATAAACCTGTCCCGCATGGACGGTGATTGTCGTTTCATACCGCCCGTCGGCCAGACGACTGACCGTCGCCTGTTTCGCGCGCAAGTCGTAAAGGGTGATCCGCTCGAACTGATCCCGGATCAATTCGCGCTCCTGCGGGGTGCGAGCAACCGCCAGCAAGCCTGCCACCAAATCGCTCGACCGCGCATAGGGTGCGCCCTTGTAACGATATTTGGCGAGCAGGTCGCGCAATACAGCGTTCACTCGCTCTTCACCCAAGCGCTCTTGAATCAGGAACATGACGATCGAGGCCTTGTTATAGTGGATATAGCCCTGGTTGCGCGTCCGACCGAGCGGGTTTTCCGCATTTTTCTCCATCCGGCGACCCTGAAGATACTGATCGACTTCATATTTCAGAAATTGCCGCAGCTGATTTGGCCCGTAGCGGCGTTTCATCACCATCAACGCCGAATATTGCGCCAACCCTTCGGTGAGAAGCTCCGCACCCTGCATGTCTGCAGGCATTAGCTGGTGAAACCAATATTGATGGGCCAGTTCATGTGAGGCGAGATAGGAGAGAAAATCGAGCCGTCGGGGATCGCTCAGGTCCATATTGAATCCAATTTTCTCCGAGAAGCCAATGGTGCCGGCCGCCGAATTAGCTCCGCCCCCATAGCTCGGCCGTTCGACGATGCGCGCATATGGGTATTGATAGGGTCCGAAATTCTCGCGAAAATAGTCGAGCGAGTCATCCATAGCGCGCAGCATCCGATCGATATTCTTCGGATGTTCAGGATGATAATAAACCTCCAACTTCACGCCATCCGAATTGGCCGACTTCACCGCGTAGCGGGCGGACTGGATCATGATAAAATTGATCGACGGGATCGGCGACACGAACCGCGCGGTTCGGCGCCCTTGGGCCACGCGATCCGAGACGCGCGCGCCGGTGGCGACCAGCATCTGGTCGGCATCGGTCGTGACAGTAATGTCGGTGTTGACCCGGTCCAGTCCCGCATAATTACGTGCCTGGGCTGACCGGTCCTCCAGCTTCGGCGTCGCCGGTGTCGGCGAGAGACCGTATTTTGCACGCGTGGCCTTGTCATCGAGAAAACCCATCCGGGTCATGCCCAACATCGGCAAGATCTGGTGGTTGATCACATAGGTTCCGTTGTTCGCGGGCTGCGCGTCGATCTCGTAGTTCTGCGAGTTCGGCAAAGCCGCCAAGCCGCGCTTCTTGACCTCAGTCAGAAATGACACCGTTCGGCTTGCTCCCGGCTGCAACGCTCTTTCGAACCGATAGATCTGGTGGTGGTTGATCTTGTCGTCGCGCACCAGCGTTGCCCCGGGCAGCGACACAACCTTAAACGGGAGGTTCAGACCGGGCGTCGTTCGCAGGTGCAGAGTCTCGATCGGTACTGCCGTTTCATTGACAAAGCGGTAGGTGCCGCTGACATAAATGGCGCCTTTGGCCGGGTGCAGATCGACCTTGAGCTTGATGTCGGCCAGCGTGGGCTGCGGAAGGTCGACGTAGCGCGAATAGCCTCGTTCATACTCGGCGAGCTGGCGTTCGAACTTCTCGCGATCGGGATATTCGTTGAGCACATTCATATTGTAGAACAGGAAACTGCCCACGCCGACCGCAACGACCAGGGCCGTCGCCAGAACCATCAAAGGCGCACCCTTGAGCCGCGATGGCAACGTCCGCCATTGGCCCTTCAGTGTGACCGCGGTGCCTCGCCGCCACATCAAATGGCCGACCACGACGAGGACGAGGGCCACGGCGAGCCAGAAGAAGCGCAACCACCAGGCAACCGCCTCGCCATAGTTCGAACCGTTCATGTCCGAGAGCGGCTGCGCCACGGCGGCATAGTTCAGGAGCGGATGCTCCCAGCCCATTCCCGCAAAGACGATCGAGGACACGAGATAGATGAGCATGAGACCCCAGCCGACGAACTTGTTCGGACTGACTGCTTGGACAACGATCGAAAGTGCAGAAATCTGAATCACGTAGAATGCAGTGGGTGCGGCGAACCACGCCATCCATCGACCAATCTCGATATCGGTAACGCCGCCCATCAGCTGATAAAGAATTGATTCGACCAGCGTCACAGCCACGCTGAGTACGAGCAGCACGCCTGCAACCCCGGCGAGTTTGGAGACGAGGAAGATCCAGTTCGGCAGCGGCGTGGCATCAATAATTTCGCTGAAGCGCCTCTCGCGTTCGCGCCAAACCACTTCGCCCGAGAAATAGATCGCTATCAAAAGTGTTATCAGCGTCGATGCGGCGATCACTGTGTCGGCGATCGCGAAGGTGCGGGGCCATATAGGAACGCCGTAGTAGAGCCCGGCGAGATTGAGCGTCAGGTACAGGTTGATCGACCCGACTACCGCGAGCACCCAGAAGGCCGGGCTTTTGAACACGAGTTTCATTTCGAGCAGCGTCCGGATGGCGAGCTGGTGCCAGGTCCCTCGTTGCGGCGTGCTGTCGGGCAAGCGAGCGACTAAGGCCGGCTTGACCGCGGCGAGCTTTTGCTCGCGCGCAATATCGCGCTTGGTGCTGCCTTTCGACGATCCACGATCGGCAAAGCGAAAGCGCCAAACCGTAAAGGCAACAATCGCGAGCGAGATTGCCACCCACAGAAGGCGATGGGTCGCCAGAAGGCCCGTCAGTTCGAGCGCTTGCGTATTAGCCTGGACCGGGCTCAGATATCGGGTGCTGAGGCTAAAAGCGACCGAACCGAACGGTTCGAAATAAGACGCGAGCGCCACATCCGGCAATTTGCGCAGCATGGCATTGAGCGCGAAATATGCGAACATGAAGATGATCACCGCCAGATAGCTGTAGGTAACTGACCGCGTCCAACTCGCCACGGCGAAGAAAATTGCAGAGGTCACGAAGATATTGGGCAGCGCGAGAATGAAGTAACCAAAGGCATAGTCTTGCAGCTGGTTCGGGCCGAGATACTCGTGGCTCACCCATGGCATGAAGGTGCCAATCCAGATTGCGAGCGGAACGGCCAAAAAGGCTACCGCGGCGCCGAGAAAGGCGCCGCTGAACCGGCCGAACATGTAAGGTATCTTGCCCACCTTAGTCGATCGGATAATGCTGCCGAAACCAGTCTCGTCGTCGCGAACAACCACATTGCCGACGAACGCAGTCGTTACGAACATAAAGAACAGCGACATCATCAGTTGTACTTGCGCAACCGCGGTCGGTGCATTGTTGTGAATGCTGCCACCGCTGCCAAGACGGATCGATTCCACGGTCGTTCCCGCAAAGGTCAGCAGGAAGAACATTATGGCCGCGGCCCAGAAGACCGGATTGCGGAACTGGTAGCGCAGTTCGAAGCGCGCGATCGTTAGGAACATCTCCGGCCCCCCTCAAGCGGCTTGTCGAGCGGCGGCGGTCCGGCGCGAGCGTACCAGCGTGGACAGGTATACATCCTCGAGCCCGCCCTCGACCGGCACGAAGCCATCGCCCGGATCGGACTCCGACAGGATATGGATGACGGTGCTGCCCGACAGCAGACGCGTCGAGATCAGTTCGTGAGACGCCTGAACCTCCGCTAGCCGCTCGCGTTCAATTGTCTTGGCCCAAATCGTACCGCGGCTTCGCTTGATCAGATCGAGCGGAGCGCCCTCGAGCTGGATGCGACCGGCGGCAAGCACCGCCATGCGCGGGCACAGGTCGGCGACGTCATCGACGATATGGGTCGAAAGAATGACAACGACATTCTCACCGATTTCGACGAGCAGATTGTAGAAACGATTGCGTTCCTCGGGGTCGAGGCCGGCTGTCGGTTCGTCGACGATGATCAACGCGGGGTTGCCGATCAGCGCCTGCGCAATGCCGAAGCGCTGGCGCATGCCCCCCGAAAATCCAGCGACGGCTTTGCTGCGGACATTCCACAAATTGGTCTGATTGAGGAGGGTTTCGACGGTGTTCTTGCGATCGGCAGAGGATGTGACCCCCTTCAGCGATGCCATATGATCGAGCAGATCATAGGCCGACACACGCGGATAAACACCGAAATCCTGCGGGAGATAGCCGAGGGTGGCGCGCAGCCGCGTGGGATCGCGCAGCACATCGATATCGCCGAACCGTATCTCGCCGGCGGTCGGTGTCTGCAGGGTTGCGATCGTTCGCATGAGCGAAGATTTTCCGGCGCCATTGGGTCCGAGCAACCCGAACATCCCCTTGCCGATCGAAATCGTCACTCCGTTAAGTGCGCGCGTGCCGTTGGGATACACATGCTCGACCCCGTTCAATTGCAGCAATGTCTCTCTCCTAAAATGCGCAGAAGGCGGCTTGACCCGCCGGTCCCGTTGAGCGTACTCAACGAACAGACCATTATGGTTGGTTACCAACCATAATGGTCTGTCACAAGGAATAATTTGACGCGGAAGCCGTCCGGCGACCGTATGAGGATAACCGGTCCCAGCGAGACCATGCTAAAGGGCGCCCATGCCGAGACAGTCGAAAGCCGAGATCGATGCCGAGATTCTCGATGTTGCGGCCGGCATCTTTGCGCGCCATGGGTTTTCCCGCACATCGATCCAGCAGATCGCCGACGCGCTCGGCTATTCGAAGGCGGGACTGCTGCATCATTATGCTAGCAAGAAGGCACTTCACGACGCGGTTCTCGACCGTTACGAAGCCCAGACGCGGGAGCGGATCGGCAGGCTCGAGGGCCTCTCGCCCGGGTTTGAACGCGATCGCAAGCTGGTCGAGGACGTGATCGACTTTGCGTTCCGCTGGCCCGGCATGTCGGCCTTCGCCCAAGAGCTGGCACGTGACGGCGAGCGCTTGGCCCACGCCGGGGGTACAGGCGATCCGCGCTTCACCCAACTGGGGTTTGACATTGTCGGTGCCATGGGAATCGATCTTGCGGCACCCGACCTGCAACGGATGGCACGCACATTCACGGCCTTGTCTGGTGCCACCTTTTCGGCACGTCTCGCCGTGACCATGCATCTCGAACGCGAGTGGCGCGTCCCGATCATCGACGCCGCGATGGCTGCGCTCGGCCACCATCATCCCAACTGATCCCGCGCTCGCGCTGATTTGCGTTGGTCGATCATTTCGCGGCGGGCATCGGTACTTCTTCGTGCATGGGCTGGTAGATCCTGCCTTCCTGCAGCATCAGTCGGCCATTGACGAAGGCGGTCTTCACCTTTCGCAGTGCCCCAAAATCCTCGTCGGGATTGCCGTCGACGACGATGATGTCAGCGAGCTTGCCCGGCTCGATCGTACCC
>NZ_JAIBES010000058.1 GCF_019459305.1 Sphingopyxis sp. | reverse complement strand
GGCTCGGGCCCCTCCCTCGGGGATTCTGGGGGGGCGGGGTGGATGGGGCCGGTTGCCCGCGCTGGATTATCCCGCGGGGGGTCTGCCGCCGCCTTGGGGGTCAAGGCGGCGGAAGGGCTGGACTTTCTTGGGCGCGGGCGGTGGCTGCGGCTTCGAGCCGCGCCGCGTCCTCGGTGATGCTGCCCGCCAAGCGGGCGGCATCGGCGTAAATGGTCAGCGGAAAGCGGCCTTCAAAACACAGGTCGCGCTCGATGGTCAGCCCGAACGGCAACGACACCGCCGCAATTTCAGCTAGGCTGGCTGAACCCATTTCGGGGCAACCAAAGCCAAGGTCGCAAAGCCCGAACAGCGTGTCGCCGTCCTCGTCCAATTCGGAAAACAGCCAAGTGGCCGCGCCAACAGGCGAAAAGAGTTTGACGACTGGCACATGATCGCCACAGTTTTTGCCGTTGGCAATCAACCTCTCGCGCTGGTCTTGGGTGAGCAAAAGCATAAAGATAATCCCTTCAAAACATCTCGATCTGGTTGCGGGCGTTGGTATCGAACAGGCCATGATCGGCGGGCCGCTGCGCCTTGCGCGGCTCCAGCGGCGCATTGGCGCGCATGGTGAGCCGGTCGCGTGGGGTGATCGGCGCAACGCCGTAAACAAGCGTCTGCTCACCGATGGAAGTCTGCTCGGACGCAAGCCGGTCTTTGGAGGGGAGCGCGGCGCTCATGCCGCCCGCGCCAAGGTGCATTCGCTCTCCCGAACGAACGCCAACAGAAAATCAGCCGCCTTGCTAGCTTGCGATGCCGCTTTGAAAATGGCGCGATTGTCGGCGCGCAACACATTAAGCCAAGAGCCGAGATAGTCGGCATGGCGAACGGTGGGGACGATACCAAGCGCCGCGCAAAGATAGGCCGAGGCCAGTTCGGCACACAATTCCTCGCGGGCATAAAGCGCGGAACCGAAGCCGCCCGACTGGTCACGCGCCAGCCGCGTTTTGCTGCCCGTCCAGTGGCCTAGCTCGTGCAAGGCCGTCCGGTAAAAGTCGATCTGGTGGGTAAATGCCGGTTGCGGCGGCACCTGCACATAATCTCCGCCCACGTCATAAAAGGCCCGCGCGCCACCAATGCGGAAATCGGCACCCGTCGCGGCAATCAACGCCTCCGCGCTTTCGTGCTGTTCGCAGGGCGGCAACGGTGTCGGGTCGGCTGTCAGCCGTTCGGGCAGGCCGTCACACTGCGCCGCGTTGAACACGACAAAGCGTTTGAGGAACGGAATTGTGCGGGGTTCGCCTTCTGGCGCGTCTCCACCCTCGCGCCCATCGTCGGGCGTGAAGCGGTCGGTATAGAAAATCGTATGCCCGCGCTCACCCTTGCGAACGCATCCGCCAGCGGCCAAAGACTGCCGAAAGGTCAACCAATCCTGTGACGGGTAACAGCCTTCAATGACCGCGCCCCACAATATGAGAACATTGACCCCCGAATAGGGACGCCCCGAAACCGCGTTGCGGGGGAGTCCCGGCACTGCCGCCGCTGAACTCCACGGCTGCGCCCAAGGAAAGCAACCCGCTTCAAGCTGGGCGATAATCTTAGCCGTCACCTCGTCATAAAGCGAAGCGCGGGGCGCATCGCTCCCGCGCGCGGTGCGCAGCGCCGCCTTACCCTTGCCGCCAAAACCACGTTTCCGATTGCCAACCGCCATCACAGCCTCCTCGCCCAAAAACCACACCGACCCCGGAGAGGGGGGTGGGCGGCAAAGAGCGACCAAGAGGCCCGCCGGGATCAGGCGCACCTGTAAGGCTGTAACACAGTGAAAGACCCGCTTGCGGGTTGCGCCTGAGCGCGGCGGGCCTAGCCGGAAGCGCCGCCCATCCCCCTCTTCGGGGACGGCCACGAAAACGCCGGCGCACCAGCGCCGTCCGAAGATCAGTGGAATATCATTGAAAGAACATCGCCGCGCAGCGGCCCAACAAGAACGGCACCCTTGCACAAAACGACGCCAGCCGGACGCCCTGCGCCCGGGCCTGTGGGCCAGCGGGCGTCCGGCCAGGAGTGCGCAAGAGTGCCTGCGGGTCAGCTCAAAAACGCCGCACCCTCAAGGAGCGCGAAGCGCGGGACAGAGTGCGACCTTAGAAAATCCCGCTCATTTTCGCGGGGCGTTGCGGGGTGTCCCCGCAGAAGGGGTCTGACAAAACCGCGAAGCGGATTGGACAGTAGGGGAAGGCTTTCCCCATCGAACTAATCGGCATTCTACTTCGAACTCTGAAATCTGGCTCCAGATCCGTGAAGGCACAAATCCATTCGCTTATTTCATTAAACTATGATTTAATGATTTCATGAAAATTGACTGCGAAAGCCTTGATGCCGAAGAGCATCTCCAGATTCAGGTGCCGAGCGAGACAAAATACGACCTGCGTCTGAAGGCGATCAATGGTCGGGAATCAATCAGGATGGTGGTGCTAAGGGCGCTTCAAGCTTATGGGGTGGACGTCCCAATCGACGCTATTTGCGACCGCAGAAAGAGGCATTGATGGCCGACAGCTTTATACCGCTCACTATTGATGAATATGCGCGTCAAGCTGCGCTGACGGATCAGCGAAAGGGGAAACACGCGCTAAGCTTTTCGATGCTCGGTGCATTTGGCGAAACGGGCAGCTTGCTCAGTGAGGTCAAGAAGAAGCAGCGTGATAAGGCTTCTTATTTGGGCTATGCCGAAGCTGTATCGGAAGAGCTAGGCGACGTTCTGTGGTATCTGGCATCTATCGCACGTCGCAGCGGCATTCCTCTCAGCACGATCGCTGCCAATGCATTGGATGCAACACGTGTAGGCAATGCAGCGGATGATAGCTTGACGTTTCATGCGATGCAGCCCGCTCACATACCCATGACGACCGAGCCGTCGGCGCAGTTCGAGCATAGACTTTTGGCGCTCGCCGGCCAGATCGGATTATTGGTCAACGACTATCAATCTGGCGCTCTCAAAGGGCAGGCCAAAATGTTGGCGTGCCTGACGCTCGTGATGCGTCAATTGATTCAGGCAGCAAATGACTCGGGTGCGACACTTGAAGCAGCAGCCATCAAGAACCAGCACAAAATTTTTGATCGCTGGCCCCGCGACCGGACATTTCCAGAGCCGTTCGATGCTCCAATGGATACCGAGGAGCAACTGCCACGACGCATGACCATTGACGTGTTTGAGCGTTCAGTTCGCAAACAGGTCTATGTGTTCCAGAAATCGAGCGGGGTCTTTGTTGGCGACAGATTGACCGATAACGCCCTTGAACCGGACGATTACCGGTTTCATGATGTCTTTCATTATGCGCATGTCGCGGTTCTGGGTTGGTCACCGGTGGTGCGGGCGCTGTTGCGACTGAAACGAAAGAGTGTTCCGAAGCTGGACGACGCTGAGGATGGCGCGCGTGCCATACTCATTGAAGAAGGTGTCACGTCATGGATATTCGGCCAAGCACAGCAGCTGAATTTCTTTGAGGGAGTAAAACGGGGCGGACTTCCGCTGGACATGCTGAAGCATATTCGCCAGTTCGTCACCGGTTACGAATCAGAACGCTGCCCATTGTGGCTTTGGGAGGATGCCATCCTTCAAGGCTACGCGGCCTTCCGATTTCTCCAGAAGCATCGTCGCGGCCGGGTTCTAATCGATTCTCCTAATCGACGGCTCCGCATTAAGGAATTGCCATTATGACGCCCAAGCATTTTGTTGAACAGCTTGCGGAGTTTAGCGCGCCATCGGTGTTCAACCCGTGGGGAGAACGATGCAGCGTTCATGATCGCCCGGATGCTGCGGCAAAGCGCCGAAACAATCTGACTCACATGCTCGAAGCTGTTCTCGATGCAAAGGCAGAAACCATTTGGATCGCGAGGGATCTTGGTTATCGCGGAGGACGGCGGACGGGCGTACCGTTAACTGATGAAGTTCATCTGGATCATGCAGGAGCGTTGATGGGCGGCGTTTCATTTGAACGCGCTACGCAAGGCCCGGTCGTTGCGGAAAGGACAGCGGCGGTGATTTGGCGCGTGCTCACACAGATTGACAAACCGGTGATGCTTTGGAACGTCTTTCCGTTCCATCCTCACGAGGCGGACGACCCGCTTTCCAATCGCTGTCATACCCGTTCTGAACGTACTGCAACCTGGTCATTACTCCAATCGCTCATACAGATGCTGCGTCCGCGTCAGATTGTGGCGATAGGCAGAGATGCGCAAATGGCACTCGGGGAGCTTGGTATTCCGACCAGCGCAGCAAGACACCCAAGCTACGGCGGCCAGAGCGAATTTGTGGCCACGATGTATGCGCTCTACGGCATCGAAGACAAGCCAAGGAAGGACGAGTTTGTCCTACCATTGGAAGTATCTCATACAACGGCCAACACTTTCGCATTTGCTTGATCGCATTGTTGCAACAGATCGGCAATGTCAGCGCGAGTAGCATTTGCGCCTTCGTTTCGGGGTTGATCGATCTGTGCGTGCGTTGAAACAACGGTTAGTGGCCCGACAGCGATGCCGCTTTCCTTTCCAATAAAACTCATCAGGCGACCGAGACCGATAAGATTGCCAAGCAATTTTTCGACGTAGAAGTGGTTGCGATAGAAAGCCGTCATCCCGATCTGACGCTGGGTTCCCTTTCCAATGACTTTAAGACTCGCAAAACTAAGGCATTGACCACCATATGGTGATTTATCGACATCGCGGGTGGGGTCAAAGATACTGATCTCGAATTTGTTCAGCGCGCGCACATTTGGGTCGCGAATGCGTTCGACAATGTCCCAAAGCTGGTTGAAATCAGTACCATCTTTTTGTGGCATCTGCATCATGCGTTCAAAATAGTAGCCAGACCAGTTGTCGGATCGTCGGGGCAGCCGCGGCATAATGTTATCGCGGAACCGATCAAAAAAGTCAGGAGCTCCGAAGCGATTATAAAGGCTGGCCGGAAAGATCGTGTTGGAGACGGTCTCTATCGGCTTCTGTTCCCAAGCTAATAGAAACTTGTCATGAGCCGCAACAACTGGATCAGTCAGGGTTGACCGTGCAGTGGGATCAGCAACGTCAATGATGACATTATACGCGTGATGTCCAGATTGCAAATCGACATGACGTACGGCTTCACGCCAGGCGGAAACACAATCAGGTTGTGACGGGATCGGTAAATACATCGACATCCTCCAAAAGACTGGCTGTGGCAAACAAGCGAGGTGTCAGGAACCTCTCGGTCAGCCAAGCATAACCGTTGATACCCCAAGCCTGACCCCAGCTGTTGCGGATCAAAACTATTGTTGATCCATTGAAGGTGCCATGCCCTACGGCAATTATGGCGTGACGGAGCGCTGGATCGGGGGCTTCCCCATCCGCAGGATCAACAATGCCATTGATCGTAGGGGCATAGAACGACGGAGATAGCGTCGTCAGTAAGATAACCGGTTCATTCCGGTCGAGCTTGTCGATTATAGCCGTCAACGCGTCAGCACAAGCAGACCCGCCACGCCGGAAAATCGGCCCTAGTTTCGCTGGTGGAAACCAGCTGCCATAGTCAGACGGCAGATTGGTCAAATACGGCCAGCCTTCCTCAGCTGGCTGGCCGTCTTGCTTAAGCGCTTCAAGGATTGATCCCAACGTCGCACCTTGCAGAGGCGAACTGTTTGAGCGCCGCTGCGCGTGATAGAAGGCAAATTCGCATGACAATGGCACCCAATCGGCACGAAGCCCGGCGTGCGCATCACTGGCTGCAAATGCCAGACAGGTAGGACGTTGGCCTTGGTCACGCGCAGGCCCGAACAATGGCCGAAGGTCGGTCTCGACTGTGAGCATGGCTGTCTTACGCGGCTTCTAGCAATCGACGACGCTCAGCACGCGAAAAGCCCTCTTCCTCGGGGCCGGTCAGGTCAAAATCAAGAGCAAGCTGGGATAGGGCTGGCGATGGCTGCCAAGGACGAAACTCTTCGATCAACAAATGCCCACGCGCAGCGATCTCGGGCGCGGCCGTAACTTGGCGCAGTACGGGGCTGCCGACGCCGTTCGCATCGATTTCTTGTCGCACGTCTCTTACGATCGCAAAGCCGCTGGCCACAAGTTGGTCGAAATTCCAGATATATCCTCCGTTGCTGTGCTCAGTCAGTCGAAGGACGAACAGATCATGCCGGCTGCCATCAATCCGTGTTCCTTCGTCCCGCTCTGTCAAAAGCCACACGTCACGGCGGTAGTCCGCAGGACGAAAATCCATAAGGAGGTTAGTTTTCAGGAGTCGCGGTTCGGTTTGGCGTAAGCTCTGCATATCTGCGAATGCAAGAAGCTCATAACGAACGAGCGTCCGGCACGTTGCCTCATAACTCGCGCCCATCCGGAGCGAGAGCTGATAGACAATTTCAGGACGACGCAGATCGGCAATTTGCCACCCTTGCCTGGAGCAATGCTCAAGAATGAGCCATTTTGGCATCATGAAGGCAATGGCAAACGAGTCGGCTTCCGCTTCCTGAAAATGTCCCGTCGGTTCGGGAGACGTGGGCATCCGACGCAGGATAGATTCATCGTCGAGGCTAGGTTGATGATCGAGTGAAAAATGACCCAGTTCGTGCGCCGCCGTGAAGCGTTGGATGCTCATCGAGCGCTCGGTGGTAATCAATATACCCGGAATGGGTTCGTTGAGGAATGCACCCAGCAACCCGTGGAGCGGACGAAGCAACAAGGGTAGATCGAGCGAAGCGATGGCACCGAATACATCCACCGCCCCGGCGCGACTTTCGATCAGCGCACGGGTTCCCAGTGTTCTGTGGAGTCGCCCCGCCGCCATCGCCCCGGTCCTAACGGCGCTTGCATAGTCGGTTGCCACTGGTCAGCTCTGCCCCGTGGTCGTCCGGGTTCGAAGATACTCGGCAAAACGGCTCAATTCTTTACGATCTGGAGCGGAAAGGTCCGCTACACGGCGCGCCAGATGCGCTACGTCAACCGGCAGTGATGCCGACACGTCATCCTCACCTGTAAAATAGCCAACTGATTGGCGGTATAATCTTGCGAGGTGGGTCAATTCAATTGCTTCGACGCGGCGCTGCCCATTCTCGATATCGGTAAGCGCTGTGCGCGGGATTTTGAGATAGGACGCCACTTCGTCCTGTTTGAGACCAAGATATTTCCGCGCTTCTCGCAGGCGGTCGCCAAGCAGCTTGCGTTCCATATCATCACTATCGGGACGGGTTGCCAAATTGCTCATTTCTTTGCTCCTTGTTTGCGAAGCCACGCCTTTTCGATCTTGGGGATCATGTTCTGCAAGGCGGCCTCGACCGAATTGTAGCCACCCATCTGAACAATGCTTTCTTTAAGCTGGAAACCGACGATGGCATCAAGCACACAGAGTGCGTCAACGACCGTAAGCGAATCCATCGGAACGGCAGCTTTAACGGCATCGGCTGGAGCCGTCGGCAAAGTTATACCGCGAACCAGCGCTTCGGACTGCGCAACGCCCAGTAACTCATGAGTCAACGCGTCCAACACTTTCTTCATTGGAAAGGATTTTACGATGGGCGCTGGTGGTGCAAGAGTGGCCATGTGATCTCCGCATGATTCGACTACATTGAAATGGTATAATGTCGGAATTTCCGACATGCAAGAAATTTCGCTTTGTGCACTTTTAGGCTGAACAACGGTAGATGCGCGATCTGCGTTTGAGCACCCTTTTTGATGGGCGATGGCCAAATCCCCTTCGGGATTCGTGCGGCCAACATGACAGTCCTTCGCTGTCATTTCGCTGGAAAGCGACGAATGTGACCGTTTGGTCAAATCTTCATCGCTTGGGCGTGATCGCAGCCGATGTTCAACGGCTTGTAGCAATCAGGCCAACGGCAATGTTATTCGTCGTCTTCGATATCGAACGCGGAACGCCCGGGTTGCGGCTTTCTCGCCGCAGGTTTGGGACGACGGACATTGATCGACGCCGCATCAAGGGTGCTCTTGATATGCGCGGCGTAGAATTTCTCGATCATTTCGACACTGGTGCGACAGTTTTTGGCGATCTGGTAGATGTCGGCACCCTCCATCAATCGCATACAGATGTAAGTATGGCGTAAGCTGTAAGCCGTGCGTGGCTTTTCGTCGCGGTCACGCTTGAGTTTTGCACGGTCCAATATGCCATTGAAGAGTTTGACATGATTGCCAGAGAAGACGGGATCAGTGAGTTGGGGATATTCCAGCAGTGGCGGTTCGGTGGCGTAGTCCGGCAATCCTTCTCGACGACGACGCTGCTTCTCCCTGCGGCTCTCTGCTTGCACCGGCTTTGCGCGACCAAGTAGACGTTGATAGGGCCGCACCGCACTAGGCATCGACTTGCAATAACCAACCCCGCGCTTGCCGCGAACTTCGATTTCCAAGATCGTCTCGCCGGTTGCTTCATCCTCGACAATCGCGACGTCGCGGTGCTGGAGGTTCTTCGCCTCATCTGGCCGTAGGCCGGTATTGGCGAGGAACAGCACATAGTCGTGCACCTGTTCGGCATTCCATTTGTGACTGGCATGGAAAGGGTCACGCGCATACGCGCGGGTCGCCTCATAAAGCTGCTTGTATTCAGCAGGGCTGAACCAAGGCCGGTGCACGATCTTGCCCTGTGTCCGGTAAGGCGCAGACAGATCGGGCAAATGTTCAAGCCAGCCTTGACGGATGGCAGTTTTCAGGACTTGCCGTAGCGTGACAATCTCGTTGTGAAGCGTGCTGCGCGCTGGCGGTTTGTCGACCAAGGGACGATTACTGCGGGAATGGGGATTGGCTTCGAGCCGCGATGTCATACGGTGAATGCGATAGTCCTGCACCTTACCCGCCGTCACCTTCGATACACCTAGCTCACCGAAGAACGGCAACAAGTGAACGCGCAACCGGATCTCGTGTCCATCGGTCCACTTCTTGCTACGCTCGCCCTCTGTGATGATTTCATACTCGCGCAAAAATTGGGTCGCAGCCAGAGCGAAGCTCCTTTCGGACAGCAGGGTGCCGCTTTTGTCCTTCCCGCGAAGTTCGAGATACCAGTCCTCGGCAAACTCCGTCGCCAATGAGAGACTATCGCGCTTCGTGGTTGCGCGTCGCTGCTTGCCCCCGACCGAAGCGGCACACTGCCAAATCCGGCTGTCGCCGCGCCTGTAAAGCTGAACCTTGCCGTTCAAAATTTGGTGCGATTCCACGGGCCGTCTCCTCAACGCCGTCGATAATGACCTTTGGCTATCAGGTTTTTATCGAGCCGTCAATTTGTGTTAGCTTTGTGTTAGCGCCAGAACGAACAAAAGCCCCGATCCGAGGACCGAGGCTTTTTGTTAAATCATTGTGATTCCGATATTTTGTTGGTTGCGGGAGTAGGATTTGAACCTACGACCTTCAGGTTATGAGCCTGACGAGCTACCGGGCTGCTCCATCCCGCGCCACCAATGTCGCGATGCCGAAGCGATCCGCGATAACAGCAAAAGGCCGGCATTTCTGCCGGCCTCTAACTTTGTGAATGGGTTTTTCCATATTCGGCCACACGTCGGCTACAATGCCTGGCGACGTCCTACTCTTCCAGGGCTTGAGCCATAGTACCATCGGCGCTGTCAGGTTTCACGGCCGAGTTCGAGATGGGATCGGGTGGGTCACTGACGCCATGGTCACCAAGCAATGAAGCCGGCGTGGGTCGAATTTGGGTTTCAATCGAATGCCCGTGCAATTTGGACTATTTTACAATCATCCACTTCGCGGACAATTCTGAGGCTTTTGGCCCTTCAGGACTGTCGTTGATGGTGGGACTCTTAAGTGCGAATAGAGCAATTAGTATCGGTTAGCTCCACACGTTACCGCGCTTCTACATCCGATCTATCAACGTGGTGGTCTTCCACGGCTCTATGAAATCTTATCTTGAGGGAGGCTTCCCGCTTAGATGCTTTCAGCGGTTATCCCGTCCATACATAGCTACCCTGCTGCGCCACTGGCGTGACGACAGGTACACCAGAGGTATGTTCAACCCGGTCCTCTCGTACTAGGGTCAACTCCTCTCAAATTTCGACGCCCACGGCAGATAGGGACCAAACTGTCTCACGACGTTCTGAACCCAGCTCACGTACCACTTTAATTGGCGAACAGCCAAACCCTTGGGACCTGCTCCAGCCCCAGGATGTGATGAGCCGACATCGAGGTGCCAAACGATTCCGTCGATATGAGCTCTTGGGAATCATCAGCCTGTTATCCCCGGCGTACCTTTTATCCGTTGAGCGATGGCCCTTCCACTCGGGACCACCGGATCACTATGACCGACTTTCGTCTCTGCTCGACTCGTCAGTCTCGCAGTCAGGCAGGCTTATGCCATTGCACTCTTGCAGACGGTTTCCAACCGTCCTGAGCCTACCATCGCGCGCCTCCGTTACTCTTTAGGAGGCGACCGCCCCAGTCAAACTACCCGCCACAGAGGGTCCCTGATCCAGTTTCATGGATCGAGGTTAGACATCAGAAAACAACAGGGTGGTATTTCACCTATGGCTCCACCAGATCTGGCGACCTGGCTTCAAAGCCTCCCACCTATGCTACACAGTTCTTTCCTAATGCCACTCTGAAGCTGCAGTAAAGGTGCACGGGGTCTTTCCGTCTAACCGCGGGTACTCCGCATCTTCACGGAGAATTCAATTTCGCTGAGCATCTCCTGGAGACAGTGGGGAAGTCGTTACGCCATTCGTGCAGGTCGGAACTTACCCGACAAGGAATTTCGCTACCTTAGGACCGTTATAGTTACGGCCGCCGTTTACCTGGGCTTCATTTCGCAGCTTGCACCACTCCACTTAACCTTCAGGCACCGGGCAGGCGTCAGGCCCTATACGTCGTCTTGAAGCCGACTTAGCAGAGCCCTGTGTTTTTGCTAAACAGTCGCTACCCCCTGGCCTGTGCCCCCCACAACTGGTTGCCCAGAAGTGGGGCCTCCTTCTTCCGAAGGTACGGAGGCAATTTGCCGAGTTCCTTCAGGAGACTTCTCTCAAGCGCCTTGGTATACTCTACCATTCCACCTGTGTCGGTTTAGGGTACGGTCTATAATGGAGGGGCTATTTCCTGGAACCTCTTCAAAGCCTGCTCAATCCAATAAGAGCAAACAATTTACGAGATCCGTCACACACCTCCAGGCCCACGAATATTAACGTGGTTCCCATCGACTACCCCCTTCGGGCTCGTCTTAGGGGCCGGCTTACCCTGCTCAGATTAGCTTTAAGCAGGAACCCTTGGAATTTCGGCGACAGGGCATCTCACCCTGTTTATCGCTACTCATGTCAGCATTCGCACTTCCGATACCTCCACGACCCATTACCAGATCGCTTCATCAGCCTACGGAACGCTCCGCTACCGCGTGTAGTAAACTACACACCCTAAGCTTCGGTGCACGTCTTGAGCCCCGTTACATTTTCGCCGCAGGAACCCTTATTTAGACCAGTGAGCTGTTACGCTTTCTTTAAAGGATGGCTGCTTCTAAGCCAACCTCCTGGTTGTTTTGGGATTCCCACATGCTTTACCACTTAGACGTGACTTGGGGACCTTAGCTGTAGGTCAGGGCTGTTTCCCTTTTGACGACGGACCTTAGCACCCGCCGTCTGTCTGCCAGATATTACTCTTGGGTATTCGGAGTTTGGTTAGAATTGGTAGATCTCGCGACCCCCGCATCCATCCAGTGCTCTACCCCCCAAGGTATTCGTCTGACGCTCTACCTCAATAGATTTCGCGGAGAACCAGCTATTTCCCGGTTTGATTGGCCTTTCACCCCTAAACACAACTCATCCGACAATTTTTCAACATTGAACGGTTCGGCCCTCCAGTGCGTGTTACCGCACCTTCAGCCTGGTCATGCCTAGATCACCGGGTTTCGGGTCTAATGCAACAAACTCAGTCGCCCTATTCAGACTCGCTTTCGCTGCGCCTACACCTAACGGCTTAAGCTTGCTTGTTACACTAAGTCACTGACCCATTATGCAAGAGGTACGCTGTCAGGTCTCAAGGACCCTCCAACTGCTTGTAGGCGTTCGGTTTCAGGTACTGTTTCACTCCCCTCATCGGGGTGCTTTTCACCTTTCCCTCACGGTACTAGTTCACTATCGGTCATGCAGGAGTACTTAGGCTTAGAGGGTGGTCCCCCTACGTTCAGACAGGATTTCACGTGTCCCGCCCTACTCAAATCCTTCGACATCACTTTCACATACGGGGCTGTCACCCACTATGGCGCTACTTTCCAGAAGCTTCTGTTAGTTGAATCGAAGGCATTGGCCTGGTCCCGGTTCGCTCGCCACTACTACGGGAGTCTCTGTTGATGTCCTTTCCTCCGGGTACTGAGATGTTTCAGTTCCCCGGGTTCGCTTCACCAAAGCTATGTATTCACTTCGGTGATACCCTTCCCATTTAACCTTCGACGCCGATTGCTCGGCGGCGAAATTAAATGGTGAGGGTGGGTTTCCCCATTCGGAAATCGTTGGATCAAAGCTTGCTCACAGCTCCCCAACGCTTATCGCAGCGTGCCACGTCCTTCATCGCCTCTGCATGCCAAGGCATTCACCAAACGCCCTTACCTCACACTTGAGAGTCCACACCACCAACGACAATCCTGACATCCCCGCGGTGGGAATGGCATTCAGCGTCGCTCATGATGCGGATGATTGTTTTCTTTCTCAGCCAAATATTACTTGCGTTGATCTGATCGACGATCCGCAAACAGTTACCTGCTTGCTTTTCATCAATCGAACCAGCGCGGCATCGATTGAAAAACCCATTCACAATGTCAAAGTGCCGATGAACGAAGCCAAAGCTTCGTTGAAAACCCGCTCGAAAGCGGGAACTGTTGTCTTCATTTCTGGAAATACGCTGTTGGCGACTTCCCACCGCAAGCGGCAGGAAATGGTGGAGCCTATCGGGATCGAACCGATGACCCCCTGCTTGCAAAGCAGGTGCTCTCCCAGCTGAGCTAAGGCCCCCAACCAAGTCGCAACGATGCGGGTAATGGTGGGCCGAGTAGGAGTTGAACCTACGACCTCACGCTTATCAGGCGTGCGCTCTAACCACCTGAGCTACCGGCCCCCGCATCCACCCGAACGAAGCCCAATAGGGCTAGCGTCGGGCTAGCGAGGCCAGCTCGGGTGCATAATCTCCGAAGAGACTATGTTCCAGAATGAAGGGACATGAGGACGGCGGCAATGTTCTTAGAATTCAGTAGAAGCTCTTCCCGACCGAGAGACCGAAGTCCGAGGGTCAGGCGCTTTCTGCCGAAATCCTTAGAAAGGAGGTGATCCAGCCGCAGGTTCCCCTACGGCTACCTTGTTACGACTTCACCCCAGTCGCTGATCCCACCGTGGTCAGCTTCCTCCCTTGCGGGTTAGAGCACTGCCTTCGGGTGAAACCAACTCCCATGGTGTGACGGGCGGTGTGTACAAGGCCTGGGAACGTATTCACCGCGGCATGCTGATCCGCGATTACTAGCGATTCCGCCTTCATGCTCTCGAGTTGCAGAGAACAATCCGAACTGAGACAACTTTTGGAGATTAGCTACCGGTCGCCCGGTTGCTGCCCACTGTAGTT
>NZ_JAIBES010000107.1 GCF_019459305.1 Sphingopyxis sp. | reverse complement strand
CATCCCGGCGGAGGCCGGGGTGTCGGCGGGGGGGGGCGGCTTTGATAACGCCCCGACCCATCATTCCCATCGCCACCCCGCCGACGGCCGGTATCTGACCCTCCCGCAACACCCCCCCGCCGACACCCCGGCCTCCGCCGGGATGACGAAATAAGAAGCGGAACTTATGGGGCGGCAGATATGCCGCTTCCTCAAATCAAGCCAACGCAATCGCCTCGATTTCGATCCGGAAACCAAAGTGCAGTGGCCCCGTTGGCACCACGCTCCGCGCCGGACGCGCCACGCCGAAAAATTGGCCGTACACTTCGTCGAGTTCGGGCCAGTCGGCCATATCGCTGAGATAGACGGTCGTCTTGACCACCTGCGACAGGTCGGCCCCAGCATCGCCGAGGACCGACTGCAAATTGGCGAGCGCCTGCTGCGCCTGTTCCTTGAACGACGCGCTGGCCAGCGAAGTGTCGCGGCCCGGTCGCAGCGGCAACTGGCCCGATGTGAAGATCAGGCCAGCGCCGCGCGTGAAGGGTGAATAATGCGGGGCGCGGACATTTGGCGACGTCATTCGATGGCTCCCAACTCGATCGGGCGCGATGCCCGTGGTCGCGGGGAATATCGCACGCGCGGGGCGTGCGATATTCCCAATCGTCCCGGTTCGCTCGATTTCCCGTCAGGCCAGATCGCGCACCTTGGCTTCGCGCGCCCAATGGCGCCGGGTACCAACCTTGGCGAAATCATCGAGCGCAACGATGCCGCCGTCTTTTTCCACGCCCGCCTTGTCGAGCAGAATCTGTGTGGCTTCGTCGTGGGCGATCGTCTTGCAATGGCCAAAGGCGTCCATGAACCATTGCACCGCGGCGCTCTGTTTCGACAGCAGCGTTGCCTGTTCCTTGGTCAGGATCGACGCGACCGCGTCGAACAATACCGAGGGCGATCCGGCGAGCTGGCCGTCGGCCTTGAGCGTGCCGCCCTTGACCTTGATGCCGCCGACCTTGGGCGCGACGAGGAAGGCGGTGCCGCCCGCCTTTTCGATCGTGGCTTTCAGTGCGTCGATTGCCGCCTTGTCCGATCCTTCGGCAAACAGGATCGCGACCTTGCGGCCCTCCATCGTGTCGTCGGCGTTCTTATGGATCGATAGCGCGTCGGAGGGTTTGAGATCGACCGGCGCTCGCGCCGCCTTTTCCTTGGCGGGAAGGTCGATCGCCAGGCCGTCGGCGACGCGCTTGGCAAGGTCTTCGTCGATGTTGCGCAATTGGCCGACGACGCGGACGCGGACGTGATCGAGCAAAACCTTTGACAGTTCAAAGACGAGCGCCGAGGCTATATGCGCTTGCTCATTTTCGGTCTGCGACAGGTAGAACATCCGCGCCTGGCTGAAATGATCGGCGAAGAATTCGGCGCGGACGCGGAGCTTCTGGGTCGGGTCGTTGCGTTCGTCGTTGGTGGTGAAGGTATTGAAGCCCGTCGCGGGGCTGGGACGCGGCCCGCCGTTCTCGCCCGCTTCGGCCAAACTATTGGGCTCGTAATTGGCGCGCCCGGTCGGGACCAGCGTCTGCATCATGCCGTCGCGCTGGAAATTGTGGAACGGGCATTTGGGCGCGTTGATCGGGATCTGGTGGAAATTGGTCGTGCCCAGCCGCGACTTTTGCGTGTCGAGATAGCAAAAGAGCCGGCCCTGGAGCAGCGGATCGTTGCTGAAATCGATACCGGGGATGATATTCGACGGCAGGAAGGCGACCTGTTCGGTTTCGGCGAAGAAATTGTCGACGTTGCGGTTGAGCGTCATGCGGCCGACGATCTCGACCGGTACATCTTCTTCGGGGATCAACTTGGTCGCGTCGAGCACGTCATAAGGCTGCTTGGCGGCAAAGGCCTCGTCGAAGACCTGGATGCCGAGATCCCACGCCGGGAAATCGCCCGCATCGATCGCCTCGAACAGGTCGCGGCGGTGGAAATCGGGGTCGGCCCCGGCGATCTTGACCGCCTCGTCCCACGTCGTCGACTGGATGCCGAGTACGGGTTTCCAATGAAATTTGACGAATTTGCCGTCGCCCTTTTCATTGACGAAGCGGAAGGTGTGGACACCAAAGCCCTCGATCATGCGGAAGCTGCGCGGGATCGTGCGGTCGGACATCGCCCACATGATCATGTGCATCGCCTCTGGCATCAGGCCGATGAAGTCCCAGAAGGTGTCGTGTGCGCTGGCGGCCTTCGGATAGCCGCGGTCGGCCTCCATCTTGACGCTGTGGACGAGGTCGGGGAATTTCATCGCGTCCTGAATGAAGAAGACGGGGATGTTGTTGCCGACGAGATCCCAATTGCCGCTATCGGTATAGAGCTTGACCGCAAAGCCGCGCACATCGCGCGGGGTGTCGACCGACCCGGCGCCGCCGGCGACGGTCGAGAAGCGGACGAACACCGGGCAGCTTGCACCTTTGGTTTGAAAGATCGACGCCTTGGTCAGGCCCGGGATCGCCTTGGTGCATTCGAAGACGCCATGCGCGCCCGAACCGCGCGCGTGGACGATGCGTTCGGGAATCCGTTCATGATCGAAGTGGAAGATTTTTTCGCGGAGGACAAAATCCTCGAGCAGGGTCGGCCCGCGTTCGCCGGCGCGCAACGAGTTCTGGTTGTCGGCGATGCGATGGCCGAAGTTGTCGGTGAGAAAGGCGGCGGGGTCGGCACCGTCGGAGGCGGTTTGGTGCAGCTCTCCGCCATTGCCTTGCTCGGTCGCGAAGGCAGGCCGTCCGGCCCCGGGCTGGTGATCGTGCAGCTGGTTGTCGGTGGCGGGCGAGGGGGCAGGTTTTTTGGGCATCGGTCGTCCTTCCGCCGCGGAAGGCGACAACCTATCAACCCGCCGCTTCGGGGGCGGTTGCATAAGCGGCGGGCAAAGTTTGCATGGCTTGAAAACTTGGGTGCGGCCTTGGCTAAAATATCATCCATTCCGGACGTTAATCGAATGTCGGGGCTGTCGCAGCCACCCGAACAGGACCGGACCCATGTTGCTTCATCTCAAACCCGAACAGGTCGAAATCGGCATGTTCGTCGATGCGTTCGACGGGCGGTGGATCGACCATCCGTTCTGGCGCAGCCGGTTTTTGATCGAGACCGCCGACCAGTTGGCGCGGATTCGCGCATCGGGGGTCAACGCGGTGATCGTCGATCGCAGTCGCAGCCGGATGGCACCCGGCGCCGCCGCCGACGTCCTTCGCGACGATCGCCGCCTATCGGCGCGCGGCCTGGCGCCGCCGTATCGCGGAATCGAGCGGCGGCGCGCAAACATCTTTGCGCCGCCGCCACGCGAGCGTCCGGTGCGGCCCGCGAGCTACGCGCAGGAGCGCCGCCGCGCCGAGCGCCTTGTCGCAAAATCGAAGCAGGCGGTGGTCGATCTGTTCGGCGCCGCCAGAATGGGCCGCGCGGTCGAAGCGCGGCGGATGGCATCGCTGGCCGAGGCGGTCGGCAAATCGATCACCCGCCAGTCACGCGCGATGATCGACCTGGTGCGGCTGAAGCAGAAGGATGAATATACTTATCTCCATTCGGTCGCCGTCTGCGCGCTGATGATCAATTTCGCCCGCCACCTGAAGCTGGACGAGGCCGACGTGCAGGCGCTGGGGGTCGCGGGGTTGCTGCACGATGTGGGCAAGGTCGCGATCGCCGACGATGTGTTGTTCAAGCCCGGCAAGCTGACGACGTGCGAACGCAGCGCGGTCGAGGTTCACCCCGAGGCCGGCCACGCGTTTCTGATGAAATCGCAGGACATTCCGGCGGCGGCGTTCGAAGTGTGCCTGCGCCACCATGAAAAGATGGACGGCACGGGCTATCCGGGCGGGCTGGGGGGCGACGAGCTGTCGCTCTATGCGCGGATGGGCGCAATCTGCGACGTCTATGACGCGGTGACGTCGGACCGGCCGTACAAGGCCGCGTGGTCGCCGTGCGAGGCGCTGACTGCGATGCAGGGCTGGGCAGGCCATTTCGACCCGGCATTGCTCGACCAGTTCGCCGACAGTCTGGGCATTTTTCCGGTCGGCACGCTAGTGACGCTGTCGAGCGGGACGCTGGGCATCGTCACGGGCAGCGCGGGTGAAAATGGCGAGGCGATGGCGGTGCGGGTATTTTTCGACTGCGACCTGCTGGCCGAAGTTCCGCCCTTCGACTGCGAAATCGGACCGACGACACGCGAGCCGCGGATCATCGGCCGCGCCAGCCAAAAATTCTGGCGCTTCGACGATTGGCCGGCCACGGTGGCGCGGGTAATGGCAGCGGATACCGAGGCCGCGACCCGCTAAAAATCGGGAAAGCTATTCGCGCGCCTTGGCAGCGGCGCGGACGTCTTGCGAGCGATCCAGCGGCATGACGAGGATATCGTCGCCGTCGATGATCACCGCGACATGGTCCATGCCGACCAGCGACACGCGCTTGCCGCCAGTGCGGACGAGGTTGCCATGGCTGTCGTGGAGGAAGGCGTCACCGGTCACGGCGTTGCCCGCGGCGTCCTTGGGCGCGAGGGTGTGGACCGCCTGCCAGCTGCCAAGATCGGACCAGCCCATCGATGCGGGGACGACGGCGACGCGGTCGTCCTTTTCCATCACCGCATAATCGATCGAGTCCGACGGGGCCTGCGAGAAATGGACGGCATCGGCGTAGAGTGCATCGCCGTCGATCATCCCGGCCGCGACGGCGCGGTCGGCGGCTTCGAAAATCGCGCGGCAGTGGGTGAGCATCGCGTCGCGCATCCGTCCGGCGCGGAACAGGAAGATGCCGGCATTCCAGCTGTAGCCGCCCGCGGCAAGCATCTTCTGGGCATCGGCCAGCTGCGGTTTTTCGATGAAGCGGTCGACTGCGAAGCCGTCGTCGCCCAGCGCCGCGCCACTGGCGATATAGCCGAAGCCGGTTTCGGGGGCATCGGGGTTGATGCCGAAGGTAACGATCCAGTCCTGCTGCGCCAGCCGTGCCCCCTTGGCGATCGCGGCGTGGAAGGCGGCGACATCGGCGATCACATGGTCGCTCGGCATCACCAGCAGCAGCGTGTCGGCGTCGGCGCGCGCGACCGCGAGGGCGATGGCGGCGGCGGTGTTGCGCGGCATCGGTTCGACGATGAGTGAAGCTTGGTGCGCGCCCAGTTGGTCGCGCACCGCGGTGACATGGGCGTCGCCGCACAGGATGACGGGGGGTAGGAACGCGGCGCCCGCCGGAGTGCGCTGCACCGTTTGCTGAAACAGGCTTTGCGCGCCGGTAAGCGGCAGGAACTGCTTGGCAAGCTGTCCGCGCGATTCCGGCCACAGCCGCGTTCCGGCGCCGCCGCACAGGATGACGGGTTGAATGATGTTGGTCATCGCGTCGGTCTATCGCCTTGGGCGCAGCAGGTCATCCCCGATTGCGCGCATCATAAGTGTAAAATTAACCGACAGTTGACGCCTCGGGTGTAGTATTGCGCGACGCGAAAGGGTTGCCCGTTTTACCATGTTCCGGCTGTTCAAACATTATGTACCGCACGCCGTCGTCTGGCTGGCGCTGATCGAATTTCTGGCGTTGCTCGGTTCGGCCGAGGCGGCGTGGCATTTCTATGCCAATTATGCGGGGTTCGATGCCGGGCCGCTCGCCGACCGCTGGCTGCCGCTGATGACGTTTGCGGTGTCCAACTCGCTCGCGATGATGGCGACCGGGATGTACGGCAACGAAGGGCTGCGCTCGATGCGTTTTGCCACCGCGCGGCTGCTCGCGGCGATTTCGCTCGGGGTGATTTTCCTGTCGGTGCTGGGGTTTCTGTTGCCGACCGCGACTTTGTGGCGTGCGAACAGTCTGTATGCGATGGCATTGGCGATTGCGGCGTTGTTCGTGATCCGGCTGGCGCTGACCCAGTCGGCGGGGGCCGAGGCGTTTCGGCGCCGGATATTGGTGCTGGGCGCAGGCGCGCGCGCGGCGCGGCTGGCGGCGCTGGCGGATGAACCGGGCAGCGGGCTGGAGATTGTCGGCTTTGTCGCGATGAGCGGCGCTGAGAAAAAGGTCGCCAGCGCGGTACCGCGCGAGGCGATTCCCAATCTGTCCGAGCATGTCGTGATGCTGCGCGCGGGCGAGGTCGTGCTGGCGCTTGAGGAGCGGCGCAATGCACTGCCGCTGAACGACCTGCTACGCGTCAAGACGACCGGGGTGCACGTCAACGACATCGCGAGCTTTATCGAGCGAGAGACGGGGCGCGTCGATCTGGCGACGACGAACCCCAGCGGGCTGATTTTTTCGGACGGCTTTTCGGCGGGACAGCGGATTTCAAAGGTCGGCAAACGGTTGTTCGACATCGTCGCCAGCCTGATCGTGCTGGTCGTCGGGCTGCCGCTGATCCTCGTCGCGGGGATTGCCGTGGTGCTCGACAGTCGCGGTCCGGTTTTTTATCGCCAGCCGCGCGTCGGCCTGTTCGGTGAGCCCTATGACATCTACAAGATCCGGTCGATGCGCACCGATGCCGAGGCCGCGGGCAAGGCGGTGTGGGCGAGCGAGAATGATCCGCGTATCACCCGTGTCGGGCGGGTCATTCGCAAACTCAGGATCGACGAACTGCCGCAGCTGTGGTGCGTGCTGAAGGGCGAGATGAGCTTTGTCGGACCGCGCCCTGAAAGGCCCAGCTTCGTCGAAGAACTTGAGCAAAAAATGCCCTATTATGCCGAGCGGCATATGGTGAAGCCAGGGCTGACCGGTTGGGCGCAGATCAATTACCCCTATGGCGCGTCGGTCGAGGATGCACGGGTCAAGCTGGAATACGACCTCTATTACGCAAAAAATTACTCGCCCTTCCTCGATTTGCTGATCCTGCTCCAGACGGTGCGCGTCGTGCTGTGGCCCGACGGGGCGCGCTGATCGTGCTGACCGGTCTGTCCGAAATCCTGTCGGTGCTGGCACTGGTCGGCTTTGCAGTCGTTGCGCTGTGGTTGCTGGCGCGACCCAAAGCGCGGATGGCGGCGCTGATGCCGGCGCCGCGGCTGTTGACGCTGGCGGCTGCGGCCACGGCACTGTGGTGCGCGTCGCTGCCGCTGTTCGGGTCGGGATCGTCGCAGGCATTTGTCGTGCAAACGCTGCGCGACCTCGCGATGCTGGGATGGCTGAGCGCGACCTTCTGGACGGCAGCGGCACCGATGACGCGGCCGCTGCGACTGATCCTGCGGATGCTGATGACGATTGCTGCGCTGGGACTGGTGCTGGGCGCCGTCGCGCACTGGTACGCCGGGGCGGAAGCGGAGCCGTGGATGGCGCCAACGCTCATCCTCGCGGCGATGATCGTTGCGGTCGGCGGACTGCTGATCGTCGATAGCGGGGTCCGCCACGCCAGCGCCGGATTGCGGATGCCGGTGATGGCGGTCGCGGGCGGGTTCGCGATGCTGTGGGCGTATGAGCTCAATTTGCAGCTGATCGGTGCGTTGACCGGCAAGCGGGCATCGACGCTGATCGAGCTGCTGCCCGCGGTCGTGCTGCTCACCCTGCCGACTTATGTCGTCGCGGCGATGGATATCGGGCGCGAGCGGATGCGGTTGTCGCGGACGGCGGCGATGCGAACGCTAGTCCTCCTCGGCGCTGCTGCCTATCTGATCGTCATCGGGTTGACCGGCGCCATCGCGCGGCTGGTCGGTGGTGATTATGCCGCATTTGCCCAAGGCGCGTCGCTGGTCGTCGCGCTGGGGGCAGGCGGGCTGCTGATCGTCTCGGCGCGGGTGCGCGCGTGGCTGTCGGTGATGATCTCGAAGCATTTTTTCGAGCATCGCTATGATTATCGCACCGAGTGGATGCGTTTCACCGCGACGCTGGGTCAGGGCGCCAAAGGGGATGGGGACGAGGATGATCGCAACCTGCATCGCCGCGTCGCCAAGGCGCTGGCCGAGCTGACAGGTAGCCCCGGCGCGCTGTTGATGCTGCCGACCGCCGCGGGCAGCTTTGGCGTTGCCGAGCAATGGCATTGGCCGGTCGATGTCAACGGAGATGATGCGACGCTGTCGCTGCGGTCGGCGTTCATGTTGCAGGAGACGCGGCACATCGTTGACCTGGATGCGCAGCGGCGCGGGCAAGTGGGGGAAGGGCAAGGCAGCGACGATTTTGCGCTGCCCGCCTGGCTGCTGACCGACCCACGCGCATGGGTGGTTGTACCGATTCTGCATTTTCGACGCATGATCGCGGTCGTCGTGCTGCACCGCCCGCCGGTGTCGCGCGCACTCGACTGGGAAGATCTGGATGTGTTGCGCATCGCGGGGCAGCAAGCGGCGAGTTATCTGGCCGAATCGCAAAGCCAGGAGGCGTTGTCGGAGGCGCGGCGGTTCGACGAATTCAATCGCCGTTTTGCTTTCATCATGCACGACATCAAAAATCTCGCGAGCCAGATCGGTCTGCTGGCGCGCAATGCCGAACGCCATGCCGACAAGCCTGAGTTTCGCGCCGACATGGTCGAAACGCTGAAGATTTCGGCGGGACGGCTGAGCGACCTGCTGGTGCGGCTCGCACCGCGCGAGCGCGGGGCGACGGCGGAGGCGGGGCGCGTTTTGATCGAGCCGATATTGAACGACATCGCCGCCGAAGCGCGGCCGCGCCGCGCGCTGTTCATCGGCTGTCAGGCGGGACTGGCGGCGTGGGCGGACGCGGCGTCGGTACGGCAGATTGTCCAGCATCTGGTCGCCAATGCGATCGACGCCTCGACGCCGGATTCGCCGGTGCAGGTGGTCGCGGTGTCCGAACATGGCCGCGCGCGCATCGACGTGATCGATCAGGGCAGCGGCATGACGCGCGCCTTCATTCGCGACGAATTGTTCAAGCCCTTTGTATCGACCAAGGACGGCGGGTTCGGGCTGGGGGCGTTTGAAGCGCTCAACATCGCACAGGCGATGGGGGGCGCGATCGAGGTCGATAGCGAACCCGGCAAAGGCAGTAGCTTTACCCTGTGGTTGCCGCTCGCCGATGCGCAAGCCAACGTCGACACCCCGATGATGAAAGTAGCATCGCAATGAGCGAAAGCGGCGCCAATATCCGCAAATTGCTGGTGGTCGAGGATGACCCGGGGCTGCAGACGCAGCTCAAATGGGCGTATGATGATTATCAGGTGCTTATTGCGGGCGACCATGATTCTGCGATCGAATTGCTGCGCGCCGAAGAACCCGAGGTGGTGACGCTCGATCTGGGGTTGCCGCCCGATCCCGACGGAACGCGCGAAGGGTTCCGGACGCTGTCGGCGATCCTCGAGGCAAAGCCGGATACCAAGGTGATCGTGGTGTCGGGGCATGGCGAACGCGCCAGCGCGCTGGCGGCGATCGCCAGCGGCGCGTGGGATTTCTATCAGAAGCCGATCGACATTGACGAGCTGGGGTTGATCGTGCGGCGGGCGTTTCATGTCCGCGAGCTCGAGGTCGAAAATGCGCGGCTGGCGCAGCAGGGGAGCAGCGACAATCGCGTCCTCGGCGGGATGATCACCGGCGCGCCCGAAATGCAAAAGGTCGCGCGGACGATCGAGCGGGTCGCCAATCTGGACGTCAGTGTGATGCTGCTCGGCGCGAGCGGCACAGGCAAGGAATTGCTGGCGCGCGGACTGCATGAAGCGAGCGGACGGCGCGATGGGGCGTTTGTGGCGATCAACTGCGCTGCGATCCCCGAAAATCTGCTCGAAAGCGAATTGTTCGGGCATGAAAAGGGCGCGTTCACCGGCGCAGTCAAAATGACCGAAGGCAAGATCGAGCTGGCGCATGGCGGGACGCTCTTCCTCGACGAAGTCGGCGACATTCCGCTGCCGCTGCAAGTCAAATTGCTGCGCTTTTTGCAGGAGCGCACGATCGAACGAATCGGCGGGCGCAAGCCGATCGCGGTCGACACCCGCATCGTGTGCGCGACGCACCGCGACCTCGACGCGATGATCGCCGAGCAGAGCTTTCGCGACGATCTCTATTATCGGCTTGCGGAGATGGTGGTGAAGATCCCATCGCTCGCCGAACGTCCGGGCGACGCGGTGCTGCTGGCGCGGCATTTCCTGCATCAATATGCGCCTGCCATGAACCCCGCGGTGCGCGGTTTTGCGCCCGATGCGTTGCAGGCGATCGATGAGGGACGATGGCCGGGCAATGTCCGCGAACTGGAAAACCGGATCAAGCGCGCGGTGATCATGGCCGACGGCAAGCTGGTGATGAAAGACGACCTTGATCTGGCGAACGGCGCCGCGGATGGCGACGAAGCCTGGCTTAACCTGCGCAGCGCGCGCGAGGCCGCCGACCGCGTCGCGATCCGCCGGGCGATGACGCAGAGCGAGGGCAATATCTCGGCGGCTGCCAAGCTGCTCGGGATCAGTCGCCCGACGCTGTACGATCTGCTCAAGCAATATCGGATGCAGGCCTGAATGGGCTTTCGCCGTTTCTGGATCGGCGCGCTGTTGCTGGCGGTGCCGCTGGCCGGATGCGGCGAGGCGCGTTCGGATGCGCCGCGCGGGGCATCGCTGGAACGCCGCGCCGAATTGCAGGACGCGATTACCGATAATCCGCAAGCGATTGCCGAGCGCGTCGAACTGGCGCGCGTCGCGATTAAGCTGGGCGATGGGGTTGGTGCCGAAGCTGCGGTGAACGGCGCGATTAGCGCGGGCGGTAATGTTGCAGCGCTACGGCCACTGCTCGCACGCGCCTTTGCGATGCAGGGCGAGGGGCAGCGCGCGCTGGAAACCATCGATGGGGATGAGATCATCCCCGAAATGATCGGCGAGGCGGCATGGGTCGCGGGCGATGTCCATTTGTCGAACGGCGACCTGGATGCGGCGCGCGATGCCTATGACCGCGCGGTGCGTGAATTGCCGCGCAATTCCGGGCTGTGGGTCGACGTCGCGCGCTTTCGCGATGCCAATGCCGACACCGCGGGCGCGCGCGATGCGGTCGATTATGCGATCGAGCTGGACAAGTCGAACAGCGCGGCGCTGGCGTATAAGGCCAATCTGATCCGCACCGAGGAAGGGTTGAAGGCGTCGCTGCCCTGGTATGACCGGGCGCTCGCGGCCGATCCGGACAATACCAGCGCGTTGATCGACCAAGCGGCGACGCTGGGCGACCTCGGGCGCTATCGCGATATGCTGGTCGCGCTGCGTCGTGCGGCGACGGTCGTGCCGGGCGAGCCGCGGATCTATTATCTGCAAGCGGTGCTCGCGGCGCGCGCCGACAATTACCGGCTGGCGCGCAGCCTGCTCCAGCGCACGCGCGGCGCGATCGACGGCGAGCCGGGCTTCATGCTGCTGAGCGCGGTGGTCGAACTGGAACTGGGCGGCGAGGCGGTGGCGGCGACCTGGGCGGACCGGCTGCTCGTTGAACAACCTTATAATTTCACCGCACGACGCATATTGGCGGCGGCCAACTGGGCCGATGGCGACGCCGATGGCGCGATCGAGTCGTTGCTGCCGATCGTCGACCGGCCCGACGCCGATAGCTGGTCGTTGTTGCTCGCGGCGCGGGCGGCGAGCGAACTGGACCGGCGCGGCGAGGCTGCCGACTATCTGGCGCGCGCGGCGACATTAACGCGCGGCGAGGCAGAGCCGTTTGCGGCGAATTATGACTATGGCGTGCTAACCCAGGCGGCCGATGCCGAGCCGCTGAACCCGGTGGTGGCGATTCCGGCGATTGCCGACGACATATTGCGCGGCCACGGCGACCGCGCCGTCGCGCGCGCGGTGCGGCTGCGCGAAGCCAATCGCGGGGTGGCCGACGCGCATATCCTGCTGGGAGATGCGGCGCTGGCGGGCGGGCGGTTCGATCTGGCGGTGCAGGCGTATCGCGCCGCGCGCGACCTGGATGCGAGTGAGCGTTCTACGTTAAGGCTGGCCAATGCGCTGTTCCGAGCGGGAGATGCGGCGGGGTCGGGCGCCGCAATTCTGGCGCTGCGCGACAGCCAGCCGTCAAGCATCGCCGCCGACCGGCTCGCCGGGCACCTGGCGATGGACCTGGCGCATTGGCACGAGGCGATCGGGCATTTCGAGCGCGTGCGCGCGCGGATCGGCGACCGCGATGTCGTGATCCTGCGCGATCTGGCCCAGGCGTGGGCGGCCAAGGGCGACGATGTCCGCGCGCTGGCGTTGATCGACCGGGCGTATCGATTGCAGCCGCTGAATGCGGGGATCATGCGGATATACGCCGATCTGTTAGCGAAGCGCGGCAATCGGCAGGCGGCGGCGGATTTGCGTGATAAGGCGGCGCAGGTGGGGCGTTAAGGGAAAGGCGACTTCCGACCGAGGCTGTGTGAAAACGCGAGGATATGCTACTATTCCCCCGATTTTGCGGGAGGCATTGAGATGGGCCGTTTCGTTGAAGGTGCAGACCGCCGGCAGGATTTTCTACTACCTGCATCGCTGGATGATTACGTATCTGATGACAACCCGGTTCGGGTGGTCGAGTCGTTTATCGACGAGCTTGATTTTCACGCGTTGGGTTTTTCCGGAGCGACGCCCGCCGAGACCGGGCGCCCGGCTTATCACCCATCAACGATGCTCAAGATTTATCTCTATGGTTATCTGAATCGCATTCAGTCGAGCCGGCGGCTCGAGCGTGAAGCCCAGCGCCATATCGAGCTGATGTGGCTGACCGGGCGTCTAGCGCCCGACTTCAAGACCATTGCTAACTTTCGTTGTGATAATGGGCCTGCGCTTAGGGCAGTATGCCGCCAGTTCGTCATGTTGTGCAGGTCGTTGGGTCTGTTTGGTCAGGCGGTGGTCGCGGTCGATGGCAGCAAATTCAAAGCGGTCAACACCCGGGATCGCAATTTCACGGCGAACAAGGTCGCCAGGCGGATCGAGCAAGTGGATGCCAGCATCGAGCGCTACCTGGCCGCGCTCGACCGGGCGGACCGCGAGCCCGGCGATGTCGCTGAAGCTAGAACCGATCGGATTAAGGAGAAGCTTGCCGGTTCGCACCGTCACATGCAGTTTCTGAAGGAAATGGAAGCTCAGGTCGAAGCCTCTCCCGACCATCAGGTGTCGCTCACCGACCCCGATGCGCGCTCGATGAACAGCAGCGGTCGCGGGACGGGTATCGTAGGCTATAATCTGCAAGCTGCGGTTGACACCACGCATCACCTGATCGTCGCCCATGAAGTGATCACCGAAGGCAATGACCGCGCCCAGCTCGTGCCAATGGGGCTGAACGCCAAAGATGCCATGGGCGTCGACACCCTGACCGTCGTCGCCGATCGCGGCTATTATAGCGGAGATCAGCTGCTGGCCTGCGATGGAACGGGCGTGCTTACGTGCATTCCAAAATCACACTCCGCGATTAGCATCAAAACCGGCATGTTCAGCCGTCACGACTTTGTCTACGATCTCGAGCAGGACCATTATACCTGCCCTGCCGGCGCCATGCTGACCAAGAGCAGCACGCGATCCGACAAGCGCGATGATATCAGCCATTATCGTATCTGGTCGCTTGCCATTCCTGCGCCCTCAGGCCGCGCTGCACGCCTGAAAGGACAAAGCGACTGAAGCGCTGGGAGCATGAGGGGGTCCTCGACGCCATGCAGGCCAGGCTTGACCAAATGCCCGACGCGATGCTTGTCCGGCGACGCACCGTCGAACATGTGTTCGGAACGCTGAAGTCATGGACGAGTAGCGCCCATATCCTCACAAAAAGCCTCGAAAAGGTCAGAACCGAGATGAGCCTCTCGGTTCTCGCCTACAATATCAAGAGAATGATCCGGATCTTCGGGGGCCAGCCCCTGATCCAAGCGATCCGGGCATGATCGCCCGACATCAAGCGATCACGCGCCAGGGATCTCGACAAAATCCTGACGAGACAATGCGTTTTTACACAGCCTCGACCAATTGCGGACCTACACTCTCGTCATCCCGGACTTGATCCAGGATCCATCCGCCCTCTCAGCGTAGGCCGGTGCAAGGCCGCTTGGACCCCGGATCAAGTCCGGGGTGACGAACACATGAGGGCCGCTCACCGCCCCAAAACGGACAGACGGATCAAGCCTCGGTCAAATCCAGCAATGTCCGCGCATCAAGGCCGATACGGTGCATCTGGTCGGCGACGGGGGGCCAGACGTTGGTCAGGAAATCTTCGCGCATCAGGGTGCGCAGCCGTTCGGTGGCGCCTTCAGCGACGAACATGCCGACACCGCGCTTGACTGTGACGAGCCCTTCATCCTGAAAGGTCTGATAGGCTTTGGCGACGGTCAGCGGATTGGCGCCTTCTTCGGCGGCGAGCGAGCGGACCGACGGGAGCATGTCACCATCGCGGAAAGTGCCGTCGAGGATCGCGTTGGCGATGACGTCGCGCAGACGCTGATATACGGGTTTGGATTGATCGAGCATGCCGCCTTAATGCCATAAGACAGCAGCACAGTCAAACGCCGCTTATTACAAAGCCGATCGTCACGACGTAACTAAATTTCCCAAGCGAGAACAACGTCGTCATATTCGGGACGTGGCCGCTCGTCGAGCGGGCGGGCAGGGGAGCCGATGAAGAAATAGCCGACGATTGTGTCGCCGTCGCCCGCGCCGAATGCCGTGGCAACTTGCGGGCTGTAGGCGGCCCAGCCGGTCAGCCAGCTGCCGACAAAGCCGTGGGCGTGCGCGGCGTGCAGCAGGTTCATGCCGACAGCGCCCGCCGACATCTGCTGCTCCCATACCGGGATCTTGGCGCCGACGGTGGGGGTCGACAGCAGCACGAGCAAGGTCGGCGCCTGATGTGCGAACTGGTCGAGCGCCGAAAGGTCGAGCCCGGCGGCGCCGGGGTTTTCCTGTACCCACGCCGTTTTGAGAAGCGCGGCGAGCGCGTCGCGCTGGTCGGCGCCGACGGTGACGATGCGCCAGGGCGCGAGCTTGCCATGGTCGGGCGTGCGCAGCGCCAGCGCGATGATGTCGCGTAACTCCGTTGCGTCGGGGCCGGGCGTGACCATGTCGCGCGCCTTGCCCGAGCGGCGAGTGGCGAGGTGGGTGCGAAGCGAGGAGGTGTCGTTGAACATTGCGCCCATGTGGCCTTTTCCGGGGCGCTGCGCAAGTGTTGCGAACCATTCGCAATAGATATTGGCCCGACCGGCGGGTTGCTGTAGAAAGTTTCTGGCGCAATTAGATTCTTCCCTTACGCAATTTTCGCGTTAGGTTGCCGCACAACCGGGCCGCACCGACGGCACCCAAACCAACAATATCCAGGGAAAAGTCGCACATGACCAAAGCCTATGCCCAACCGGGAGACGCCGCAGGAACCTTCCTCGGCCATCCCAAGGGCCTGTTCGTCCTCTTCTTCGCCGAAATGTGGGAGCGTTTTTCCTATTACGGAATGCGCGCCCTCCTGATCTTTTACCTGACCAAGCACTGGCTGTTTTCGGACGGGGAATCGGGCGTCATTTATGGGGCCTATACCGCGCTCGTTTACATCACCCCGGTGCTCGGCGGCTATCTGGCGGACAAATGGCTGGGACAGCGAAAGGCGGTGCTGTACGGTGCGGTGTTGCTGACATTTGGTCACTTCATCATGGGTTTTGAGGGCAATGGCGGACAGGATCCGGCCAGCCTCAACATCTTCTGGCTGGCGCTGGCGTTCATCATCGTGGGTTCGGGCTTCCTGAAAGCCAATATCTCGGTGATCGTCGGCCAGCTGTATCCGCGCACCGATGTGCGCCGCGACGGCGCCTACACGATCTTCTATATGGGGATTAACCTTGGCGCCTTCCTGGGTGCGCTGCTTTGCGGTTATCTGGGTGAGACTTATGGCTGGTCTTATGGCTTCGGCGCTGCTGGTGTCGGCATGTTGCTCGGCCTGATCGTCTTCATTCTGGGTAAGCCGCTGCTGCTTGGCCGCGGCGAAGCGCCCGATCCCGTCAAGCTGGCGTCGCCGGTTATGGGCATCAAGCTGGAGTGGCTGATCTACCTCGTCGGCCTCGTCGCCGTGGGCCTGTGCTGGTGGATGGTGCAGAACCAAAGCGTCGTCGGCACGTTGCTGGGCGTCGCAGGCGCCGCGCTGGTCGCCTATGTGATCTTTACCGCGGTGGTGAAGCTGCCGCGCGAAGACCGCGACCGCATCTTTGCCGCGATGTTCCTGATCCTGGGGTCGATCCTGTTCTGGGCCTTGTTCGAACAGGCGGGTTCGTCGCTCAACCTGTTCACCGATCGTTACGTCGATCGCGCCGGAGTGCCTGCATCGGTGTTTCAGTCGCTGAATGCCGGTTACATCGTGCTGCTGGCGCCGCTGTTCGCCGCGCTGTGGACTTGGCTCGGCCGCCGCAACATGGAGCCTTCTGCACCCGCGAAGTTCGGCCTTGCGATGCTCCAGCTTGGCCTTGGCTTCCTTGTCCTCAAATGGGGCGCCGAAGCGGTGGGTATCGGTAGTGCCACGCCGGTGCTGTTCATCTTCCTGATCTATCTGCTCCACACGACCGGCGAGCTGTGCCTGTCGCCGGTGGGTCTCAGCGCGATGAACCGGCTGGCCCCGGCGCATATGGCGTCGCTGATCATGGGAACCTGGTTCTTCGCATCGGCCACCGGCAATTTCGCCGCGGGTCTGATCGCGTCGGCGACGGGATCCGAAAAGGCGAGCGGCGAGGGTGCGGGCAAGCAGCTAGTGCTCGACGTTTATCAGACCATCGGTTTGTGGGCGATCGGCTTTGGTGTCCTCGTCATACTGGTATCGCCGCTGATCAAGAAACTGATGCACCTCGACACGCTACGCGACAGCGACGAGCTGGCCGGACAAGGCGAGATTGGTGAACCGCAGGCCGCGGGCGTCCATCCTGCACCCAAGGGAGCGTAATCCATGATCCGCGGTGTGAAGGGCAGCCTGCTGGCTGCGGTGTCGCTGGCGCTTTTCGGTTGTGCAGCGACGGGGGGCGAAGCAGAATCGGCCAGCGACAAGCCCGCTGCCGCCGAAAAGCCGGTCAAGTTCAACAAGGATCCCTATCCGTCGACCTACCGCCCCTATGGCGGGCGGCCGACCGCGGTGCGGGGCGTGACGATCTTTGACGGCGAAGGCGGGCGGATCGACAATGGCGTCGTGTTGTTTGGCGGCGGCAAGGTTGAGTCCGTCGGCGGTGCCGACATCGCGATCCCGGCCGACTATGACGTCATCGACGGCACCGGCAAGTTCGTCACCCCCGGGGTGATCGACATCCACAGCCATCTGGGTGATTATCCCTCGCCCAGCGTCGAGGCGCATTCGGACGGTAACGAAGCGACGTCGCCGACGACCCCCGAAGTCTGGTCTGAACATAGCGTCTGGCCGCAGGATCCCGGGTTCAGCCGCGCGCTGGCGAATGGCGGCGTCACGGCACTCCAAATCTTACCCGGCAGCGCGAATCTGATGGGTGGGCGCTCGGTCACGCTGAAGAATGTGCCATCGCGCACGGTGCAGGGGATGAAGTTTCCCGGCGCGCCCTATGGCCTGAAAATGGCGTGCGGCGAGAATCCGAAGCGCGTTTATGGCGGCAAGGGGAGGATGCCCTCGACCCGCATGGGCAATTATGCGGTCAACCGCGCGACGTGGCAGAAGGCGGCGGCGTACAAGAAAAAGATGGACGATGGCAAAGCCGTCGACCGCGATCTGGCGATGGAAACGCTGGCCGGGGTGCTGGCGGGCGAAATCCTGATCCACAATCATTGCTATCGCGCCGACGAAATGGCGCTGGTGATCGATATGTCGAAGGAATTCGGCTATAAGGTATCGACGTTTCACCATGCGGTCGAAAGCTACAAGATCGCCGACATCCTTGCCAAAGAGGGCATTTGTTCGGCGATGTGGGCCGACTGGTGGGGCTTCAAGATGGAAGCCTATGACAGCGTGAACGAGAATATCCCGCTGGTGTACAAGGCGGGCGCCTGCACGATCGTCCATTCGGACGACGCCAATCAGATTCAGCGGCTCAATCAGGAAGCCGCGAAAGCGCGCGCCGCAGGGCGCCGCATGGGGATCGACGTCAGCGACGAGGTGGCGTGGACCTGGCTGTCCTTCAACCCCGCGAAAGCGCTGGGGATCGGTGACAAGACGGGCAGTCTCAAACCCGGCAAGATGGCCGACGTGGTACTGTGGAACGGCAATCCGTTCAGCGCCTATACGCGGCCCGAAAAAGTGTGGATCGATGGGGCGCTGATGTTCGACGCCATGGATCCCAAGCGCCGTCCGGTGAGCGATTTCGAGCTGGGCCAGCCCGGCGAGGGAGATGTGAAATGAGCAAGCTCCTGAGCAGCATTACCGTCCGTTTGTCCCAAGCAAAGTCGAGGGACGAGAAGGTTTGCGCCAACGTGTCTCGACTTCGCTCGACACGAACGGGGTTGGGGGGCGCATTGGTTGCAGCCTTGGCGCTTGCCGCGCCCGCTGCCGCACAGGACATAGCGATCACCAACGCCAAGCTCGTCATCGGTGACGGTAGTGCGCCGATCGAGGGCGGCACCGTTGTCGTGCGCGGCGGCAAGGTTGTCGCCGCGGGCGCGGGCGTCGCCGTCCCCGCAGGCGTCGAGCGCGTCGATGCCGGGGGCCGCTGGGTCACGCCGGGAATCGTTGCGGCGTTCAGCCGCGTCGGGCTGGTCGAGGTCGATGCGGTGACCGGCACCAACGATCGCAATGCGCCGCGGACGCGTTTTTCGGCGGGGCTCGATATCGCGCCCGCGCTCAATCCGATGGGATCGCCGGTCGCGGTCAATCGCGCCTCGGGTGTCACCCGCGCCATTGTCGCGCCCGGAGGGAGCAGCAATTTGTTCGCCGGGCAGGGCGCGGTCGTCGACCTGGCCGATGATATGGACATGGTGACCAAGCCGCGCGCGCTGCAATTCGTGGCGTTTGGCGAGGCGGGATCGGCAAAGGCGGGGGGCAGCCGCGCCGCGACCTTCCTGTTGTTCCGCGAACAATTGCTCGCGGCGCGCAGCTATGCCCGCAATCCCGCAACGCTCGCCGAATGGGGCAATGACGCGATGATCCAGCGCGCCGACGCCGATGCGCTGGTGCAGGTGATCAACGGCACCATACCGCTGTTCGTGCGCGTCGACCGCGCCGCCGACATCGTCAATGTGCTGAAGCTGCGGCAGGAGTTTCCGGCACTGAAGCTGGTGCTGGTTGGCGTGACCGAAGGCTGGCTGGTCGCGCGCGAACTGGCGGCGGCGAAGGTGCCGGTGCTGGTGTCGCCGCTGACCGACCTGCCGTCGAGTTTCGAGCAACTGGGTGCGACGCAATCGAACGCCGGACGGCTGAAAGCCGCGGGGGTCGATGTGTCGGTCGGGGTGTTCGACGACGATGACGCGCACAAGATGGGCTATGCCACGCAATATGCCGGCAATCTGGTCGGGCTGGCGCGCCTGCCCGGTGCCAGCGGGATGACGTGGGATCAGGCCTTTGCGTCGATCAGCAGCGCTCCAGCGCGCGCGGTCGGCATGGAAGCCAGCATCGGATCGCTACGCCCGGGCCGCGTCGGCGACGTCGTGATGTGGGACACCGACCCACTCGAACTCGGCAGCCGCCCGACCGCAATCTGGATCGACGGCAAGGCACAGTCGCTGACGACGCGGCAAGATCGGCTGCGCGACCGTTATGCAACGCCGAGTGAGGGTGCTTTGCCCAAGGCTTATGATCGGTAAGCTATGACCCGTCATCCCGGCGAAGGCCGGGATCTCAACGTGGCGCCAAAACGCAACGGCGAGATCCC
>NZ_JAIBES010000139.1 GCF_019459305.1 Sphingopyxis sp. | reverse complement strand
CCCCCCCCCCCCCCCCCCCCCCCCCCCCCCCCCCCCCCCCCCCCCCCCCCCCCCCCCCCCCCCCCCCCCCCCGCGCCAGCGCGGCGCGAGCGCCATCGAGCGACAGATCGCTGCTCGATCTCTTGTGGCTCACCCGAAAATGCGGATGGTTTTTGCCCGGGGTCGCCTTCCATTCGATATCGGTCATCACCAACGGGTCGGCAGCATTGCTCGGCGCGACGCTGGCAATAACGGTCAGCAGCGCGGCGGCCGCGGCGATCATGGGGGTTTTCATGAAGTCACTCCTGTTGGCAGCGCCGGACGAGCGTCATCGCTCGCCCCCGCAGCGGCGTTTCAAAACTATGGTTCGATCAACGATATTCAGGCTTGGACAAGCGTCCGAACGTCAGTTCGTCGGCGGCACTGGCGGTTCCGGTGGTTCGGCAAACTCGATGCGCGAGACGCGGCCATCGCCGCTGCGCGCTTCCATCACTCCACCGGGTCCGATGCGGACCGCCGCGCCATGCTGCGACCTCGCGGCCACGGGTTTCGGCTTTGCGGTCGGACGGAACATCGCGGTGGCGCGCCGTTCGATCGCGTCATCGGCACTGCGCATCTTCACGCCCGCCTTTTGCATGTCGGTGACGAAGTCGCAGTCGACCCCCATCGCGCGCAATGCGACGACGTCGTCGATGCCGATGTCGGGGAAGTGCGATTTCATGTCGCGGGCAAAATTGGGCTCGATGTGCAGCGCCGACGCGCCGATCAATTCGTCAATATCGACCCCCGGGAAGATTTGCCGCATCGACCGGATATAGGCCGCATCGACCCCGCTCGCCCGTGCCGACATCAGCTGGTCCGCATCCAATGACGCACCCTCGGCGCGCATCTCGGCGGCATATTCGGCGGTTACCCCGATCGCGCGCAGGCTGATCAACTGCTCAGCGCTCAGCTGCCGGGTCGTCGATGTAGCGGCGGCTTCATCCGCCGCTTGCACTTGCGCTTTGGTTGCCGTCACCGACCGGGCTGACGCGATCGCGGATTTTTGCGCGGCAATGGCGGCGGTCTGCGCCTCTTTCGCGGTCATCTTCTCTTCCGCCGCGGTGGCCGAGAAGGCCGCGAGCGGCGCTGTCAACCCGGCCAGCACGACCAGGCTCATCAACACCCAGCTGGCGCTCGCCGGCCCGCGCTTTAGACTGGCATCAAGGACGCGGGTGATCCGGCGCTTGAGGCTGTTCTTCGACGGCGCGACGCCATGCGCCGCCATCAGCGCGGCTCTATTGTCGTGCCGCGCCGCACCCACGAGCAATGTCGCATAATCGGGACCGTCGATGTCGGCCAACAGCACGGCATCGTCGGCAGCTTCCTCGCGCAATTGATGGCTTTCGCGCGCGAGCATCCATACCAAGGGATTGAACCAGAAGACTGCGCAAGCGACGCGCGACGCAAGCAGCTTCGCCCAGTCGAGGCGCGCGATATGCGCCAGTTCATGCGCGATAATCGCCTCAGCCTCACCCACCGCCTGCACCGCTTTCGGGCTCAATACGATCGTCGATCGCAGCAGTCCCCAGCTGATCGGCGAGCGCAATTCGTCGCTGACCAGCAGCGCGGTGCCATGCTTGAACCCCATCCGCCGCTGCGCCTCGGCCAGCGCCGACAGCCACGATCGTTCGACCAGCACCTCGGCACGCCCGCGCATTGCGAACAGCCGCAACACCGCGAGTAGCATCACTCCAAACAGCAGCGCGAGCGGGACAAGATAGAGAAAGGGGGCAAGGTCGGCCCCCACCGAAGGGCTGATCGGCGGCGATCCGGCGGTGTCGGCCACGACAGGGACTGAAGCCGCGGCGAAGGCCGGATCGACCGCCGATCCCCCTATCTCGGTGAGGACGAAAGCCGTCGGCTTCGTCTCGGCAACCCAGGTTGCGGGCAGCGGCTGCCACAGCGGCAGCACCAGCGAGGCGACCGGCAACACCAGAAGCGCGAGCAGCCCGACATGCGCGACCAGCGACCGCTCGCCCGCCGAGCGTGAGCGCGCCAGCTGCAGCAATCCCAGCGTCAATCCGGCGATCAGTGCCGATTTCCAAGCGAGCCCGATCAGCATGGTCGTGGTGATCATCATTTCGCTCTCCCTTCGCGCGCCTGCCCGATCAGCTTTTCCAGCTCGTCGAGTTCGTCCGCGCTCATCTCATCCTGCATTCCGAGCAACGCCGCGGCGGCGCTCGTCGCCGATCCGTTGAAAAACACCCGCACCACCTGGCTCAACGCCGATTTCCGCGCGGTCTTGTCCGACACGCTTGGCGCATATACAAAACCGTTCTCCGACGCTTCGCGCACGACGAAACCCTTCGCCTCCAGCCGTTTGAGCATCGCGCGGATTGCCGACCCCGACAATTCGTCGGACAGCGCCTCGCCGATTTCGGTCACCGTCGACGCGCCGCGCTCATAGAGAATATCGACAATCTCGCGTTCCCGCGGCGGCAAACTGGACAACATGCGACTCACCTCATGCGCTACATTTGTAGCGTGCTACATTTGTAGCGCAGGTTTGGCAAGAGGGTTTTGTTGGGATAACACAGTCGGGCAGGCGCAGCCTCGCGACTGGCGCCGATGCCCAAACCCGCGACATTGATTTCCCTTCCCGGCTGCCCCGATTATAGCAGCGCTGGCCCCTGTGCCCAACCAGATGGAGTTTCCCGCCAATGCCGATCATGGCCGCCCGCGTTTATCATGATGGCAAGCTCGTCCGCGACATCGGTCCCAACGAGGAGCTCCCAGACGATTGCGCCGAGGGAGATTTCTTCTGGCTCGGGCTCTACGAGCCAACCCCCGGCGAACTCGAAGGGATCGCCAAACGCTTCGGCCTCCATCCACTCGCTGTCGAGGATGCGACCAAGGCGAAACAGCTGCCCAAAGTCGAAGTCTATGGCGACCAGCTGTTCATCATTGCCAGCACGGGCAATTTGGGGGCGGGGACGATCCAGTCGGGCGAGACCGCGATCTTTGTCGGGCGCCATTTCGTCGTCACCGTCCGCCACGGCTCGGCGCGCACCCACAGCGAGGTGCGCGCGCGGCTCGAATCCTTGCCGGCCAAGCTCGCGCACGGCCCCGACTACGTCCTCTATGCGATCCTCGATTTCATCGTCGACGGCTATTTCCCGCTGATCGACGCGATCGAGGACCGCATGCTGCTGGTCGAGGACAGCGTCATGGACACCCCGCTCGACGCCGCCTCCATCCGCCAACTTTATGCCCAGCGCCACGAAGTCATCCGCTTCCAGCGGCTCGCCGGATTGATGAAGGACGTCGCCGGGCGCCTTGCCGGAGAGGATGACCTGCCGTGCATCGACCCCGCAGTACGCCCCTTTTTCCGCGACGTGTGGGACCATGTCCAGCGCGCCGAATTCCGCCTCACCGGCCTGCGCGATGTCGCCGCATCGGTGATCGAAACCAACGGCATGCTCGAACAGCAACGCCAGGGTGTCATCACCCGTCAGCTCGCCGCCTGGGCCGCGATCCTCGCGGTGCCGACCGCCATCGCAGGAATTTACGGCATGAATTTCGACTTCATGCCCGAACTCGACTGGGCGCTCGGTTATCCCTTCGCGCTGACCCTGATCTTCGGCGGCTCGGCGCTCGTCTTCTGGCGTTTCAAGAGTATCGGCTGGTTGTAGGCATCCATCTGCCCTTTGTCCGGCTGGTCAGATGAAACTGCCAGCAGCGGTCGCAGCGATAGGGCCTCAGCGCCAGCCCGGCGACCTTTGCCGCATCGAGTGCCACCGCGGCCGACGCATAGCGCGCCTTGCGCACGCAGACGCTCTGCCGCGTCCGCATGGCTCAGCCCGCCATTACCTTGGCAATCATCCGCTCTTCCTTTGCAATCCACGGTGCAATGCTCGGGCGCGACAGGATGGCTTCGCTCCACGCCGCCACCTTGGGATAGGTCGCCGCGTCGACCCCGCAGCCGCAGTGGCGCAGGTTCATCAGCGGCGACGCGACCGCCAGGTCGGCCAGCGTCAGCCGGTCGCCGACCAGATAGCCCGACGCCGGGATCGCGGTTTCCAGATACGCCAGCAGATTGGGCAGCTCCTCGGCCTCGGCTTGCGCCGCCGCCGCTAGGTCGCCCTCGCGCCCCAGGAATTTCGGCGCGACGATGCGGTTGAAGAACATCTTGCCGCCGCACGCCGCCAGCACCGTGTCGCCAAACTCGTCCCACCAGATCACCCGCCCGCGGTCCTGCGCGTCGGTCGGGATCAGCGGCGGGTCGGGATATTTGGCCTCCAGATAATGGATGATGGCGCTCGAATCGGCGAGGGTGAAGCCGTCGTCCTCCATCGCGGGCATCTTGCCCAGCGGCGACGCCGCGCGGAATCCCGGATCGGGATCCCCGATGCCGACACCCTTCAGTTCGAAATCAATCCCCTTTTCGCCCAGATACGCCAGCAATTTGCGCACGAACGGCGACACCAAAGACCCGTAAATAATCATCCCGCGACGCTCCTTTTTCCAACCTCGGCAGAATAGAGGAAAGGTTGCGCTCCGCAACCCATTCGCCGCAGTATTGACGTCCCGCGAAATATTCTTGCCAACGCCAGCGCCGCGTGGAACATCGGGAGCGCGAGGGGGGCGCTGCTGCGGCAGCCATCAGGCAGGAAAAATGAATGCGCCCTAATTCATGGGCAGATCGGCTGTTGGCGCTGCTGGTCCGGTTTGTCGGGCTGGTCATCCTCTTGGCAACGCTCGCCGCCGCCACTGCAAGTTTTCTGTATAATCAATCGGAAGAGGCCGACCGTGCCGAGCGTGTCGCGGCGCAGGTAAACATGCGGCTGCACGATCATGTCGCGGTGCTCAAGGGTGTGCGCGCGCTCTATCAATCGGACGCCGCCGCCAGCGGCCCCGGCATCCGCGCCTATCTCGCGGCGCTCCAGCCACAGGTACAGGCGCCCGGGATGGAGGGGGTCGGTATCGCCGTCGCAATGCGCGCCGATACCCCCGCCGCAGTCGAGGCCAAGCTGCACGAAAATTACGGCCGCGACATCAAGGTGTGGCCCGCAACCGACCAGCCGATCGGCTTTCCCATTGTCCTGGTCGAACCTTACACCCCGCGCCGCAATGCCGCGCTCGGTTTCGATATGTACAGCGAGCCGACCCGCCGCGCCGCGATGCGCCGCGCCTGGCAGACGGGCCAGCCCGCGGCGAGCGGCATCGTCCTGCTCGCCCAGGAAAAGGGCATGGCAGCAAAACAACCGGGCTTTCTGATCTACCTGCCCGTTTACGCCCGCACCGCAGTCGGCGCGAATTCCGATACGCTTGCCACCGCGCCCGGAACCCGTGCGGTCGAAGCCTTCGTCTATGCGCCGTTCCGTTCGGCGGACATGATGAAAGCCGTGCTCGGAACGCAGCTCGACACGATCGACGGCATCGAAATCTACGCCGGCGAAGGCCCGGCGGCACCGCTCGTCTTTCGCAAGGGGACGATGGGCTGGGACGCACAAGAACAGGTGCTACGCGTCGCCGACCGACAATGGACGATGCGCATATCCTATGGCCGCCTGCTCGAACGGCTCGGGCGGCCGCTCGCCATCATGATTTTCGGGATCGCCGTCGCGCTGCTCGCGACTCAGCTTCACCGTGTTCAGCGGCGACGCATCGACGCCTTTCAGGCGCTCGCCGCCGAAAAGGCGCGCCATGCCGAGGACCGCGAGCTAATGATCGGCGAAATGGCGCACCGAATGAAAAACGCCTTTGCGCGCATCGGCGCGCTCGCGCGCATCACCCTGCGCGAATCGGCCAGCCTCGACGAATTCGAAACCAAGTTCGACGGCCGCATGCGCGCGCTGTCCGACGCCAAGCAGATGCTGGTCACCGGCGCGGTCGACAGCGTCGAACTTGGCAAGATCGTCCACCGCGAACTTGAACTCGCCGGACGCTCGCCCGAACAGATGGCCGCGGTGACCGGTCCCAATGTCCGCCTCGACGACGAAGGCGCGCAAGCGCTGTCGCTCGCGATCCACGAATTCGTTACCAACAGCATCAAATATGGCGTTCTCTCAGGACATGGCGACCTGGCGGTGAGCTGGCGCCGCGACGAGGGCGACATCGAACTGAATTGGACCGAAAGCAATCTGCCCACCACCCCGCAGATCGACAGCGAAAGCTTTGGCACCCAGTTCATCCGCACCCTGATCGAGCGCCAGTTGAAAGGCAGCTGGGACCGCAGCGCCGCCGACCACCGCCTTTCCATCACCATCCGCTGGCCCGACCGTGAACTCACCCGCTGACCACGCAACGCAGCCATCCGTAGCATCCGATTGACAACCCCCGCCCCCCCGGCGAGAGAACGCGCCGAGGAGAGAGAGGCCGTCATGACCGCAAAGATGCTGCGCCCGACATCGTTCGACGTCGCCGAGCGCGCCGGGGTGTCGCAATCGACCGTCTCGCGCGCGCTGCGCAACTCCCCCGGGGTCAACGCCGAAACCCGCGCCCGCGTCTCGGCGGCGGCGCGCGAGCTTGGCTATGTCGTCGACCGCCACGCCTCGTCGCTGCGCCTCAAAAGCAGCGAGACGATCGCGCTCGTCACCATCTGCCGCCCCGGCGAAGACCGCAGCGCGATCAACCCTTTCTATTTCGCGCTGCTCGGCAGCATCGCCGCCGCGACCTCGGCGCGCGGCTTCAACCTGCTCGTCTCGTTCCAGGAAAGCGAAGCAAATTTCCGCGCCGATTTTGTCGCGTCGGGGCTGGCGGACGCGATGATCGTCATCGGCACCACCAGCAACCGCGCCGCATGGGACTATTTCGCCGCGGCGCAATCGTCGGGCCTCGACTTCGTCTGCTGGGGCAGCCCCGGCAGCCCCTTTCACTGGATGCGCAGCGAAAATGACGAGGGAGGCCAGCTTGCCGCCCAACATCTCGTCAAACTCGGCCGCCGCCGCATCGCCTTTGTCGGGCCGCAGCAATCGCCGCAGCGCCAGTTCGACGAGCGCCGCGACGGCTTCACCGCGACACTGGCCGCGCACGGGCTGACGCCGATCATCGCCGAGCCCCCCGCCGCCGCCGACCGCCACGCGCAGGGCGTTGCCGCGGCCCATGCGCTGCTCGCCGATCATCCCGACACCGATGCGATCTTCGCCGCCAGCGACATGCTCGCGCTCGGCGTGCTGCAAGGCCTCAAGGACGCCGGGCGCCGCGTGCCGCAGGACGTCGCGCTGATCGGCTTCGACGGAATCCGTGCCGGCACCCTTGCCGACCCCGCGCTCACTTCACTCGAACCCGATCTCGACGCCGCCGGAGAGGCGCTCGTCGCGATGGCGCTCGAGGATGACGAACGCACCCGCAGCGGCACGCGGATCCCGGTGCATCTGGTCGTACGCGGAACCGCCTGAAGGTTCGTGTCTTTTACATCTACTGTGACCTAACACACAGAAAAGTAACAATTCGTTATCCATATCGCCGCTACCTTCGGTGGCAGAGAGGCGAGCATTTTGTCGGGTCAGTTTTTTATTCAGTTGCTCAATCCGGGCATCGGTCTGTTGTTCGCGGTCGCCTTTTTCCTGCTGTGGCTGAACCGCCGCGACCGCTATGTCGCTTATGCCGCGGGCGCCTATACCGCCTCGGCGATCGCCTTCCTGATCCTCGATGTCGGCCCCGCACTGCCCTACGATCTGCACCGCATCCCCGCCAATATCGGCTTCCTCGCCACCGGCGCGCTGTTCGCGGCGGCGATCATCCGGCGTTACGGATTGCCGGTCCCCTGGCGCGCGATGGCGGTGGCCAGCGCCGTCTCGATGGCATTCTTCCTGTGGTTCCTGCTCGGCTCGCTCAGCATCGGCGGCCGTATCCTGTCGATCAGCATTGGCGCCGGGATCATCGCGGCGATGGTCGTCCGCGCGCTTTGGCCGATCAAGAAACGCTATGTCATCGACAGGGTATTGTTCTGGGTCGCGGCGCTGTCGGCGGTCAACCTGATCGCCCGCCCGATCGTGTTGTTGTCGCTCGGCGGCGGCTTCGACAACTATGACGGTTTCCAGCAGTCGGTCTATTGGACAACGGTGCAATTTACTCAGGCAATGGTGTCGATCACGGCGGCGATCAGCCTGATGGTCGCGGTCGCAATCGACCAGATCATCGAGCTGCGCCGCCAAGTCGATGACGATAAACTCTCAGGCCTGCTCAACCGCCGCGGGTTCGAGGCAAAGGCCGGATCGGCGCTCCGCCGCTATCTCGACGACGATCGCCCGGTGGCGCTGATAATCGCCGACCTCGACCGCTTCAAACAGATCAACGACAGCTATGGCCACGCGGTCGGCGACGCGATCATTGCGGCGTTCGGCGCGCATGTTCGCGCCATCGGCCCCGCCGAAATGATTGCCGGCCGCATCGGCGGCGAGGAATTTGCGCTGATCGTCCCCGGCGCGGGGATTGAGACGGCGCGCCAATTTGCCGAAGCGGTGCGCATCGGCCTCGCCCCCGCCGCCGCCGACCGCATCCCGTCCACGCTCGTGCCGACGACCAGCATCGGACTGACCATCGGCACTCCCGGCGCCAATCTGTCGGCGCTGATGCACGAGGCAGATCAGGCGCTCTACGAGGCCAAGCGCACCGGCCGCAACCGCGTCCGCACCTTCACCCCAATATCGGTCCGTCAGGCCGCAGGCGGCGGCTGACGCAAATTTTTGATCCGGGTCACCGCGGCAATGGCATCGGCGTGCCGATCGTCCGCGTCGCGGGCGGGCGCATCCTCACCTGGGGCGGCGCCCGCCGCGCCGAAAACCGCTTTAACTGGGCGGTGGTCATTTCCCCGAACGGCACCAATACCGAAGTGTGCATTTTCGAGGCGGTCGGCGACGACCCCGAACTTTGGGCCTCGACCTGGCACGTCCCCGGCCAATCGCCCGTCATGAAACAAGGCGGCTGCCCATCGGCGGCAGAGGATTATCCAGCCGCCGAGATCGCTGCGGGATAGAGGGCGTGTGCAGTCCGCCGCACGCAACCGGACGTAGTTGACGCGCCGTCCCGAAAGAGACAGACCTGCACCGGTTGGCAAAAAAAGGGACGGTTTTCATGCGCAAACTTGAAATTCTCGGTGCGAGCCTGCTCGCACTTTCTTCGCAGCTGAGTTTTGCGCAGGATATGCCGCCCCCGACGCCAACCGCTGAGGAAAAAGCCACCCCCACCCCCGCTGCAACACCCGGATCGGCGGTCGGCAGCGCGCGCACCGCGCCCGAACGCCGCCTGACCGGCGCCGACCTGTTCGATCTCGCCATCGCCGCCGATCCGCAGATCAGCCCCGACGGCCGCCACATCGCCTATGTCCGCCGCCAGAACGACATCATGACCGACCGCGCGGTCAGCACGATCTGGCTGATCGACACCGCGACGGGCGACGAAACCCCGCTCGCCGGGCGGCAAGGCGGCGCCTTTGCGCCGCGCTGGTCGCCTGACGGCAAGCGCCTTGCCTATGCCTCGACCGACGGCGGCAGCGCCCAGCTGTGGGTGCGCTGGATGCAGGGCGGCGAGGCGGTGCGGCTGACCGGCCTGCCGACCGCGCCCTCATCGCTTGCCTGGGCGCCTGACGGCCGTTCGATCGCCTACACGATGCTGGTCAAGGATGAGGGACTGAAACTCGGCGCCGCACCCGCCAACAAGCCGAAGGGCGCGACCTGGGCCGAACCGCTCGAAATCCGCGACCTCCTCACCTATCGCGCCGACGGACAGGGCTATGTCGAACCGGGCTTCGAAAAAATCTTCCTCGTCCCCGCCAACGGCGGCGCCCCGCGCCAGCTAACCTTTGGCCCCTATCACGACAATGGCCCGCTCAGCTGGTCGCGCGACGGCCGCACGCTGTATTTCGCCGCCAATCGCAAGCCCGACTGGGAAACCGACGCGCTCGAAAGCGAGGTCCACGCGCTCGACGTCGCCAGCGGCCGCATCACCGCGCTCACCGACCGCAACGGTCCCGACGCGAACCCGCTCGTCTCGCCCGACGGCAGCAAGATCGCGTATCTCGGGTTCGACGACGCCGGGCGCGCCTATGAAAACACCCACCTCTATGTGATGAACCGCGACGGCTCGGGCCGCCGCAACCTCACCGAAAATTGGGATTACAGCGTCGACGCGATCCTATGGGGTGACGGCGGCCGCGCACTCTACGCGCAATATGACGATCATGGCGAAACCAAAATCGCGCGCATCGACCTCGACGGATCGGTCCGCGACGTCGCCAAGGGGCTGTCGGGCGGCGGCATGGACCGCCCCTACACCGGCGGCAGCTTCACCGTGTCCGACGGCGGCGCGATTGCCTTCACCGGCGGCACCGCCACCCGCCCGGCCGAGGTTCAACTCGCGCGAGGCGGATCGGCGCGCATCCTCACCGATCTCAACCGCTCGCTTCGCGAAGTCAAAGCGCTCGGCGAAGTCCGCAAGATCACCACCCCCTCCAGCCACGACGGCAAAGAGATCGAAGGCTGGCTGACCCTGCCCCCCGGCTATGTCGAGGGTCAACGCGTGCCGTTGATCCTCGAAATCCACGGCGGCCCCTTCACCGCCTATGGTCCGCATTTTTCAACTGACAACCAGCTTTATGCAGCAGGCGGCTACGCCGTCCTCTCGGCCAACCCGCGCGGCTCGACCAGCTATGGCGAGGCGTTCGCGCAGGAAATTGACAAGGCCTATCCGGGCAATGATTATTTCGACCTGATCAGCATCGTCGACCGCGCCATCGCACTCGGCGTCGCCGATCCCGACGCGCTGTTCGTCACCGGCGGCTCGGGCGGCGGCGTGCTCACCAGCTGGATCGTTGGCAAAACCAACCGCTTCAAGGCAGCGGTCACCCAGAAACCGGTGATCAACTGGACCACGCAGGCGCTCACCGCCGACGGCCCCGCCTTTTTCGGCCCCTATTGGCTCGGCGCGATGCCGTGGGAAAAGCCTGAACTTTACTGGTCGCTGTCGCCGCTGTCACTTGTCGGGAATGTCGAAACCCCGACCCTGGTCGTCGTCGGCGCCGAGGATTATCGCACCCCGGTCAGCGAATCCGAACAATATTACACCGCGCTCCGCCTACGCGGCGTGCCCACCGCGCTCGTCACCATCCCCGGCGCCAGTCACGGCGGCATCGCCGCGCGCCCGTCGCAATCGGCCGCCAAGGCTGCCGCGATCCTCGCCTGGTTTGCCAAATATCGCAAAGGCTGGACCCGTGCCGCCGCCGCGCGCCCGTCCGACTGACGCGCGCGGCGTCGCGAGTCCACCGGCGGCTTGTCCCGCGCATACATTTCCTCGTTGGCTGGAGCGCCTGCTAACGACTCCATTGCCGAAACACACTCGCGCGCTTCAACCAAGTTCCGCAATATCTCCTGCCCGGTCGCCCAGCACGTAACGCGGCCCCGCGCCGCGCTGCGCCGCCTTGTCCTGCGCGTTGTACAGCCCGCATTTCTTCAGGCTTAGGCAACCGCAACCGATACACTGGTCGAGCAAGCCGCGCGTTCGGGTCAGCGCCGCGATCTGCGCGTCGATGCGCGCGCGCAGCCCGGTGCTGATCCGCGTCCAGTCAGCGGCATTCGGGGTCCGTCCGGCGGGCAGGCGCGCCAGTTCGGCGGCGACCTCCTCCAGGCTTAAGCCCATCTGCTGCGCGATCAGGATGAACGACACACGGCGGATGTCGGCGCGCAGGAAGCGGCGCTGGCCGCCGCCGGTGCGCAGTGCATCGAGCAGCCCCTTCGCTTCATAGAAACGGATCGCCGACACTGCGACGCCGGTGCGCGCCGCGAGTTCGCCGATGGCGATTAAATCCGTCCGTTGCTTCACTGCGCCCTCCCCTGCCCGATCACCATCCGTATAATCGTCGCTTGACCTAAACCTTACTTCAGCTTTCATAAATCGCTGCGTCAACCCGAATCAGGAGCCAATCCGTGACGTATCCCTTTATCGAGCATATCAATCTTACGGTCAGCGATCCCGATCGCACCGCTACCCTTCTCGCTGCCATCTTTGGCTGGCACGAGCGGTGGCGCGGCCCGGCGCGCGACGGCGGCCGCACGATCCACCTTGGCAGCGATGCCGCCTATGTCGCGCTCTACACCGGGCCGGACGGACAGCATGCAGGCATCCGCTATCCCAAGGGCGAGCCGCTTAACCATGTCGGGGTGCAGGTCGACGATCTTGACGCCATTGAAGGGCGCGTAAAGGCGGCTGGCCTCACCCCCTTCAACCACGACGATTATGACCCCGGCCGACGCTTCTATTTCTTCGATCCCGACGGCATCGAATATGAGGTCGTGAGCTATGTCGAGCCGCAGCGACGCTAAGCCGGGCAACAATGGAGCGGCTGCCGCGTTGTTGACTCATCAAGAGAAAAGGAGACCCCTCGATGAGCGACGATATCAAAAAGCAGTTCTGGAAAGCCCTCGCCGACAGCCCCTATGTGATGGTCGGCACCACCGGCAGCCGCGAGCATCACATCCCGATGAACGCGCAGCTTGACAAGGATGCCAACAGCGCTTTCTGGTTCTTTACCTCGACCGACAACCGCCTTGCGAACGGCGGTCCGGCGATGGCGCAGTTCGCATCCAAGGGCCACGACCTGTTCGCCTGCATCGCAGGAACGCTGGTGCTCGAAAATGACCGCGCCGTGCTCGACAGGCTGTGGAGCAACGGCGTCGCGGCTTGGTATGACGGCGGCAAGGATGATCCCACACTTGTTCTGCTGCGCTTCGACCTGGCTGATGCCGAAATCTGGACCGCCGATCCGGGGATAAAGGGCGTTTTCAAACTGATGACCGGCATGAAGATGAACGAAGGCGATCTCGGCAAGCACGCCGAGGTGGCGCTGTAACTCCAAATCCTCCCTGTGCCGCAGGCATCGGAGGGGATGGCAGCCCGAAGGGCTGACGGAGGGTCTAAGGCGAAACGCTGCCGCCCCTTCACCACTCATCTGCGATGAGCCCTTCCCCTCCCCATCGCTGCGCGACAGGGATTTGTCAAACGACCGGCGGCCCAATCCGTCCCTCGCGAAACTCGAACCCACCCTCACGGTCCCGCGCCAGCAGCGCGGGGCCGTCGAGGTCGACCCATCGCGCCCGCTGCGCCAGTACGAACGCCGGTGCGATCGCCAGGCTGGTCGACAACATGCATCCGACCATGATCGACAGGCCGGCGGCGTCGGCAGCATCGGCGATACGCAACGCCTCGGTCAGCCCGCCCGCTTTGTCGAGCTTGATGTTCACCCCATCGTAGAAGGCGCCGATCCGCGCGACGTCGGCGGCGGTCTGGCAGCTTTCGTCGGCAACGAACGGGATCGGTGCATAAATCGGATCGAGCAGCGCGTCGGCGCCGACCGCGACGGGCTGCTCGATCATCTCGACCCCGAAATCGGCGAGTGCTTCGGCCTCAGCCAATATGTCGAGCTGCCCCCAGCTTTCGTTGGCATCGACAATCAGCCGCGCTTCGGGCGCCCCCGTCCGCACCGCGGCAACGCGCAGCCGATCATCCTCGCCGGTCAGCTTGATCTTGAGCAGGCGATAGCCGTCGGCCTCGGCGGTCGCGGCCTGCTCGGCCATCGCCCCTGGCGTGCCGAGCGAGATGGTGAAGGCGGTAACCCGTGCCGTTGGCGCGCCATCGCAGCCCGCCACCTGCCAGAGTCGCAGCCCGCGCTGCTTCGCCGCCAGATCCCACAAGGCGCAATCGAGCGCATTGCGCGCGGCGCCGGGCGCCACCAATTCCTGCACCAACGCCCGCGCGGTGGCGGCATCCAGGTCGGCGATATGCGGCGCCGCCAGCAATATCTGATCGCGGCATGCCGCGGCATCCTCGCCCAGATAATAGGCCGGCGTGCCTTCGCCGCGCCCGATCGCGCCCTCGCTCTCAACCTCCGCCACCACAACATCGACAAAATTATTGGCGCCGCGCGCGATCACAGACGATCCCGCCACCGCCCAACGCTCGACCCGCGCGCTTTTCAGTTGGATCGCCATGCAGGAAGGCTAGTATAGATCGCGATGACCGGCAAATCCCTTTCCGAACGCATCGGCGATCTTGGCCATCGTCTCGCGGTCGAAGCGCACGCCGCGTGGCTTGCCGCACGCGACCCGCGCGTGCCTGTGCTCGCGCGGTTCTTGGCGATCGCGGTCGCCGCCTATGCATTGTCGCCGATCGACCTGATCCCCGATTTCATTCCGGTGCTGGGCTGGCTCGACGACCTCCTTATCGTCCCATTGGGACTGTGGGCGGTCCGCCGCCTGATCCGCGGCCCGCTCTGGAGCGAACTCCACGCCGCCGCGGAGGCCGCAAGCGAACGCCCGTCGAGCCGTGTCGGCATGGCCGCGATCTTGCTGCTGTGGGCAGGATTGCTGTATGTCGCCTACTGGAGCGTGCGCACCTCGTCCTGGCACTAAGGGTCGCAATGCCGCACGGTGTGGCTGCGGTCGTCGGCATCCCGTCAAATCCGGAATCGTCGCGCCGCGCGCAAGGCTCGAGAACCACCAATTAGAGGTGGCGCGTCTCGTTTGGGCTGGTCCACCAATTGTTCTGCAGACCGTCGCAAAAGGTGACCGGGGCGGAGACCAGTTCCTCGACCGCCAGATCGTCGATCGCAGCGACCCGAACCGAGGCAAAGGCGCCGCCCAGCTCTTTCAGATAGCCGCTGCCGTGCGTCTGGGTTCTGCATGTCGCACAGAATTTGTGCGCTATCGCGAACGCTTCGGTTTCGCGCGCATAGGTCGCCAGGGCGTCTTCGCCCGAAACCAGCTCGAAATCCTCGGGCTTCAACCCGCCCACTTTCCAGTTCCGCTGCTTTCAGCAAAAGGTGCAGTTGCACTTGCTGGTGCCAGAACCGACATCCATGTGAAACCGAAATTTCACCGCGCCGCAGTGACAGCTTCCATCATACCAGCGTTTCATCATCACTTCCTTTCGATCACGGTTATGGCGGAATTCGTCTTTTCGAACCATTGCGATGCGTTGATGACACGCTGCGGGGCGACCGCCTGCGCGGCCTGTTGCAGCATCGCCCGGTTCTTGTAGCTGCCGATCACCATTACGCGTTTGCCCGGATTGGCTCGCACGGCCTCTACCATCCGGACCGACATATGGCTGTCCCAGCGCGCCTGCGCCGCCGCAAATGTTGGTCCGGCCAATGCGAACTGCGCCGCCTGTACGCCGGTGGTCAACGACGCGGTCGTATCGTCCTGCACCTGTCCGGCGCGCTGCCAATGGAGAAGGAGTATGTCATCGACTTGGGCGCCCAGCCGCGAAAGCGCCGCGGCGCCGTCGGGATTGCGTCGCCTTAGCGCATCGAATGCCGCCCCGGCCTCGCCCGTGATCGCCTGGAACACCGCCCCGCCCGGCTCCATCGCCACCGCTTCAACGGGGCACATATCCGGTCGGCCGCCATCAGCACGGCGGGCGACAAAAGCGCCCAGACCGAAAAGACCGCCGCAGTGTAACCGAGCGTCGGCCACCAATCCTGTTCGCGGCCGTGATAGGTTGCAAAAAGCTGGCCTTGCGCCGCGCTGGCCAGCGTAACGAACATCCACACCGCCGCGCCGACGCCGATCGGCAGCCATTGGTTGCCCACGGCGCGCATTGCAGCAGCCAAGGTTGCCCCGATGCGGTTGGTCACTTGGATCATTCCTGCTCGAATCGACCGCGATAAAGGCCGATGCCGATGGCGGCGGACGTTATCCGCCGTTGCTCCGTATCCATTTTTCGACCACCGGCGCAATATCTTCGCGCCATTTGCGGCCGTTGAAGATCCCGTAATGACCGACCGTCTTCGCCATCAGATATTTCTTCTGTTCGGCCGGCAGGTTCTTCGCCAGCGTCAGCGCCGCTTTCGTCTGGCCGATCCCCGAAATATCGTCGCGCTCGCCTTCGATCGCGAGCAGGGCAATATCCTCGATCGCATTTAGATCCACCGGCTTGCCGCGATGCAGCATCTCGCCCTTGGGCAGCGCGTGGCGCTGGAACACGACATCGACGGTCTGCAGATAGAATTCGGCGGTCATATCACACACCGAGCGATATTCGTCGTAGAATTCCTTGGTCTTGTCGGCCTCTTCCCCGTCACCGTCGACCAGATGTTTGAACATCGACCAGTGGCTCATCATGTGATTGCCCAGGTTCATCGACATGAAGCCCGCGAGTTGCAAGAACCCCGGATAGACACGCCGACCGGCGCCCGGATAATAGGCCGGGACCGACGCGATGACATTTTCCTGGAACCACGCATGCGGGCGCGTCATCGCATGCTGATTGACCGCGGTCGGCGCCTTGCGCGTATCGATCGGGCCGCCCATCATCGTCAGCGTTTTCGGACGGCATTTATTCTTGTCGGCGGCCATGATCGCTGCAGCGGCAAGCGCCGGAACGGACGGCTGGCACACCGCCAGCATATGCGCGCCGGGGCCGATATGCTCCATCCAGCCGATCAGATAATCGATATAATCGTCGAGGTCGAACCTGCCCGCCTCCAGCGGCACGTTGCGCGCGTCGCGCCAGTCGGTGATCCACACATCATGCCCGGGCAGCATTCGCTCGACCGTGCCGCGCAGCAAGGTCGCATAATGGCCCGACATCGGTGCGACGATCAGCAACTTGGGCGCGTCTTTCGTACCCTTGTGCTTGAAATGCTTGAGCTGCCCGAACGGTTTGCGCGCCTCAACTACCTCGGTCACCGGCACCACTTCACCACCGACGGCGGTCTCGTAAAGGTCGAACGCGGGCTTGCCGCGCGGCGCCGCGGCATGCGCGAATACTTCCAGCGCCGATGCAAATTGCGAACTGCCGCCAAAATAGCCCAGTGGGTTTGCCGGGTGCTGCATCACCTGCGCGCCCGCGGTCGCCAGCGCGCTCGCGCCCGCCAGCCAGCTCTTGTGCATTTCAAAGGCGTGATACAGCATGATCGATACGTTCCTTGGCAAGCCCCGACGCTCTATGGGCGTCTGTTCGTTAGCGCCAGTCTAGGGCATCCAATCTATTGTGCAATGCGTCATAAACCCAGATCGCCATCATCTTTGTCCGAAATTATGCGTCCAACTATGCAGCCCGGCTTCATGATCCATGAAGCACAGCGCCATTCTGCGCCGTTGAGCGCGGGCGCCACCACTGCTAGGGCCGCTGCGATGGCCAGCACCCCCGACCTTTCCGCTGCGAAAGCCCCCACCGAACCCCGCCGTAAGCTCGGCAGCCTGCGGATGATCTGGCATTATGCCAGCCGCTACCCGCTGCAACTGGTCATCGCCGCGGTCGCGCTCGGCGTCGCAGCGCTCGCGACCTTGGCAATCCCGTGGCAGTTCAAGGAAATGATCGACAGCGGCTTTGTCGCCGGTGGCGGCGATGTCGCGCCGCATTTCCGCTTATTCTATGGCATTGTGCTAACGCTGGCGCTGGCCACCGCGCTGCGCTTCTATTTCGTCAGTTGGCTGGGCGAGCGCACCGTCGCTGACATCCGCCAGGCGGTACAGCGCAACCTGCTCCGCCTCGCACCGGGTTTTTTCGAGGAAAACCGACCGTCCGAGATCGCCTCACGAATGACGTCGGACACGACGATCATCGAACAGGTCGTCGGCACGACGGTATCGGTGGCGCTGCGCAACATGGTCATGGGAATCGGCGGCATTGCCTACCTCTTCACCCTGTCGCCTAAGCTCACTGGCGGCATCCTGCTCGGCATCCCGGTGATCATCATGCCGATCGTCCTGCTCGGTCGCCGCCTGCAAAATGTCTCGCGGACGAGCCAGGATCGCGTCGCCGACATCGGCGCGACGACGTCGGAACAATTGGGCGCCATGAAGATCGTCCAGGCATTCGGTCAGGAAGAGCGTGAAGCGGCGCGCTTCTCGAGCGCGGTCGAAGCGACCTTTGCGACCGCCAAACGCCGCATCCGCCTGCGCGCGATCATGACTGCGATCGTCATTGGGCTGCTATTCGGCGCGATCACCACTCTGCTCTGGTATGGGGCCGAGGGGGTTGCCGCGGGAACGATCTCCGGCGGCACCATTGCTGCCTTCGTCCTCACCGGCGGACTCGTCGCGGGCGCGTTCGGCGCGCTGACCGAAGTCTATGGCGACCTGCTACGCGCCGCAGGCGCCGCCGAGCGGCTCAGCGAACTGCTCAATGCCGAAGCGAGCATCGCCCCACCCGCGCAGCCGCGCGCCTTCCCCGAACCGCCACGCGGTACGCTCGAATTCGCGAACGTCGAGTTCCATTATCCGACGCGCCCCGACGCTCCGGCACTCCACAATTTCAGCCTCGCGATCCAGCCGCGCGAAACCGTTGCAATCGTCGGCCCCTCGGGCGCCGGCAAATCGACGCTGTTCCAGCTTGCCGAGCGATTTTACGATCCACAGGCGGGGCAGATCCTGCTCGACGGCGTCCCGCTCGTTGACGCCGACCCCGCCGACATCCGCACCCGCATCGCCATGGTACCTCAGGAAACGGTGATCTTCGCCGCCTCGGCGCGCGACAATCTGCGGTATGGAAATTGGGACGCCAGCGACGAGCAATTGTGGGACGCCGCGCGTGCCGCCAATGCAGAGGAATTCCTCCGCAAGCTGCCCGACGGCCTCGACACCTTCATGGGCGAAGGCGGTGCCCGACTGTCGGGCGGCCAGCGCCAGCGCGTCGCCATCGCCCGCGCGCTGCTCCGCCGTTCGCCGCTATTGCTGCTCGACGAAGCGACGTCGGCGCTCGACGCCGAATCCGAAAAGCTGGTGCAGGACGCGCTCGAAACCTTGATGCACGACCGCACGACGATCGTCATCGCGCATCGGCTCGCGACCGTGCGTGCCGCCGACCGCATCATCGTCATGGATAACGGCCGCATCGTCGAGGAAGGCAAGCACGACGCGCTCGTCGCCGCCGATGGTCTCTATGCCCGCCTCGCCCGCCTGCAGTTCCAGGACAATCTCGCCCCCGCCTGATCGCCCACCCGCAAAGGATATGACGATGCTCTATGATATGATCGTTCCGGCCTATAAGAACGGCCTGGGCGCACTGTCCGCGCAGCTCGACAAGGCGCTCGCGACGGGCGCGGAGAACGGCGTCGGCGAAATGCAGCTGATCGTCGCGCGGCTCGCGCCCGATATGTTTCCCCTCGCCTCGCAGGTTCGCTTCAGCTGCCTCCAGGCCATCCAGCCGCCGACGCGTCTCGGCGCAATCGGCGCGCCCACGCTGACCGACGACGCGACCGACTTCGCAGGCCTTCAGGCCCAAATTGCTGCGACGCTGACATGGCTCGACACCGTCGACGCAGCCACGCTCGACGCCGACCCGGACCGGGCTGTCAGCTTCGATCTGCCCAACGGCATGGTCTTCGACATGACCGCGCGCGCCTACGTCCGCGACTGGGCGCAGCCGCAATTTTACTTCCATCTTGTCGCGGCCTATTCGATCCTGCGCCACATGGGCATCCCGCTCGGCAAAGTCGACTATGTTGGCTATATGATGGCATATCTCCGCCCCGGTACGCCGCCGTCTGCTTGAACGGGGCTGGGAACAGCTAGCGATCAGATGGTCGCGGCATATCGCTCGATGCCTGGAAAAGCGATGGCTGAGCCCCCGTTGCGCCGGATTTCACCGATGGCCTGATCGACGCGCAGGTACCGCGCCCGGGCTTCGGGCTCGAACTTCAGCGTCGCAGGATCGCGCTGCCCTGATGCCACCTTCACCAGTTCGCCAAGCTGCGCAAGGTCGATCGCCTCGCCATTCCAGCGGATCACGTCTGCAGTGTCGATGGTGATGCGGTTCTCCTCGCGCACCTCGGCGGGGCCAGCGTCAACGCCCGGCAAAGTCACATCGACACTATGCGTCGGCGGCGGAATGGTGATGATGAACATTACCAGCATCACCAGCATGACATCGATCAGCGGCGTCGTGTTGATCAACGGACTGGCATTGGGATCGGTGCGAAAAATGCTGCGGCGTCGGCGCATAGTCTCTCTCCCCATAGGGCACAGCCAATGCTGTCTTTCCTGACTGGCAATCAGCGGCGCATGTGGCGACCTTGCGCCCTGCCTCGATCAGCCGACCGCACAATCGTTATGTGATAATATAACATTCTCCTGGTCTGGCAAGCAAAACTCGCGCGTTCAAACTCGTCTGCGTCTTGCGCGGGTAAGGCCGGGATCGACACGTCCCAAGAAGAAAGGGCGGCACCTTGCGGTACCGCCCTCACTTGTTTCTTCCAGTCCCGATCGGGAGCGGAAACCGGTCTTACATGCCCGAGTTCGGACCGTAAGTGATTTCCACGCGACGGTTCTGGTCGTTGCGGACGCCATCGGCGGTAGCAACGGCCGGACGGCTTTCGCCGAAACCTTCAGCGCCGATCGAGCTATCCGAGATACCGCGAGCGGTCAGATAGCTGCGAACTGCGTCGTTACGACGGTTCGACAGGCCGACGTTGTACGTGGCCGCACCCGAACGGTCGGCGTGACCGGCCAGCATGACCTGCGTACCCGTGCAACCACGGTTGTAAGCGCTGATTGCGTTGTCGAGCGTCGAAGCCGCTTCCGGCGTGATGTTCGACTGATCCCAGTCGAAGTACACGATGTACGGTCCGGGCTCACACACCACCGGAGGCGGCGGCGGCGGGGGCGGCGGGGGCGGCGGGGGCGGCGGGGGCGGCGGGGGCGGCGGCGCCACAACCGGCTCCGGTGCACCACCGAAGTTGTACGTCAGCGTACCCAGGATCGAGTGCGAGCGGAAGCGCGTCGAAACGTCACGGCCGACCTGATCAACCAGATCGATATTGTCGACGTTGAAGAAACGATACTTCAGACCGGCATCCCAGTTGCTGCTGAGCGGCGCGCGAACGCCGGCAATCGCCTGCCAGGCGAAGCCCGTGTCCGAATCGTCGAGGAACGCACCAGCGAAGACGGGTTCGACCGACACGCGGGCAACACCGGCACCACCGCCGACAAAGCCCTGCAGGCCGTCGTCGTCGCCGAAGTCGAGCATGCCGTTGACCATGAAGCTCAGCGCATTCGTATCGCCGTTAAGCGCCGTGCCGCCGGTGTAGAGCGCACCGGTTCCTGACGCAGTCGCCGGAATGCCCGGAACGCCGAAGCGACCCGACTTGATGTCGGCTTCGCGATAACCGACTTCGACTTCTGCGCGGAAACCGCCGAAGTCATAACCAACCGTACCTTCGAAATCATAACCGGTGCGATGGTCCAGCGATGCGGCATTGTTAAAGGTCCCGATGTCGAGATCCAGATCTTCGACGATCATCACACCGCCGCCGACGCCAACGTACCACGAGCCATCGCGGGCCAGAGCGGGCGACGCCAGGGCAGTGGAGGCTAACGCCACAGCTAAGGCAAGCTTCCTCATAGTAATTCCCCTTTCAAATTGAGATATACGTCTCGGCAGACGTCCTACTCGCCGCTTTGGTTCCGTGCAAGTGAACAAATCGCTAATCTGTTGCCAAAAAGTCGCACTTTTAAAACCAACGAGAGGAAATTCAGCCTGAAATCAGAAGACCCTGCGCCTGCAGGTGCTGGATCAACGCAGCTAGCGCGCTACGCGCTTCGGCATCGATTGTCGAGCTACCAGATGGGCCGACGATGGTTACCGGTGCGACCCATTCGCCGTCGTCGAATCGGAGCCGCGCCCCATCGGCCAGCCGCACGACCACCATCCCGACTTGTGGCGCGACAAATCGCCAGTCGCCGGCCGTCCAGATCACGATCGAATTCCCCTGCCCAGACTAATCGCCCGTCGGGACCTCGCCAACCAGCCAGCATCACCCCGCGTCAGGTTCCGCGGGCCGATCGTTTAGCGGCCCGCCTTCGACCTTGGCATGGTCCAGCGCATCAATCAGCGTCAGCGCCTCCTTGTAAGTGACCGCCTTTTGTGCCTGCGCCACGGCCAACATAGGCAATGCAAAGCGCAGGGTCGTCGGCATTTCACTCATGGTTTCAGCCTCTAATGTCATGGACAAGGACAAGGACAAGGGCAGTGACAGTCCAAAGTCGCCGACCTGGCGTATCGCGATCATCGTATCAGGCGGCAGCGCCGCCAGAACAGCGGCCGCGATATGCAAATCCGGGCTGGTGCGAACCCAAGGCGCAAAGCCGGGACCCGGCGTTGACAAGGTGATCCGCCACGCCTCCTGCCCCTCCCCGATCGGCAGGTTGCCATGGTCAGCCGCGCGAACCCTCCGCACAGCGCCTAGTGCCGGCGCGCCGTGAATCCGGCATTGGGCAGCCGTTCCCCATACATCGCATTGCCCGCCACCCCCGCCGAGCGCGCCGATGCGGCGACGTTCGAAGACTCCGCCAGCGATTCCAGAAACAGGGTCATCGGCGCGGCCCCCGGACGCACGCTGCACGCATCCCGTGTCGCTGACTTGCCGATCTGCGCCATGGACCGCCCTCCCCAAACGCCAGTCGGGCCGGAACAGCCTTCCGCCAAACGGAAGGCTCTTCCGGCCCGTCTCACAATTCTTCATGATGTGACAAGTGTTCCAGATCGGCGCGAAGATTTTAGGCGAAATATCCTATTTGGTTACACAATCATTTCTGAAACTGGGCGCTCTACTCGCTCTCGCCGCCCGCCAGGTCGCGCACGACCTTGGGATCGCGCAGCAGTTTTTCGATATGGCTCGCCTCGTCAAAGCTCTCATCCGACAGGAATTTCAGCTTCGCGGCATATTTCATCGCCATCCGTTCGGCGACGCTCTTTTGCAGCCAGGCAGTGTTGGTGCGCAGCGCCTTCAGCACCGCTTCTTCTTCCTTGCCGAGCAGCGACTTTACGAACACCGTCGCATGGCGCAGGTCCGACGACATGCGAACCTCGGTGACGCTCACCGGGTGCTTGGTCAGCTGATCGTCATGCACGTCGCCGCGCGCGAGGATTTCGGACAGGATATGGCGCACCTGTTCGCCGACGCGCAGCGCGCGAACCGTGGGGCCTTTGGTGTCTGCCGCTTTCATGCCGCGCCCTTCTCCAATTCATCCAGCTTCGCGACAATCCGCGCGATCGAGCGCATGTTGCGCGCCGTACCCTTATGCTCCAGCTGCCGCTCGATCAGGCGCGCGGTCAATTTGCTCTCGGCCACGCCGTCGCCATAATCGATATAGAGCGCGCGGTCGCCGAGCGCGAGGCGCTCGTTCGGCTTGATCCATTTGTCGGCCGCCAGCGCATCAAACTGCGCCTGCGTTGGCTGCCCGTCGAGGAACATCGTATGGACGAATTTGTCCTCATTGGCTCCCGCAAACGGATTGTCGGCAATCGCCGCGGCAAGCTCGTCACGATCGCGCACAAGCGCCGCGCACTGCATGTCAAACCGGTCATCGACCATCAACGTCAGCTTTTCCTCCAGCCCGCGCGTCGGCCGCGCCGGGTGCGAGAAAATGACATTGCCGCTAGCCACCACCGTCTCGACATCGGCGAACCCCTCGGCCTCGAACGCCGCGCGCAGATCGGCCATCGTCAGTCGGTTGCCGCCGACATTGATGCTGCCGAATAAGGCCACATAGCGAGCCATGCCGACGCCTCCTGATCCGCGCAGGGCGGACGCCTGTTACAGCGTCCGCTCGCGCATTTCGACTTCGAAGACTTCCAGATTGTCGCCCGCCTTGATGTCGTTGGTATCCGACAACACGACACCGCATTCCAACCCGGCGCGCACTTCGGCGACGTCGTCCTTGAAGCGGCGCAGCGACGCGATGGTCGTTGCCGACACGATGACATCGTCGCGGGTAAGGCGTGCATGCAGCCCCTTGCGGATGATGCCTTCGAGCACGAGCAGACCCGCGGCCTTGTCGCGCTTGCCGGCCGGGAATACGTCCTTGACCTCGGCACGCCCGACGACGGTTTCGATCCGCTCCGGACCCAGCTCGCCCGCCATTTCCTTCCGGATTTCGTCGGTCAGGTGGTAGATCACGTCATGGTACATGAAGCGCACATTTTCGCGCTTCGCGATATCGCGCGCCTTCGGATTCGGACGGACGTTAAAGCCGATGATCGGCGCCTTGGTTGCCGCCGCCAGCGTCACATCGCTTTCGGTGATCGCCCCAGCGCCCGACTGGAGCACGCGGACGCGGATCTCGTCGGTCGACAGCTTGTTCAAGGCGTTGACGATCGCTTCGACCGACCCCTGCACATCGCCCTTGATGATCACCGGGAACTGGATGACGTTGGTCTTGTCGGCCAGCGCCTCGAACATCCCTTCTAGGCTGACCGGCGCCTGCACGGTGCGCTTGCGCGTCGCCTGTTCCTGACGATAGGTCGCGACTTCGCGGGCGCGCGCTTCATTTTCGACGACGGTGAGCGTATCGCCCGCCATCGGGACACCGCCCAGACCGAGGACTTCGACCGGCATCGACGGGGTCGCCGACTTGATCTGCTTGCCCTGATCGTCGATCAGCGCGCGAACGCGGCCGCTTTCGGCGCCGCAGACAAAGATGTCGCCAACCTTGAGCGTCCCGCGGCGAACGAGGATCGTCGCCACCGGGCCGCGGCCCTTGTCCAGCTTCGCCTCGACCACCGTGCCTTCGGCGGCGCGATCGGGGTTGGCTTTCAGCTCCATGATTTCGGCCTGCACTGCGATCGCGTCGAGCAACTTGTCGAGCCCGGTCTTCTTCAGCGCCGACACTTCGACATTCTGCACATCGCCGCCCATTTCCTCGACCACCAGCTCATGTTCGAGCAGGCGTTCGCGGACGCGCTGGGCGTTGGCGCCTTCCTTGTCGATCTTGTTGATCGCCACGATAATCGGCACGCCCGCCGCCTTGGCGTGGGCAATCGCCTCGATCGACTGCGGCTTCAACCCGTCGTCGGCCGCGACCACCAAGATGACGATGTCGGTGACATTGGCGCCGCGCTGACGCATCTCGGTAAAGGCTTCGTGGCCTGGCGTATCGAGGAAGGTGACCAGCGACCCGTCGGGGGTCTTCACCTGATAGGCGCCGATATGCTGGGTGATGCCGCCGGCCTCGCCCGCGACGACATTGGCGCCGCGCAGCGCGTCGAGCAGGCTGGTCTTGCCGTGATCGACATGGCCCATGATCGTGACCACCGGCGCGCGCGGCTTCAGATGTTCGGCGTCATCGATATCTTCGTCGTGACGAATATCGACATCGCCTTCGCTGACGCGAATGATCTCATGCCCGAATTCGGTGACCAGCAGTTCGGCGATGTCCTGATCGATCGTATCCGTGCTCGCCGACGGGCTGCCCATCCTGAACAGCGCCTTGACCAGGTCGCCGGTCTTTTCGGCCATGCGGTTCGCGAGTTCGGCGACCGTGATGCTTTCGGGCACCACGACTTCGCGGACCTGCTTTTCGCGCGGTCCCGACGATGCGGTGTGCGAACGCTTTTCCTTTTCGCGGGCGCGCTTCAGCGCCGCCAGGCTGCGGGCGCGGGCGCCTTCATCTTCGTTGAGCGCCCGCGTGACGGTCAGCTTGCCCGACTGGCGACGCGTATCGCCACCGCGGCTCGGCTTGGGCTCGGGACGCTTCGGCTCGGGGCGCTTGGGCGCCTCGACCGGGGTAAAGCGGCGCGGCGCCGGGGCGGCGCTGGTCGGCGCGCGCGAGGCGGCCGCGGGCTGCGGCGCCTCGGCTGCGGGCGCCTCGGCAACCGGCTCGCCAGCGGCGGCAGGCGTCGGTGCGGGCGTCGGCTCGGCGGGCTTGGCGGCCGCCTGTTCGGCACGCTGCTTTTCTTCTTCGGCAGCGCGGGCGCGTGCAGCCTCTTCGCGGCGGCGATTGTCCTCGAGCGACGACATGCGCGCCTCTTCGGCCTCGCGCAGCAATTGCGCCTGGCGCTCCTGGCGCGACATCAGGCTGTCATTCTCGCTCACGCGCGGCGCGGCGGGTTTCGGCGCGGGCGGAGGAGCAGCAACGGGCGCGGGCGCCGGAGCGGCCTCGACCTCTTCCACCACCGGTTCGGGCGCAGGATCGCCGGGACGACCGAGCACGCGGCGACGCTTCACCTCGACCACCACAGTATTGCGGCGACCATGGCTGAATTGCTGCTGCACCTGTCCGGCCTCGACCGTCCGCTTCAGCCCCAAAGGCTTGCGGGTCAGGGTCGGTTTGTCCTGTTCGTCACTCATCGAAACTCATCATTCCTTCAAAACGCGTCCGAAGCGGCGGAGCCTGTCGGCGCCGCCCCAATTTTGTCCTCGCCAGCAAGCGGCGGGGCGTGCGGGTCGGAATCGCGGTTGGCCGCGTCCCTACTCCATCCTGTAAAAAACTGCCAGCGGCTCAAATGCGCCAGCACCCGCGCCGCGGCCCGGGCGTCGGTCAACGCCAGATGCACCGCATTCTCGCGGCCCAATGCCATAGATAGGGTGCTGCGGTCCACCGGCAAGACCAGTCCCTCGCGCCCCGACCCTTCGGCATCTTCGCCGACGCGCCACGCCTGCGCCAGTTTCTTGCGCCCGTCCTCGCCCGCATCGCTGGCGTGAAGGAGCAAGCGAACCTGACCCTTGCGCGCCGCGGTTTCGATCTTTTCATTGCCGCTGAGCAAGGTGCCCGATCGCGATTCCAGCCCCAGCCGGTCGAGCGTCGCCCGCGCCAACTGCGCTTCGATGCGCGCGCCCAGATCGTCGGGGATGGTAAAATTGCCGTCCTGCAACGCCCGCGCAAGTCCGCTCTTCAGCTTGCCCTTCGTTTGGGCCGCTTCAAGCGTCGCGCGGTCGACGCCGATCCACGCTCCGCGGCCCGGCGCTTTGCCGAGCACGTCGGGCGCGATATCGCCGTCAGGGCTGAGCGCCAGGCGCACAAGCCTTTCGGCCGGCGAAACCTCGCCGGTGATGACGCAGCGCCGTTCAGGCACATGCTGGCCGCGCCGACCAGCGCGGTCTGGTTCGCTTAGCTGATCATTGTGCGGGGTCCGCATCAGCGGCCTCCCCGGCTTGCGGTGCGTCTTCCGCCGGTTCGTCCTCGAACCAGTGGGCGCGCGCCGCCATGATGATCTCGTTGCCCTGCTCTTCGCTCAGGCCATATTCGCCCAGCACGCCGCCCTTGTCCTCGGCGCGCTCGCTGCGCGGCGGGCCGCGGCGGTTGTCGGTGCGCTTCTTGGCGATCAACTCGTCGGTCGCCAGATCGGCGAGGTCGTCGAGCGTCTTGATGCCCGCCTTGCCCAGCACGACCAGCATCGCTTCGGTCAGGTGCGGGATCGCAGCCAGATCGTCTTCGACGCCCAGTTCGCGGCGTTCGGCGCGCGATGCTTCTTCGCGCCGCTCCAGCCCCTCGAGCGCGCGGCTTTGCAGTTCCTGCGCCAGTTCCTCGTCGAATCCTTCGATCCCGGCGAGTTCCTCGATGCCGACATAGGCGACTTCTTCGAGTTCGGTGAAGCCTTCAGCGACCAGCAGCTGTGCCAGCGTTTCGTCGACGTCCAGCTCTTCCTGGAACATCGTCGAGCGCTCAACGAATTCGCGCTGGCGCTTTTCGCTCGCGTCAGCCTCGGTCATGATGTCGATCTGGCTGCCGGTCAGCTGGCTGGCGAGACGGACATTCTGGCCGCGGCGACCGATGGCGAGCGACAGCTGGTCGTCGGGAACGACGACTTCGATGCGGCTGTCATCTTCGTCGATGACGACGCGCTGGACCGTTGCCGGCTGGAGCGCGTTGACCACGAAGGTCGCGGTGTCTTCGGACCAGGGGATGATGTCGATCTTTTCGCCCTGCATTTCCTGCACAACCGCCTGTACGCGGCTGCCCTTCATGCCGACGCAGGCGCCGACGGGGTCGATGCTGCCGTCATAGCTGATGACACCGATCTTGGCGCGCGAACCCGGGTCGCGGGCAGCCGCCTTGATCTCGATGATGCCGTCGTAAATCTCGGGGACTTCCTGCGCGAACAGCTTCTTCATGAAGTCGGGGTGGGCGCGCGAAAGGAAAATCTGCGGCCCGCGCGTTTCGCTGCGCACCGACAGGATCAGCGCGCGGACGCGGTCGCCGACACGCATCAGTTCGCGCGGGATCTGCTGGTCGCGGCGGATGACGCCCTCGGCGCGGCCGAGGTTGACGACGATGTGGCCGAATTCGACCGACTTGACGACACCGGTGATCAGCTCGCCCGAGCGGTCCTTGAATTCTTCAAACTGACGCGCCCGGTCGGCTTCGCGGACTTTCTGGAAAATCACCTGCTTCGCCGACTGCGCGTCGATGCGGCCCAGATCCACGGCGGGCAGCGGATCGACGATGAAGTCGCCCAGCTGGGCGTCTTTCTGCAATTTCTGGCCCGCGGCCAGATCGACCTGCTTGAAATAATCCTCGACGGTCTCGACGACCTCGACGACGCGCCACAGACGCAGGTCGCCGGTCTGGACGTCCAGCTTGGCGCGAATGTCATTCTCGGCGCCGTAACGGGCGCGCGCCGCACGCTGGATCGCTTCTTCGATCGCCTCGATGACGATCGTCTTGTCGATCATCTTCTCGCTGGCGACGCTGTTGGCAATCGCCAGCAGTTCGGCGCGGTTGGCAGAAATGGCAGTGGCCATCAGTCCTGTCCTTCTTCTTCCAGTTCGTCGGCGCCTTCGGCTGAAAGCGGGACGGTTGCAGCAATGAGTTTGTCGGTGAGCACCAGCTTCGCCGTATCGATCGCGTCGAACGGCAGCTTATGCAGGGCCTCTTCCTTGTCCAAAATCGTGACGACATCGCCGTCGATCCCGACCAAGAGGCCGTTAAAGCGCTGGCGGCCGTTGAGTTTTTCCTTGAGCGCGACCTTCGCTTCATGCCCCGCCCAATCGGCGAAGTCGCTGCGGCGGGTCAGCGGCCGGTCGATCCCCGGCGACGATACTTCCAGTCGATACGCCTGCTCGATCGGATCCTTGCCCGCTTCCTCCAGCGCGTCGAGCTGTACCGAAATGCGGCGCGACAGGTCGGCGCAATCGTCGATCGACAGCTGGCGCGTTTCGGGGCGTTCGGCCATCACCTGCAAGGTCGGATCGCTCTCACCACCAAAAAAGGCGACGCGCACGAGCGACAGGCCCATCGCCTCGGCTTCGGGCGCGATGATCGCATTGAGGACGTCAAGATCGGCCAAGTGAGTCTTTCAAATCGGATGACCGGCAAGCATGTGGGTATAGCCGCCGCGGCCCGCGGCCCCGACGTCCCAACTGGCTAACCATGTCAAGAAGTAGGCCGCATATAGGCCGCACCGGGTGAGTCGGCAAGGGGGAATGCCGATCGACGGACGATGTGGGCGCACATCTGCTTTGTTAACCCATTAGCGCCCAGAAACCGGCATGCGCCAGAATAGGCTTATCCCGCTCGTCTGCACCTGCGCCACGACGTGGCTCGCCACATCCTGCACGCCGCTCCCTGCTCCGCCCTACAACCTGGCCGCCGATTGGCATGCGATGACCGATCAAATGGCTATGTTGCCAGCATCGGCTATTTCACGCTGGCCCAGATGCGCGATTCAAGCTGGGAGTTTGCGCGTATGCAATCCGCGGCCGGGTCGCTGTGCACGGGATTTCGTTACGCCGTTCGCCGCGACATTCAATGGTTCGAAACGCGGCGCGGGTCGGGCCGCAGATGCGCGCGCGTGGTCTATACCTTTCGCTGCACGGCCGCAGAGGACGTCGGCAAGGCCATTCCTGCCGATGCACTTGAAGCCACCCGGGCTCACATCATGGCCGAACCGGTCGACGGGCAACTCGAAAATGATTGCGGAGAAAAGGACGCGGCCAAGATCCACCCTCCCCGCCAGACGCCCGTCGTGCGCGCACCACAATCTCCCGTCGGAGACGACCAGCAATAGTCCGGCGCTCATTGGGTCACGGAATCCTTACCTCGTCGAGCCGACACAGTGCGTTCGCATCGAGGTTCCCGCGCCTCACCTAAAGTCGCTCTCGCCCCGACAGCCGACGCACCCGCCGTCGGATGAATTGCGCAAAAGCTTGACTTTTTGCCAAATTTGTTGCAATCTACCATTGCTAACGTCGCCTGCGACGGAAATTTGATGCCTACGGCTGAGACTTCCCTTCACGCGCTACCAGCTCCTCCGGCGCTTTTGCCGGTTGATTATCTGTTTTCGTGAAAGGAAACATCTTATGCCCATCGGCACCGTAAAATTCTTCAACAGCGACAAAGGCTATGGTTTCATTGCCAATGAAGATGGTTCGGGCGACAGCTTCGTCCACATCACTGCCGTCGAGCGCGCCGGCATGTCGACGCTGAACAAGGAACAGCGCGTTTCTTACGAGCTGGAAACCGACCAGCGCGGCAAGACCTCGGCTGTCAATCTTCAGCCTGCATGAATGAACTCCGGCACGGCGTCCCTGGGGCGCCGTGCCGGACCATTCGCCGATCATTCGGCATCCAGCTCGCTCCAGCGCCAAGGGACTGCCCGATGGATATGAACGAGCTTTTCTACCATCACCAGATGGCCTTGATGGCATCGAACGAGCCGCGCGGCCGCGGCGCCAGTGCCCGCCATGCCAGCTTCGACCTGCCCGGCCATTATGCGCAGCGCATCGATGCGTATCGCGCCAAGCGCGGCATGCGCCAATATTTCGCCGCCCCCCCGCATTCCGAGACGCCCAAGATCGGTTAGTAGACACTTTCGACGACGATATGCGGCCAGCGCGCCTTCAGCCGTCCGGCCCAGCGCTCATAGGGCCACGGAATCACTTCCTGATCGAGCCAGAACAACCGCTCGCCAGCAAGATCGTAAAGATGCACTTCGTCATCGCTATCCTCCTGCCGCACGATGCGCACTTTGCAGATTTGTGAGGGATGGATGCGCCCTTCGTCGCCGCCGCTGCGTCCGATGCGCCCTTGCCACCACACCAGCTCGCCCGTAGCCGGATCGATGAAGCTGCCGCGGTTCGGATTGGCAAGCATGTTGAGTCCCGCGCCCAGCGCGACCAGCGCCCCGAGACCCTGCGCCAGCGGCACCAGCCACGGCGCGCATTCGCGGCCGTCCTCGCTGCAATTGTCGGCCGGATCGACGACCGATCCGACCCGCAGAAACACCAGCCCAAAAACCAGCAGCAACCACATGCGCCAATCGGTGCGCGCGCTGCGGCGGTAGGTTGGAAATCCCACGTCGGTCATGGCGCGGCGTTACCCGAACGGCATCAACAGGTCACTAACGGCCGCTCGTTGGCCTTTCTGGGTCAATCCCCACCGCCCTGCCCGTGCCGCTGCGGCACGGCGCGCGCACATTGCAACATTTTATTGGCGTTTGCGGTATAAGGCTGATTGGCACCACGATCGCGCGAATCGGCGCGGGCGCGGCGATGGAAATTTGGCGATTGATGAAGCCCGAACTCAACCTGACCGCCCGCTCGACCTGGCGCGACCCGGCGCCGGAAAAACCGGCGGGGCCGGGGCGTGCCTTTTGGGCGGCGATCGTTGCGGTGATGGCAGTCGCGTGTCTGGCGTTTCTGCTGTCGAGCGGGCAGCTTCGCCCGCCCGCCGTGTTCGGCCCCTACAGCGTCTCGGTGCCGCTCGATTTTCGCGCCTTTGACCCCGCGCGCTGGGCGATCATGAATGCCGAGGATTATGAGGAAGCGCTCAAGATCGACCCGACGCTGCCCGATCCGGCCAGCATCGGCTTTGGCGACGCTACGGCGCTGCCCCCCGCCGACCCGGCCTTGCTGCGCGACGAAGCCTTTGTCGGGCCGCCCGCCAAACCCTATGCCTTTCGCGGCGTCACCGCGCTCGACCGCGAACGCGCGCATTATTGCCTGACGTCGGCCATCTACTACGAGGCAGCGTCGGAGACTGACGACGGCATGCGCGGCGTCGCGCAGACGGTCATCAACCGCGTCCGCCACCCGAGTTTCCCCAACACCGTGTGCGGCGTCGTGTTTCAGGGGTCGCAGCGCGCCGGGGTCTGCCAGTTCACCTTCAGCTGCGACGGCGCGATGGCGCGGGCGCCGAGCAAGCCCAACTGGCTGCGCGCCAGCCGGGTCGCTTCGGCAGCTCTCGGCGGATTCGTGTTCCCCAAGGTCGGCCTCGCGACCCATTATCACACCCAGGCGATTTGGCCGCGCTGGGGCAAGAGCCTGGTGATGACCAATGTCGTCGGCGCGCATATCTTCCACCGCTGGCGCGGTCGCTGGGGCATGCCCGACGCTTTCCGCGCCCCGTACCTCGGCCGCGAGCCAGTCCCCGGACCCTATCTGCCGCTGGCGCAGCAACTCGCGATCCTGAAGGGTCAGGGGCTGCCGCCCGTTGCGGGTCCGGCCCCGATGCTCGGCGGCGTCGGCGCCCCGCTGCCCGATGTCGCCGCCGCGCCGCTACCTGGCACCATGGCACCGACCGCTCCTGTCATGTCATCGCCCGTAGCCGCCCCGATTCCGGCGCCGACCTACACCGACCCCCGGCTAAACCAGTCGGGTCAGGTCCGCGAAGAATTCCGCGGCAGCGGAGAGTGGAAACGCTGAGCCAATCGGGCTAGCCTGCCTGCCACGCGGCAAGGAGGCGGATATGGGACATGTCAAAGGCATCGGCGGGCTGTTTTTTCGGGCGCGCGATCCCGACGCGCTCAACGCCTGGTACAAGGAACGGCTGGGCATCGGTGCCGGGTGCAACGCCGACGACACCGGCCCGATCAACGAATGGACATGGAATGTCGCCGCAGGTCCGGTGGTGTTCGCGCCGTTCAAGGCCGACACCGACTATTTCGCTGGTGACCGCCAATATATGATCAACCTGCGCGTCGACGATCTCGAAGCTGTGCTCGCCCCATTTTATGCTGCGGGCGACGATGTGATCATCAAGGAAGGATGGAACGACCCCGCCACCGGCCGGTTCGCGCGCGTCCAGGACCCCGAAGGCAATCCGATCGAGCTGTGGGAACCGCCCGCGACCAAATAGCCCCATTTTCTCCCCTCCCTTGCAGGGAGGAGAGAAATCTCACCGCCCCTGGCTGCGCCAGCGCTTGACCACGCGCTCCAGAATCTCCGCCTCGCCGCCGGTTTCGCGCCACAGCTTCGAGAACAGCGGATCGCTCGAAGCCGGCCGCTTGTCTTCCTCCAGCGTATCGAGATAGACGCGGATCGGGATCGACACGCCTTCGCCGCAGACGATACATTCGCGGTTGCGCAGCGCCGGGATCGAATCGATGAAACCACGCGCGCCTTCGGGCATCGCGGCTTTCACGAAATGCTGGTCGCGCTCATTGTTCAGACGCATCGAAATGATCGTACCGCACTGCGACAGCACGCCTTCGGCCAGATCGGAGGGGCGCTGGGTGATTAGCCCCAGCGACACGCCATATTTGCGGCCTTCCTTGGCGATCCGTTCCAGGATCTTGCGGACCGCCTGACCCTGCCCCGTGTCTTTCGACGGGATGTAGCGGTGAGCTTCTTCACAGACGAGCAGGATCGGGCGCTGCGGCTCGCCGCGCGACCAGATCGCATAGTCGAACGTCAGCCGCGACAGTACCGCGACGACAACCCCGGTGATGTCCGAGGGCACCCCCGACACGTCGATGATAGAAATCGGGCGCCCGTCGGAAGGCAGACGGAAGATCTTGCCGAGAAAGTTCGCCATCGTGTCGGCGACCAGCATGCCCGAAAACATGAAATTATAGCGCGGATCGGCGCGCATTTCCTCGATCTTGCCCTTGATGCGCATGAACGGCGCGCTCGACGTCGCCTTGTCGAGCTTGCCCATCTCGTTGGTCAGGATGCTCAGCAGGTCGGACAGCAGATAGGGGATCGGCGAATCGACCGTGATCTTGGTCATGCCTTCGGCCAGCCGGTTCTTCGTCCGCGCCTGCAGCAGACAGCGCGACAGCACGTCGCAGTCGGACTGGCGGTCGCGGCCTTCAGCGGTGACGAACACTTCGCAATGCTCCTCGAAGTTCATCAGCCAATAGGGCATAGCGAGGTTGTCGACGTCGAACAGCGCGCCGATGCCCTTGAACGCCGCCGAATATTCGCCGTGCGGATCGATCATCACGATATGACCCTGCGGCGCGAGTTCGCAAATCTTGTGCAGAATCAGCGCCGCGCTGGTCGATTTGCCGGTACCGGTCGAGCCGAGCAGCGCAAAATGCTTGCCGAGCATCGCATCGACATACAGCGAACCGCGAATATCCTTGGTCGGATAGACGGTGCCAATTTCGACATGCGCGCGCTCGTCAGCAGCATAAATCTGTTTCAGGTCGGCGCTGGTCGCCGCGAAAACCTGGCTGCCCGGGATCGGATAGCGGGTGACGCCGCGGCGGAAATTCGAAATACGGCCGGTGATTTTTTCCTCTTCGCCTTCGCCCAGGAAGTCGATCGTCGCAATGATCAGCCCTTCGCCGCGCTCGTGCAATTGCTGGTCGCGAATGCTGGCGATCAGCCAGATATTGCCGACGCGAACCTTGACCTGCGCCCCGACCTGCCCGGCCATGGCGACGGCGGCATCGGTCGACGCCGACAATTTGCCGATCGTCGCCGCATCAAGCAGGATGCGCGAGGCCGAACCCGAAATATCGATCACTTCGCCGATCATCAGATCGTCGCGATGATGATTGATCACCGGTGCCACCGAAGCGGCCACGCCTCCACCGGCGAGCCGAACATGCTGCGCCGCGGTCGAATCACCGGCGGGAAATCCGCCACCCTGCATATCCATCAAAATGCCCCGCCTAAAATGATCCCGTACTTCGGTATCGCAGGTCAGGGTAAATATTGGCTAAAGGCGTCCGCCCCGGAACTCGGGTCAACGACGGCGGAAAATCGCCGATGCGGCATAGCCGAGCAGCAACGATAGAATCACCGCGGTCAGGCCATAGAGAAAGCCGTGGCGCTCCGCAGCCAGCGCGACAAAACGCTCAAACCCTGCCTTGCGGATCTGGACGTCGCGCGACGCGACCGCGAGCACGCGGCCGCGGCTGATCAAAAAGGTTTCGGCGCGATAGGTACCGACCGGAACGCGCGCGGGTACCGGGATGCGCGCGCGATAAAGCACCCCCTCGGTAATCTCGACCGCCGCCGGATTTTCATAGAACAGGCCAAGGCGGCGATAGAGGTCGGTCAGCCCGGCTTCGAAGCGTTCGAGCTTGCTGGCTTCGGAAAACTCGGTCGGCGACATCGACAGATTGGCGAGCCCCAGTTCGAAAATCGCTGCGGTGCGTTCGTCGACCAGCTTGTCAATCGGGCGCGACGATCCGATCGCATAGAATCCCGGCGAGGTGCGCAAACGGATGCTGCTGGCGTTGACCCAGATCCCGGCGACGCGGCGCTTTTCGCGCAACACGATCGGGCGCACTGGCCCCTTCAGCACCACGACGATGTCCGCGCGGTCGTCGGGCAGCCGCTGGCCGGGATAGAGGATCGCGCCGAACAACAGCAATTCCTCGCCGGTAAAGCTGTATTGGATGTCGATCGCGCGGCTCGACACATCGGGAACCAGCCGCGGATCGGCCGCCTGCACCGTGACCGGCGCGAAGGTCAGCGCGACGAGCATCAGAACCGAGGCGCGCCAACCGGTCATTGCACCGAGTAAATTTCATCGGGGCGGATGAACAACCCGACCGCCATTTGTAGCGCCACCAACAGCACGATCACCGCCAGCGCCAGCCGCAGATATTCTGGCCGCGCCTTTTGCGCAAAGCGCGCCCCGAACTGCGCTCCCACCACGCTACCCAGGAGCAGCAGCGCCGCGAGCACGATGTCGACCGCTCCCGTCGTCAGCGCATGGACCATCGTTGTCGCGATCGTCACGAACAGGATCTGGAACAGCGACGTGCCGACAACGACCTGCGTTCCCATGCCAAGCAGGTAAAGCATCGCGGGGACCATGATGAACCCGCCACCGACCCCGAGCAGCATCGTCAGCACCCCGCCGATCATCCCGAGCAGCAGCGGCGCGAGCGGCGAGATGTACAGACCCGAACGATAGAAGCGCCAGCGCAGCGGCAGATTGGCGACCATCGGATGGTGGCGCCGTTTGCGCGCCGGGGCGGGCAATCCGGCCTGCGCGGCGCGAAAGCTGCCCCACGCCTCGCGGCCCATGAACGTGCCGACGGTGCCGAGCAGCGCCACGTAAAGGATCGAAATCACCGTATCGATCTGGCCCCAGGCGGTGAGCAGTTCGAACAATCCGGCGCCAATCAACGACCCGAGCAGGCCGCCCGCGACGAGCACCGCCCCCATGCGCAGATCAACTCCGTCGCGTTCGAGATGCGCCATCACCCCCGATACGCTCGCGCCGGTGACCTGCGTCGCCGCCGATGCCGCCGCAACGGTCGGCGGAATGCCGTAAAAGATCAGCAGCGGCGTGGTCAGGAACCCGCCGCCGACCCCGAACATGCCCGACAAAAACCCGACGCCGCCGCCCAACAAGACGATGACCAGTGCATTGACCGACAGATTGGCGACAGGAAGGTAAAGGTCCATAGGCCTCGAAACATGCGTCTGCGGCGTAAAACTGCGCCGAGTCCCATGACCCTAGACCATTTTTCCGGGGCGGGGAATCGGCTGGACCGCTATTTTTGCCGCGGTTTAAAAGTCGCTCGCGAGCGTCAGCGCAAGCCCGCTGGCGGGGCGCGCGTCGCCCGCGATGCGTTGGCGCCAATCGAGCGCGATCCGGCTGCCTTCGCCGACATCGGGCAGGCGCAAAGTCAACCGCGGTCCGACATTTACGCGCGCCGCGCCCGGCTGCACAGCGCCTGCCGCCAGCGCGCCGACCCGCAGCGGCGCACTCTCGCCAGCACCGACCCTGTGGTCGATCACACTCGCCCCACCGGCAAACCTGCCGCGCCGCCGCGCCCCGACGATACCGGCCTGCCCATAGGCGCGCGCGCGGCCCGTATCGCCAATGCCATAGCCCAGCCGTAGTCCCGCCCCAGCCATGCAATCGATAGCGCCGGCCACCCCGATATTGCTGGAGCGCAAGGCGGATTTGTAAAGCTGAGCGCATAGAGCTAGGACACCGGCCATCCCTGGGCAACAAGAGGAACCACCGACCCATGACCGGCAGAAATCCGCCCCGTTCGGCGCTGCGCGACTTTCTTGAAAGCGAAAGCGCCGGAGGAATGCTGCTGATTTTCGCCGCGATTATGGCGATGATTATCGCCAATTCGGCGCTGGGCGATGATTATCACCATCTAATCCATGCGGTGACCGGACCTGTGCTCACCGACAAGCTCGGCCCGATGACGGTTCATCTGTGGATCAACGACGGGTTGATGGCGGTTTTTTTCCTGCTCGTCGGGCTTGAAATCAAGCGTGAGTTTGTCGACGGACGGCTGGCGAGTTGGGACCGGCGGCGCTTGCCCTTTATCGCGGCGGCAGCGGGGATGGCGGTACCCGCTGCGCTATACCTGATATTCGCCGGGTCGACGCCGGGACTGGCGCAAGGCTGGGCGATCCCGGCCGCGACCGACATTGCCTTTGCGATGGGCGTGCTGGCGCTCCTCGGCAAGCGCGCGCCGACGTCGCTCAAACTCTTCCTCGTCACCGTTGCCATTGTCGATGACATGGGCGCGGTCGCGATCATCGCGCTCTTCTATACGGCCGAGATCAACATGATGGCCCTCGCCGCCGCTGCCGCGATCCTGGGCACGATGTTCGTCATGAACCGGCAAGGGGTAAAAAGCCTGCCGCTCTACGTCCTGATGTTCCTGTTCCTGTGGTACGCAATGCTACTCTCGGGCGTCCACGCCACGATCGCCGGGGTGCTGGCTGCGATGGCGATCCCGTTCGAGCGCACCCCTGGCACCCCCGACAGCCAGACCTCGCCGCTTCACCGGCTCGAGCACGGTCTTCATCCCTGGGTCGCCTTTGCCATCGTGCCGCTGTTTGGCTTCGCCAACGCCGGGGTCGATATCGGCGCGCTGACGATCGAACAGATTTTTGCGCCACTGCCGCTTGGTATCGCGGCCGGCCTCTTCTTCGGCAAACAGATCGGGATTTTCGGCAGCGTCTGGCTCGCGGTCAAATTCGGCATCGCGGGCAAGCTGCGCGGCGCGACCTGGCTCCAGATCTATGGCATTGCGATGCTGTGCGGGATCGGCTTCACGATGAGCCTATTCATCGGCGGCCTCGCCTTCCCTGGCAATGCGCTGCTGATCGAAGAGGCCAAGATCGGCGTCCTGATGGGATCGCTCGCCGCGGCGCTGGTCGGCTTTGCCGTGCTACGCTTCGCCCCGCTCCATCACCAGCATGATGCTGTCGAACGCGAATCCGCCGCCGAAATCGCCGCCGACGGCGATGTTGAGGACACCTCAGAAGACGACGATCCGGTTACCGCATGATGCTCCGTTCGATAACCTTGGCGCTGGTGGCCGCCTCCATATTGTCGGGCTGCGCGGCGAACCAAAGTGCGCGCGGTACGGCCGACGTCGCCACCATCGACGTGCGGCGCGCTCCGGCCTCGGCGCAGGCGCTGACCGACATTGCCGCGACGTACCTCCGGCTGACACTCGAAATCGGCACCCATGAGGACGGCTATATCGACGCCTATTATGGCCCGCCCGAACTCAAGACTTCAGCCGAGGCGGCCCCGCGCGACAAGCCCACCTTGCTCGCCGCGACGCGCGACCTCACCGCCCGGCTCAACGCGACCGCGCTCCGCCTGTCCGACCCGCTCCACCGCCGCCGCGCCGCCTTCCTGCGCGCCCAGCTGCGCGCTGCCGAAACGCGGCTGATGATGATGGAGGGCACCCGCTTCACCTTCGCCGACGAGGCCGAACGCCTGTTCGGCGTCCGCCCGCAGCTCAAACCCCTCGCCAGCTACGACCGGCATCTCACCGCGGTCGAGGCGCTCGTCCCTGGCGACAGCCCGCTCGCGACGCGCGTCGAGGCCTATCTCGACGCCTTCACCATCCCCAAGGACCGGTTGCAAAAGGTGTTCGACGTCGCGATCGCGCGCTGCCGCGGTCGCAGCCTCGCGCATATCCCGATGCCCGACGGCGAGAGCTTCCGGCTCGAGTTCGTCACCGGCAAAAGCTGGAGCGGCTATAATTATTATCAGGGCGCGTATCACAGTTTGATCCAGGTCAACACCGACCTGCCGATCCGTCTGTCGCGCGCGCTCGATCTTGGCTGCCACGAAGGTTATCCGGGCCACCATCTGCTCAACATGAAGCTTGAGGAAAAGCTGGTCAAAGAGCGCGGCTGGACCGAATTCAGCGTCTATCCACTCTACAGCCCGCAAAGCCTGATCGCCGAAGGAACCGCCAATTACGGCATCGACCTCGCTTTCCCTGAAGCTAGCAAGGCCGAGACCGAACGCGACGTGCTGATGCCGCTCGCCGAAATCGCGGTGCCGTCGGACGATCGCTACTGGCAGCTGCTCAAAGCGATCGACGCGCTGGGCGGCGCACGACTGACGATCGCGCAGCAATATCTCGACGGCGTGATTGACCGGCCGACCGCAGTGGCGCTGACCCAGAAATATCTGCTGGTGTCGGAAAAGCGCGCCGAACAGTCGGTCAGCTTCACCGATCAATATCGCAGCTATGTCATCAACTACGGCCTCGGTGAAACGATGGTCCGTGCGCATGTCGAACGCGGCAAGCCCAGCCGCGACGAGATGTGGCGGCGGATGGCGAAGCTGGTCAGCGAACCGACGCTGCCATCGGACCTGCTCGCACGGTGACCATGGCGGCGACGCCCTTGTGGCTCGGCCAGTCAGGATCGCCGCGGCGTCCGCCCGCGGGGGTGTACCGGCGGGGTTGAGCAAAAAGGCCCCTCCCCTGAAGGAGAGAGGTTTGGTGCATCAAACCCGACGCCGAGGCGCTGATCGAATTCGACGAGCTGTTCCAGAAATTCCGCGCCCACCACATCTGCCTCGTCCACCGCTCGATCGGCATGGATCGAAAGCGATCAGCGGCCGCGCCGTCGACCTGCTTAATGCCGGCGCACGGCATCGCTTCTTCCCCGAACTATGGACCATCCGCGCCCAGATGACCGACCGCTGGGGCGCCGAATATGGCGTCAAGCGCGACAGCATCCGGCACGGCGACGCGGGGCATGGCAGCGGGGTTTAGAGACTCGCCAACTAGTCGTCATTGCGACCCCAGCGAAAGCAATCCAGGACGATTTACGTAGGCTCTGGACTGCGTCGCTACGCTCGCAATGACGCGGGTTAGATATCGACGACAATCTTCCCGAAATGCCCGTTCGCGGCCTGATGCCGAAACGCATCGGCGAGGCGGTCGAGCGGGAAATGGTCGCTGATGATCGGGCGGATGCCGTTCGCCTCGATCCCGGCGATCATGTCGAGCTGTTGCTGGCGGCTGCCCACGGTCAGTCCCTGCACGCGCAGGTTCTTCGCCATCAGCAGGCCGGTCTGGACCGGTCCGGCGAAGCCCGCAAGGACGCCGATCAGCGCAACATGGCCGCCGACGCGGGTTGCCATCATCGACTGGTCGAGCGTTCCCGCGCCGCCGATTTCGACAACGGTATCGACCCCGGCCCCGCCCGTGATCTCCAGCGCCTTGGCACCCCACGCGGGCACCTCCTTGTAGTTGATCAGTTCGTCGGCGCCGAGTGCTTTCAGCCGCTCGAGTTTGGCGTCGGACGAGCTGGTCGCGATCACCCGCGCGCCCGCAGCCTTGGCGAACTGCAGCGCGAACACCGACACCCCGCCGCTGCCCTGCACCAGCACCGTCGATCCCGGCCGGGTTGAGCCATCGACGAACAACGCGCGCCATGCGGTCAGCCCGGCGCAGGTCAAAGTCGCAGCCTCGGCGGCGCTATAACCCCGCGGGGCGCACGTGAACCAATGCTGCGGGGTTACCACCACTTCGCGCGCATAACCATCGATGCCGTCGCCCGGCACGCCACGAAACGCGGTCGCGGGCGGGGCGCCGTCGATCCAGTCGGGGAAGAAGATCGACACCACCGTGTCGCCCGGTTTGAACTGCGTGACCCCCTCGCCCACCGCCTCGACCGTCCCAGCGCCATCGGACATCGGGATGCGTCCGTCGGCGGCGGGGATCATCCCGACGACGACGGCATAGTCGTGAAAATTGAGCGACGACGCGATAAGCCGGACGCGGATCTCGCCCGGCCCCGGATCACCGGGGTCGGCCAGATCGGTCAGCGTCAGATTGTCGGGCGAGGCGGGGGCGCGCAGTTGCATGGCTTTCATGGCATTTTCCTTCAGTCGAGTTGCGTGCGGCGGACCCTCCGCCCAAATCTCGTCACCCTGAACGTGTTTCAGCGTCCATGGCCTGCCCTCGAAACCGGCGCAGCACAGGCCGATAGTTCGGGTCAGGGATGCTGAAACAAGTCCAGCATGACGAAGCGGGAATGAAGCTTTGGTTCAGCCCGCCTATTCCGCCGCCATCGCCATTTCGACGCGCTGCGGTCCGCGGATCACCCCGCCGGGGGTCGGTCCCTGCATTGCGCCGTCGCGGAAGGTCACTTCGCCCGACTTGATCGTCGCGACATAGCCGTCGGCCTTTTGCAGCAGGCGCTTGCCGCCCGCGGGCAGGTCGAACGCCAGCCACGGCTTGCCGAGTTTAATCGCGTCCATGTCGATGACATTGAGATCGGCGAGATAGCCCGGCGCGAGCACACCGCGGTCCTCAAGCCCATAGAGCAAGGCGGTGTCGCGGCACTGGCGCCTGACCGCATGTTCGAGTGCAATCCGCTTCCCCGCGCGGTCGCGCACCCAATGCTGGAGCATGAAGGTCGGCGAGGCCGCGTCACATATCGTCCCGCAATGCGCGCCGCCATCGGACAGGCTGTTCACCGTGTCGTCGGCATGCTGTAAATCCTCGAGGAAATTGAGGTTGCCGTCGCGGTAGTTGAGGATCGGGAAATAGATGAAGCCCTTGCCCTCGTCCTTCATCAGCAGGTCATAGGCATATTCGTCGGGCGAAACCCCCGCCGCGGTGGCGCGCGCCATGATGCTTTCGTCCATCTTCGGCTCGTAATTGAAGTCGGGGTCCATTTCGAACTGCACCGGCCAGCCGAGCGCGACGATTTTCAGGAAGTCGATAATGTCACTTTCGGGCCAGACATTCTCCTCGGCGATCATGCGCGCCTTGAACGCCGGATCGCGAAGCTTTGCGAGCTGCTGCTCCCACGGCATATCGATGATTTCGCTCCACGCCGGCTTGAAGCGGAACGGGTGGACCGTCCCCTGCCACGCCATGATGATGCCGTTGCCGCGCAGCGCGATCTGCGCGACGATGTTGGCACCGGTCGCATTCTGGCGGCGCATTTCCTCGATCTGCTCCTCTAGCGGCAGTTCCTTAGCGATCGACTGGAGCGCGGCGAAGGTCACCGGCAGGCCGGTTTCGCGGCTGAGATCGCCCATCCACTGAAATTCGTTCCACTCGCGCTTCAGGTCGCTCGCCATTTCGAACACGCCATAACCGACGCGCCCCATCGCGCGGCCGATCGCGATCAGTTCCTCGGCGGTCGCGGTGGTGCCGGGGACGAGTTCGCCGTCGATCGATTTGTGGAGCACGGTGCGGCTGGTCGAAAAACCGAGCGCACCGGCGCGGATGCCCTCCTCGACGATGCGCGACATTTCGGCGATGTCGGCTTCGGTGGGAATCGCGCCGGGTTTCTCGCGGTCGCCGAGCACATAGGCACGCACTGCGCCGTGCGGGACGTGGCACGCGACGTCGACGGTGCGCGGCAGTTTCTCCAGCGCGTCCATATATTCGGGGAAAGTCTCCCAGTCCCACGACATGCCCTCGGCGAGCGCGGTGCCGGGAATATCTTCAACGCCTTCCATTAAACTGATCAGCCATTCGTGGCGGTCGGGCTTGGCGGGCGCGAAGCCGACGCCGCAATTGCCCATGACGACGGTCGTGACGCCGTGCCAACTCGATGGCGCCATTTCGGCGTCCCACGTTGCCTGGCCATCATAGTGCGTGTGGACGTCGACGAAGCCGGGGGTGACGATCTTCCCACTCGCGTCGATTTCGTCGCGCCCGGCGCCGAGATTTTCGCCCACCGCGACGATGCGATCGCCATCGACCGCGACATCCGCGACAAAGGGGGTTCCGCCCGAACCATCGACGACGGTGCCGCCGCGTATCACCAGATCAAACATCCCGACTCTCCCGATCTTTTTAGTTTCACGAAGAAACCTATCATCAAAATTGCGATATGCAAATAAACGGGCGAAGCCGCTGCGATGCTGTTATACCGATGCGATACACCACGGGAGTCGATGCCATGATCCGTCCGCTTACCCTCGCCCTGCTGCTCGCCCTGTCGGCGACCCCACTCGCCGCCAAAGATGCCGCGCCGTCGGACTATGCCGCAGCGCTCGCCGATCCGGCGCGCCCCGCCGCCGACCGCGAGCGTGATGCGGCGCGCAAGCCCGCCGAGCTGCTGGCGTTCGCGCAGATCGCGCCGGGGGAACAGGTCGGCGATTTTGTGATGGGCGGTGGTTATGTCACTCGCCTGCTCGCCGCCGCGGTCGGCCCGACGGGCAAGGTCCACGCCTTCCAGCCCGCCGAGTTCATCACCTTTCGCAAACAATATGGCGATGATCAGGCCGCGGTCGACGCCGCTTATGCCAATGTCGATGCCGTCGCCGGTCCGTTTGCCGCACCCGCCTTTGCCGCACCGCTCGACACGATCATCACTGTGCAGAATTTCCACGACCTCTATCTGAAACCCTTTCCCGAAGGCACCGGCGACAAGGCGAGCGCGGCGCTGTTCGCGGCGCTGAAACCCGGTGGGACGCTGGTGATTGTCGATCATAGCGCCGCCGACGGCACCGGCACGACGCAAGCCGACAGCCTGCACCGCATCGACAAAGCGGCGGCGGTCGCGGCGCTGACCAAGGCCGGGTTCAAACTCGAAGCCGAAAGCGATCTCTACCGCCTAGCCGACGATCCGCGCACGACGAACGTCTTCGACCCCGCAATCCGCGGCAAGACCGACCAGTTCACCCTGCGCTTCCGCAAACCGAGTTAGGACCAGCATGGCCGACGACGATTATATTTATGACGAGGCGAGCGGCGAATGGTTGTCGGCGGGAGACATCGCCGCGCGCGATGCCGCCGATGCTGCCGGCCCCGAAGTGCGCGACGCGGTCGGCAATTTGCTCGCTGATGGCGACTCGGTCGTGCTCGTCAAGGATCTGACCGTCAAGGGCGCGGGGCAGACGTTGAAGGTCGGCACCGTGATCAAGTCGATCCGCCTGACCAGCGACGCGCAGGAAATCGACTGCCGCCATGAGGGGATCAAGGGGCTGGTGCTGCGTGCGGAGTTTGTAAGAAAGCGTTAGCCCTCCTCTCTGCAAGGGAGGGGAAGCTTACCCCATCGTCCCCCGCCTTGACCCCAGATACCCGAACAGATACGCCCCCACCTTGCGCATCTGGATCTCCTCCGCCCCCTCGGTGATCCGGTACCGCCGGTGGTGGCGATAGATATGCTCGAACGGCTTGTGGCGCGAATAACCGATGCCCCCATGCACCTGCATCGCGCGGTCGGCGGCTTCGCAGCACAGCCGGTTCGCCCAATAGTTGCACATGCTGACCTTGTCGGACAGCGTGTGCTCGATCTCCTTGTGCGGCGTGTTGTCCATGTCCCACGCGGTCTTGCGGATCAGCAGCCGCAGCATCTCCGCCTGCGTCGCCAGCTCGACGAGCGGGAACTGGATCGCCTGATTGCGCGCTAGCGCCTCGCCGAACGGCTTGCGCTGGCGGGCATATTTGACGCTTTCCTCGATACAGAAGACCGCGGCGCCCAGCGACGACGCCGCCTGCCGGATGCGGTTCTGGTGGACGAAACTCTGCGCGATCGACAGCCCGCCGCCGACCGGACCGAGCCGCGCGCTGTCCGGTACCCACACATTGTCGAAGGTCATCCGCGGATGGTCGGTCGGCATGTTGAAGGTCCACATATATTCGTCGACCGTCATCCCCGGCGTCCCCGTCGGCACGAGCAGGCAGGTAATCCCCTTCGCATCGCCGTCCTGGCCATCGGTGCGGCAAAAGGTCGCGCAGTGGGTCGCGACGTGCATGCCAGTGATCCACATCTTGCGCCCGTCGATCCGCCAGCCGTCGACGCCGTCGCGCGTTTCGCGCACCCCGCGCGTTTCCATATGCGTCGCGTCCGATCCATGGTCGGGTTCGGTCAGGCCGAACGCGGTGCGCCGCTTGCCCTCGAACCCGCCGAGGATGAACTCCTGCTTCTGCTCCTCGCTCGTGGCGAACTGTTCGAACATTTCGACGAAGGGGAAATTGCCGACGATGCTATGCTCATTCTGCAGGTCGTTGTGCAGCCCCAGCCCCTTGGCGGCGAAATGCTCGCGGATCACCGCCATCCATAGGTTCGACCCGTCCTGCCCGTCATATTTCTTCGGCGCCGAGAAACGCCAGTGCCCCGCGGCATCGGCCTTGCGCGTGGCTTCGCGCAGCAATTGCTCCCACTCGTGCCGCGGCAACCCCTGATTGTCCCAGTCGGTGCGCGCATGTTCGCGGCGATGGTCGAAGAAGCGGATATTGTCGTCGGCGTCCTCGAGCGGCTTGATCTCGGCCTCGATAAACGCATCGAGTTCATCCAGATACGCCTGCAAGTCGGCGGGCATCGCAAAATCCATGTCTCTCTCCCTGTTATTCTTGACCGCCCCACGTCTCGCGGGCGCGGGCGAGCGCGGCATATTTGGGGCTGTCGACCGCGCATTTATCGAGCACAGCGCGGCGCAGTTTCGCAATCAGGCCGGGCTGAGCGAGCGTGGTCGCGCCGCTGAGCAAGGCATCGGTCAAAGCCCGGTCCTCGGCGCGCACCCCGGCGTCGAGATCGCGCATCACGATCCCCAGCGCGTTCATCGCCACCGCGACCTGAAACTTCGCATGACCCTCGGCGTCGGGCTTGATCGCATCCGCCAGCCAGTCGCGCACCGCCTGCACCATCTCGCGGTTGGTCGGCTCGCCGGCTGGCGCCGGAGCGGGGGGTGACGACGACGGCAGCGCGCGGTCGCGCTCTTCTGCTGACGCTTCCGCCTCCAGCAGCAACAGCAGGTCAAGCTCCTGTTCGGCGGTCCGCCGTCCGACGACGACGCGTTCGACCGTCGAATCGGCGCCGCTTCGCCACGCCTGCCCCATCTGCAAACAACCGAGCGCCCACCACAGGGTGCGATAGACGAGCCAGAAGTGGAAGCGCTCGCGATCGACCTTAGCGCCGCCCGCGGCTTCATAGGCCGCGAAATAGTCGTCGAGGCTGCCGACGCCGAACGCGGGGTGATCGATCCGCCCGAACCGCCACACCGTCATGCACCCGAACGCCAGATCCTCATGCGCGTCGCCGCGATGCGCCAGTTCCCAGTCGAGCACGACGGCCAGCCTGTCCGCATCGACCATGATATTGCCCATGCGGTAATCGCCATGCACCAGCACCGGCTCGGCGGGCGGGGGCAGGTGCTCCTCGCACCATTTGATAGCCAGCGCGATCACCGGCCGATCGCCGCCATAATCCAGGAAACGCGCCTTCAGCTCGGCCAGCGCTGCCGCGCTGTCCATCAACGGGATCGCGGCCGGAATCGTCGCGGCGGGAATGGCGTGAATGCGTGCCAGTTCGCGCCCCAGATCGCTCAGCAGCGACGGCGGCGGATCGGCCAATATCTTCGCCGGGTTCACCTCGGCCATCACGCGCCGCATCACATAGCCGGTACCCATGCCGTCGCTGTCGGTCAGCACCCCAACAACCTCGGGCGCCTTCACCCCCGCGCCATGCGCCGCAATCACCAGCGCCGCCTCGTCGGCATGGCCATAGGGCCGCCCCGCCATATAATCCGCCGACGGCGCGCGGCGCAGCACATAGGCGCCATCCGCCCAATCGAACGCCCAGCTTTCCATATTGGCGCCGCCCGACAGGCGGGTGAGGCCCGACAGATCGCCGGGGCCGACGGCATTGGCCATGAACGTGGACAAGGGCGCAGCAAGATCGGTCATGCAAAGACCGATGCGGGTGAAAAACGGGGAGTGCAACCCGCCAATTTCTTCATTGCTAAGAAAGCTAAGCTTCTACGGCGGATTATAAGATGAACGTTACGGTGTTCAGCCAATAGGATGCAACGGGCGTTCCATCCGCTTCCAGCGCCGATTCGAATTCGGCATTGCGCATGATCGCTTTGCAGACAGCATCGTCGAACGCTTTGGGCCGCGTCGATTGCTGGATATGACACGCGGTGGGTTTGCCGTCGGTTCCAACGTTCAACCGGAAATGAACGATCGCACGCTTGCCGTCCATGATCATGGCAGGCGGATAATCGCGCGGTTTGACCCATTGGCGCGGATCGGATTTCGGCGTCGCCGCTCGCGTCAGATGGGCATGTTTTGCGACATCGATCCCCCAATGATAGAGCAGTTCGTCGGTGCATTTTCGCATCGCCGCCAGCGGCCCGCTCAACGGTCCGGTTTCCAGGATGAAGGGTTGGCGGAGAGCTTTGGTGACCTCGACATAGGTTGCCGCGGCTTCCTGTTCGGGCGTGATATTGGAAAATTTGAAAGAATAGTTGCCCGCCTTGAGCCCGGCCTCATAAGCCGCCATCTCTTCTGGTGAGCGCGCCGCGATGCGCACCGCGTCGCGAATGATCAGCGCCGGTGTCTTGTCGGCCGTCGTCGCGGGAAAAAACTCGACCTCCTGCGCCGCCTCGATCGGGCCGAACCGGATCTGAACGGACCCGTCGTTGCGGCTGGTGTAGGCGGGCTTGCCTGTAAAGCTCAACCGCAATGAATCGCCCGGCTGATAACGATTGGCGACCAGCACCACCTTGTGATCGCCTTCGCCAAAACTGCGGCCCATGCTGCAATTGTCGTTGCCATAATGGACGTTCCATTTGGAACTCGGCGCAAGCCGGATCGGCTCTTTGGCTACGACGGTGCCCAACGATGCACAGGCAATCCCAAAGACTGCCATCACCACGTTGCGTACCGTTGTTTTCATTGGCCTAATGTTACCTGCGACGCATGACGATGCAAGCAAAGGTTACAATGACCCATAAGACCCATAATCCTCCACACGCTCGGCGCGCCCCACGCCACCGTGACTAAGGCGCGTCTGCGGCTTCCGTTTCCGGCTCCGGTCCCTCTGCCGCGGTCAGCGCGCCGTTCTGGATCAGCCATTGCGGGTGGTCCGCCTGCACCGAGTTCATAATCCGGTCGACCGCCGCCGCAACCTGTTCGCCCTCGGCCTCGCGGTCGCGCTGGACGACGACGCGGCGCGCCTGCGCGTCGATCAACACGCGGTCGCGGCGTACCAGCTCGCCGACGGTCAAGCTCGCCAAGATCGTGCCGCTGTCGGCTTCGCGCTGCTCCAGCGTTGCGATACGCTGGTTCAACCGCGCCTCAAACTGCACCGCAGCGTTGGTCTGCTGGCGCAGCTGGACGATATTGACGCGCACATTGCGGTCAAGTTCACTGCGGACATTGCCCGCTAGCCGTTGATTGAGCTGCGAGGCATATTGATCGACAAGCACGACGCCGTCCACGGCGATGTCGTCATTTTCGACGCGCACAGTCAGCGTATCGATGCGATCGCCATCTCCCAGCAGGCTATCGAGTTTCGCCTGCACCGTCGTGCGCGCGCGCAGCTCGCGGGCGATGTTATTCAGCGACAGCGCGAGCGGGATCGACAGGATGCCCAGGGTGACGATGATCCCGATCACCTGCATCGCCGTGTGCTGCGGCGTCAGCGACGGCCCGAAACGGTTGAGCCGCGCAATGCCGGTCGCCGCAAACGCAATCGCCAGCGTATTGGTGAGGAACAGCAGCGCCGCCCCCAATGCGAAGTCGAACCGGCCCGTTGCCAGACCAAAACCGATTGTCGACAACGGCGGCACCAATGCGGTTGCAATCGCAACGCCCACCATCACCCCCGACAGCTTGCGCATGATCGCATAGACCCCGGCGATCCCGCCGACGACCGCAACCCCCAAGTCGAGCAGCGTCGGCTGGGTGCGCGCGCGCAGTTCGGGTGTGACGTCCTGGATCGGCGACACCCAGATGATCAGCATCGCAACGATGATCGCGACCGCCATCCCGGCCGCCATCGTCACCAGCGACCGTTTGATCAAATTGCTTTCGAGCGTCGCCAACCCGAAGCCAACCCCCATGATCGGACCGAGCAGCGGCGACACGAGCATCGCGCCGATCACCACCGCCGCCGAGCTTTGTAGCAGGCCCAGTGTCGCGATCGCCGACGACAGGGTAATCAGCAGCAGGAATTTCTGGTTGAGCCGCGCATCGCGCGCGACGCTGGCGAGGACCAGCGCGCGGCCATGGACGTCTTCCGCGGCGCCATCATCCTCGTCGTCGTCGACTTCGCGGCCAATCCCCGGGCTCGCCGACCGGCGACCCCCGGCATTGAACGGGGCGTCGCCGAGGCCGGGGACTCCAGGATGGTTGCCGACCACAGACAGGACCGTTTTAGATCTTGCCGGTCAGTTCGGGGACGGCATTGAACAGGTCGGCGACAAGGCCGAAGTCGGCGACCTGGAAGATCGGGGCGTCTTCGTCCTTGTTGATCGCGACGATGGTCTTGCTGTCCTTCATGCCCGCAAGATGCTGGATCGCGCCCGAAATGCCAATCGCAAAATAGACCTGCGGCGCAACGATCTTGCCGGTCTGGCCGACCTGATAGTCGTTGGGGACATAGCCCGCATCGACCGCGGCGCGGCTGGCACCGAGCGCGGCGTTCAGCTTGTCGGCGAGCGGGACGATCACTTCCTGATATTTCTCGGATGAGCCCAGCGCGCGGCCGCCCGACACGATGATCTTCGCCGAGGTCAGTTCGGGGCGCTCCGACTTGGCGATTTCGGCGCCGACGAAGCTCGATATACCGGCATCGCTGCCCGCGCCCACGGTTTCCACGGTGCCCGAACCGCCTGTCATCGCAGCCTTGTCGAACGCGGTGCCGCGAACGGTGAGGACCAGCTTCGCGTCCGAGCTTTCGACGGTCGCGATCGCATTACCGGCGTAGATCGGGCGGGTGAAGGTCTTGGGACCCTCGACCGACAGGATCTCGCTGATCTGCATCACGTCGAGCAGCGCCGCGACGCGCGGCGCGATATTCTTGCCCGTCGTTGTTGCGGGCGCGAGGAAGGCGTCATGGTGACCCATCAATTCGGCGACGAGCGGCGCGACATTTTCGGGCAGATTATGATCGAAGGCGGCGTTGTCGGCGACATGCACCTTGCCCACACCGGCAATCTGCGCGGCTTCCTTGGCGACCGCATCGACGCCGCTACCAGCGACGAGCAGATGGACTTCGCCGAGCTTTGCTGCGGCGGTGACCACCGCGAGCGTGGCGTCCTTGACGGCCTTGCCGTCATGTTCGACCCAAACGAGCGTTTTCATGAATGCACTCCCATAGCCTTGAGCTTGGCAACCAGTTCATCGACATCGGCAACCTTGACGCCCGCCGAGCGGACCGGCGGCTCCGAAACCTTGACCGTCTTGACCCGCGGGGTCGTGTCGACGCCGTAATCGGCGGGGGTCTTGGTATCGAGCGGCTTCGACTTCGCTTTCATGATGTTCGGCAGCGACGCATAGCGCGGCTCGTTCAGACGCAGGTCGGTGGTGACGATCGCGGGAAGCTTAAGCTTCACCGTTTCGAGGCCGCCATCAACTTCGCGGGTGACCGCCACATGATCGCCCTCGACATTGACCGCGCTGGCAAAGGTGCCCTGCGCCCATCCGGTGAGCGCGGCGAGCATCTGGCCGGTCTGGTTGTTGTCGCCGTCGATCGCCTGCTTGCCGAGGATCACGAGACCCGGCGCTTCGGTGTCAGCGATCGCCTTGAAGATTTTCGCAAGCGCCAGCGGTTCGACGTCGTCGTCGGTCTGGACCAGGATCGCGCGGTCGGCGCCCATCGCCAGCGCGGTGCGCAGCGTTTCCTGCGCCTTCGCCGGGCCGACGCTGATCGCCACGATCTCGGTCGCGACGCCCTTTTCCTTCAGGCGGATCGCTTCTTCGACGCCGATTTCGTCGAACGGGTTCATCGACATTTTGACGTTCGCCAGATCGACGCCGGTGCCGTCGGATTTGACCCGCGGCTTCACATTGTAATCGAGCACCCGCTTCACGGGGACGAGGATTTTCATGGGCTCTTGGCTCCTCTCAGCAAATTGTGCACTGCGCCATAATTCGCGCTTACGTAAACGTCAACCTGACACCTCTCCCCTTGGGGGAGAGGAGGGAGACTTGGCAGCTTGCTGCCTAGTCGGGCTTGGTGAGGATCGGTGACTGACGTTACCCTCTCCCAGCTTCGACTAGCGGACAAGTCCGCAAGTCTTCGTAACCCTCTCCCCCAAGGGGAGAGGCAATTACATCATGCCGCGCGGACTTCAGCGACAATCTTCTTCGCCGCATCGCCCAGGTCATTGGCGGCGACAATCGGCAGTCCCGAATTGGCCAGGATATCCTTGCCCTGCTGCACATTCGTGCCTTCCAGACGAACAACCAGCGGCACCGACAGATTCACTTCCTTCGCCGCCGCGACGATGCCGTCGGCGATGATGTCGCACTTCATGATCCCGCCAAAGATGTTGACGAGGATGCCCTTCACCGCGGGGTCTTTCAGGATGATCTTGAACGCCGCAGTGACCTTTTCCTTGCTCGCGCCGCCGCCGACGTCGAGGAAGTTGGCGGGGAATTCGCCGTTCAGTTTGATGATGTCCATCGTCGCCATCGCCAGGCCCGCGCCATTAACCATGCAGCCGATGTTGCCGTCGAGCTTGATGTACGCGAGGTCATATTCCGACGCCTCGACCTCGGCCGGGTCTTCTTCGGTCAGGTCGCGCAGCTCGGCCAGATCCTTGTGGCGGAACATCGCATTGCCATCGAACGCGACCTTGGCGTCGAGTACAAGCAGCTCGTCGCCGTCCTTGCCCTCGCACACAGCGAGCGGGTTGATTTCGATCTGTTCGGCATCGGTGCCGAGGAATGCGGCGTACAAACCGGCCAGGACCTTGGCGGCCTGTTTCGCCAGATCGCCCGACAGGCCAAGCGCCGCGGCGACGCTGCGGCCATGGTGCGGCTGGAGGCCGGTGGCGGGATCGATGGTGATCGTGTGGATTTTTTCCGGCGAGTCGTGCGCGACGGTTTCGATGTCCATGCCACCCTCGGTCGACGCGACGATCGCAACGCGGCTCGAACCGCGATCGACGAGCAGGGCAAGGTAGAATTCCTGCTTAATGTCGGCGCCGTCGGTGATGTACAGGCGGTTGACCTGTTTGCCCGCATCGCCGGTCTGGATCGTCACCAGAGTGTTGCCGAGCATATCCTTGGCGTGCGCTTCGACCTCTTCGATGCTCTTGGCCAAGCGGACACCGCCCTTCGCATCGGGGCCGAGCTCCTTGAACTTGCCCTTGCCGCGACCACCCGCGTGGATCTGCGATTTCACCACATAGAGCGGCCCGGGGAGCTGCTTTGCCGCGGCGACGGCTTCCTCGACGCTCATCGCGGCGATGCCCTTGGGCACCGCCACGCCATATTTCGCGAGCAGTTCTTTCGCCTGATATTCGTGGATGTTCATGAGGTCTGCCGGGCCTTTCGAGTCTTGGGGCGGGGAGAATTGCCGCCGCCTAAGCACAAGTTGGCGGGCAAGGCTACCCCGCGAATGAACTCCTCGGCCCCGCAAAGGCGGGGGCGGCTGGCGTCCCGAAACCCCGATAGCAGCCCCCGCCTTCGCGGGGGCGACGTTGCTTTAGCGAAAAGCGCAGAGCGCCGCCGAGCTGGTCGTGACCGTCAAAATCTCGGGGTCTTTGAGCGCGCGGACCTTGTGGAGGAACTGATTGAGCGACAAATCGCTCATTCGCTTGTCCTTCAGGCTCGACAGCGATCCGAGGCGGCGCAGCTGGAGCAGCGACAGCCGGTCGGCCATCCGCTCGGACATGCACGATGCGATCGATTGCGACAGTCCGGCATTGACCAGCCCGGTCCGCAGCCGCGCTTCGGGGGTCGCACAGGCGGCCAGCGCGAGCAGCGACAGCGACAGAACAGCGATCCGCATCAGCAATTATCTTCCATGAAATTCGGCAACCGCGCTCGACACCGCCTGCATCAACGCCATGCGCGCAGGGATCGGTGAGGTGGTGGTTCCCAACATCACGACGATCGCATAGCGCGTGCCGTCGGGCGCAGTGGCGATGCCGATGTCATTATAACCCGCGGTCATCCCGCCCAGATTCTGCCCTGTCCCGGTCTTGTGCAGGAATTTCCAGCCGGGCGGCAGACCTGCCTTGAGCCGCCTCGGCCCGCTTTTGGTCCGGCTCATCACATCGAGCAGGTATCCGGTCGATTCGGGTGAGAGCAGCTTCCCGCGCGCCAGCCGCGCAAGCGCGCTGGCGATCGCCGTCGGGCTTGCGCCATCGATCGGGTTGGCGAGATAATTGTCCATCGCGGCGCGGCGGGTCGCGGGAGACAGCGCCGACCGCGCAGCCTCGAAATTGCGGCCGACCGAATAGCTTTGCTGCCACGACATTCCGGCGATGCCGCTTTGCAGCAAGCGTTCGCCGGGGCCGAAACGGATCGCGCCCAGATCCTTCTTGGACAGATAGGCGCGCACTGCACCCGGCCCGCCGATGGTGCGCAGCAGGCTGTCGTTGGCGGTATTGTCGCTTTGCGTGACTGCGGTTTCGATCAGGCTGCGCACGGTCATGGTCACCGCCCCCTGCGCGCGGACGCGCGCGGCGAGCGGCTGGTAAAACAAGGTCAGATCTTCGGGACCGATCCGCACTTGTTGGTCGAGCTGCAGCCGACCCTGATCGACCGCATCGAGCGCGGTCAGCGCGACCCAAAATTTCGACACGCTCTGCTGCGGGAAAAGGTCGCCGCCGCGCTCGGCAAGCGCCCATTCGCCGTCGATGCGCTGCACAGCGATGCCGGTTTTGCCCGGAAAGGCGCGCCACAGGAAATGGATGCGCTCGCTGAGCCCGGCTGGGGGGCGGCGAAAGCCGGGATCGAGCGGCCCCGCGGGGCGCGGCATCGTCGATCGTACCGGCTGGCCGATCGGGACGGTCACCGATCCCGCGGGTCGCGGCGCAACGGCGGGGCGCGGCGTCGCGGTCTGCGTGCGCGGCGTCGGGACGACAGCGGCGCTGCTGACGCAACCCGCGAGCACGGCGGCACTCATCGTGATGGCGAGGAGCGGCCGGCCCGATAACGCAAACTTCATGAAAACCCCGCAACCTGCGACTTGTACAAAATCCCCGAGCCATCTGCTCTCGCACGTGGGCAGGGGGGGCCAGCAGTTTGCGACGAATGATTCCTCAGGCGCGACGAGTGGGGGAACAGTGAAGCCGTCAGGGTGCCGGGGTCGCGCGCACCATCGCCGGGAACAGCCGCTTAAACGCCGCAAGCTTCGGCGCATCCCAGCGGACGATATAGCCGTTCGACGGATTGCGGCGCATGAAATCCTGGTGATTGGCCTCGGCGCGATAAAAGCGCTTGTAGCTTTCGACCGGGACGACGATCGGCCGCGCGAAATATTTGCCCTTGCCGATCTGCGCCAGATAGCTCGTCGCGACCTGGCGCTGGGTGGCGTCGAGCGGGACGATCGCAGCGCGATATTGCGACCCGACGTCCGGCCCCTGACGATTCTTCAAGGTTGGATCGGCGACTACCGAAAACAGGACACGGAGCAAGGTGCCATAGCTGACCTGCGTCGGATCATAAACGATTCGCACCGCCTCCGCATGGCCGGACTTGCCGTCGTGTGTCAGCTCATATTTGGCGGTCGCGGCGCTCCCGCCATGATAGCCCGATTCGACCGAGATCACGCCCTTCACATTGGCAAAGACGCCCTCGACACCCCAGAAACAGCCGCCGGCAAGCACCGCTGTCGCGCGCTTCGCCTTGACCGCCGGATCAACGGCGGCGGCGGGCAGCTTGACGACGCTTTCGGCCTGCGCCGGGGTGCATTGCGCCACGATCGCCCCCGCGACGATTGTCGCGATGATAAGGCTGAATGGTGCGCCGCGGACTTGCGTCACGCGGCGATCGGGAGCGCGGGCTGGTTGAGCACGATATAGGTCGCGCCAATCGCGAAACCGGCGAGCATCGACAAAAACCAGTCGGAGCGGAAAAGGTTGAGCATGGGGAGCCTCTTTTTTCATCTATTATGGTTCGCGGCCAAGACCGCTTTGGTTACACCGACGATATGGCGCGCCCCGACCAACCGTGCAGTGATGTCCGTCACCCTAAACAGGATGGCTTACTATCCGGTGAACCGGGCGCTTAACCGCCGTTCAGGTTCAGATAGGTTCCACCGCCGGCATTACAAGACCGATCGGTACAGAATTCCTATGCGCGGGGCGAGTGGCGCTTTAGCGCAGCGCCGCGCACGCCTGCTGGATGCGCACGCACGCTTCTTTCAGCACCGCCTCCGATGTCGCATAAGAAACGCGGAACGCGGGCGACAGTCCAAAGGCCGCGCCATGCACCGCCGCGACTTTCGCGCTGTCGAGGAAATAGTCGATCAGCTTTTCATCGCTGTCGATCAGCAGGCCGTCGGGAGTCGTCTTGCCCATGCAGCCGCTGGCATCGGGATAGACATAAAAGGCACCATCGGGGGTCGGGCAGTTCAGCCCCGGCGCATCGTTGAGCATCGCAACGACCTTGTCGCGGCGCTTTTTGAATGCCGCGTTGCGATCGTCGAGAAACTGCTGCGGTCCGCCGAGCGCGGCGGCGGCGGCGGCCTGCGCGATCGAACAGGGGTTCGACGTCGATTGCGACTGGAGCTTGCCCATCGCCTTGATCAGCCAGGCCGGACCACCCGCATAGCCGATCCGCCAGCCCGTCATTGCATAGGCTTTCGAACAGCCGTTCACCGTCAGGATGCGATCGATCAGGTCGGGGCAGCGCTGCGCGAAGGTCGAAAATTCGAAATCGGCGTACCAGACATGCTCGTACATATCGTCGGTCATCACCATCACATGGCCGTGGCGGCGGATGACTTCGCCGAGCGCATCGAGCTCTTCGCCCGAATAGGCGGCGCCCGACGGGTTCGACGGCGAATTGAGCATCACCCAGCGCGTTTTCGGCGTGATCGCCGCATCAAGCTGTACGGGGGTGATCTTGTAATTCTGCGCCGCGCTGCCCTCGATGACTACCGGGGTGCCGCCCGCGAAGGCGACGATGTCGGGATAGCTCACCCAATAGGGCGCCGGGATGATCACCTCATCGCCCTGGTCGACCGTCGCGACGAGCGCATTGAACAAGGTGTGCTTGCCGCCGACATTGACCGTGATCTGGTCGAGTCCGAAATCGAGCCCGTTGTCGCGGCGAAACTTGCCGCGGATCGCTTCTTTCAACGCCACCGTGCCGTCGACCAAAGTATATTTTGTCTGGCCATTACGGATCGCCTCGATTGCCGCTTCCTTGACGAAATCGGGGGTGTCGAAATCGGGCTCGCCCGCGCTGAGCCCAATCACATCGACGCCCGCGGCTTTCAGCGCCGAAACGCGCGCGGTCATCGCGAGCGTCGCCGACGGCTGGATGCGGTTGAGGGCGGCGGAGATATGCGGCTTCAGCGACATGGGACTTCTTTCCGTGGCTTGCGCGGACAGGCGGCGATTTGACAGGAAATTGCGCGGGGCCGCGCCTAAAGCCTCCGCTCGATCTTCGCAAGCGCAGCGTTGGATAAATTACCTATGCACCATGCAGGTCATGCTGTCCCGTTGCCGTAGCGTCCACCAGCCGCGCCGGGATCAGCCCGCGCAGCGAATTGCCGATGAAGAAACCGTCCGCCAGATCGGCGAGCCGCAGATGCGATTCGACCGCGCGGCCCTTGTCGATCAGCTCGGCGCGCAGCACCCCGGGCAGCAGCCCCAGCGCCAGCGGTGGGGTCAGCAGCTGGCCGTCGCGTTCGACAAAGATGTTGCTCCAGCTGCCCTCGGTGACAAAGCCCGGCTCGTCGACGAACACCACCTCGGCCGCGCTGCTCTCCAACCGCGCCGCGTCATAGGCGGCGCGCTGGCTGGTCTTGTGCGCCAGGCGAAAATCGTCCGCCGTCATCGGCGCAGGGCGGACCGCGACGGGCACCGGCAGTTCGGCCAGCCGCGGCATCGGCGACACCTCGACCGCGAGCGCCCCCGACGGCGCGAGCCGCATCCGCACCCGCGCCGCGTGGCGCAGGCGGAAGGTGGCCGATTGCAAACTGTTTCGCGCGCCGTGCCGGTCGAACGCAAAGCCAAGCGTTTCAGCGCTCGCCTTCATCCGCGCCAGATGCCCCTCCAGCCGCTGGACCCCCTCGACGGGATCAAAGAACATGGTTTCGATCAGGTCGAAACGCGCCCCCGCTGCCCCCACAAACTCCCCCTTCGCCAGACATTCGCGCCATTCGTCAGCCGGTTGGCTGTCGGCGACAATTCCCGAACCCAATCCCAGCGTGGCGCGATTTGCGCCGCCTTGCAAGCCGCCCGCGCGCGGAAGCACCAGCGTGCGGATCGCAACATTGAACGCCGCGTCGCCCCCGGGGTCGATGAAACCGATCGATCCGGTGTAAAGCCCCCGCGCATCGACCTCCAGTTCGTCGATGATCTCCATCGCCCGCACCTTGGGCGCCCCGGTGATCGAACCGCAGGGAAAGGCGGCCCGCAGCACGTCGACCGCGCCGACGCCATCGGGCAGTCGCGCGCTGACGTCGGAAACGAGCTGGTGGATCGTCGGAAAGCTCTCGACACGAAAGAGGTCGGGCACTGCGACCGACCCCGGCACCGCAACGCGCGACAGGTCGTTGCGGATCAGATCGACAATCATCAGATTTTCGGCGCGCTGCTTGGGATCGTCAGCAAGCGCGCGCGCCGCCGCAGCGTCAGCGTCGCTATCAGCCAGCCGCGCCGACGTCCCCTTCATCGGCCGCGCCATCACCTGTCCGTTGCGCAACGCAAAGAACAGCTCGGGCGAATGCGACACAATCGCCTGTTCGCCGGTCCAGATCACCCCGCCATAGCCCGCGCGCGCGGTTTGCCGCAGCCGCGCATGGATCGCCAGCGGGTTGCCCAGCACCGGCACCTCGGCGCGAAAGGTCAAATTCGCCTGATAAATGTCGCCCGCCGCGATATAGGCGAGCACCGCCTCGACCGCGGCGATATAATCAGCGCGCGCGATCCGCGGGGTCACCGGACCGATCCACGCGCTTGCCGGATCGGGCAGCAGGTCCGCAACCAAATCGGCGTCAATCCGCTCGACGGTCTCGAACAATCCGAACCAACCGGCAGGCGCTCCACGCTCGCTGTCGGCTGCTTCTTCGATCGGCCCTCGCCATGCCGAGGCCATGCCTCGCCCCGCTTCATAAGTCAGATAGCCCGCCGCCTGGAGCCCGCGCGCCGTCGCTGTTTCGACCGCCGTCAGCAAGTCCGGAACTTCGGCCGCCGACCGTGCGACCAGCGTGTCGACCGGATCGACGAACAGCCGCGCCGCCGCGGCATCATTTATGCGTGCATCATCAAGCAGCACAAACGGCGGCGACCCCACCGCCGCCGCCGGTATCGCAGCTCTGGCTGTCATGCCCGACGGCTCGCGTGCGCCGCGGCGCGCCGAGATCAGCGGTCGCGCTTCATGCGGATCGTGCGACCGCCGTCGATCGTGGCAAAATAGCTGCCCATCGTTGCCACCTTGATCTTGACCTTCTGACCCGGTTTGGGTTGGCGCGGCAGTGTGGTCGTATCGATCTGGACCCAGACCGCGTCATCTTCCATCACCAGCGTATATTTACCCGATCGATCGATGCTGGCGGAGCGGATCGTGGTTTCAATTTCTTTGACCTCGTCCTCGTCACCGCCAAATATGCCGCCAAGCTTGGGAAAGGAAAAACCGAACAGGCCGCGCCGCGCCTTTTTGGCGGTCTCCCTGTCGGTAAAGGTGATCTCGCGCGCGGTATCGGCCGCCGACAACTCGCCGACCTCGCGGTCGAAACAGGCGAGGCGCGCGGCGGGATCGGCGATGTCCCGACACGCATACAGTTCCTGAATCTGCGCCGGTCGGACCGGTGCATCTTTATCCTTTGCCGCAGCCGGCACTGCAACCACGCAGGCAAGAAGGGCAAGCGGGACGGCGACGCGCGACGACAGTTGCAACATGATAAACCCCTGACGAGAAAGATGGCCCTGCCTAGCGGCGGCGGTCGCGCGCCGCAAGCGCGGCCCGGTTGCGATGTCGGCTTGCTGACCCTAGTGTCAGGAACCCGCACCTGCACAAAAGGATCAAGCCACCGCGATGGACAGCGAATTTTCCTGGTCGACCGATTATCAGCACCCAACGGCCTGGGATCAGTCTTTCGCGCCGCTGTCGCTCCCCGATATGCTCGCCGATAGCGCCGCACAACGCGGCGAAGCGGCGATGCTCGATTTCATGGGCCGCCGCTTTTCCTATGCCGAAGTCACTCGCGGCGCGGCGCGGGTGGCGCGCGGTCTCCAGCTGCTCGGGCTGGGCAAGGGCAGCCGCGTAGGCCTGTTCCTCCCCAACGTCCCGCATTATGTCGCGGCCTATTATGGCGCGCTCGTGATCGGCGCGACGGTGGTGAATTTCTCGCCGCTCTACACCGCGCGCGAACTGGAAGATCAGGTCGAGGATTCGGGTACCGACACGTTGTTCACCGTCAGCGCCGCGGCGCTGCTGCCCACCGCGCTCAAGGTGCTCGATGGATCGAGCCTCCGGCGGCTCGTGGTCGGCTCGGTGGCGGGTGGGCTGGCTTGCCACAAGGCGCTCCTTTACCGTCTGTTCAAACATGCCGAAATCGCACCGATCCCTGACGACTCGCGCGTCATTCGCTTCTCGACGCTGATCGACAACGACGGACGCCCCGAAGCCATCACGATCGATCCCGAAAAAGACGTCGCGCTGATCCAGTACACCGGCGGCACCACCGGCTCCCCCAAAGGCGCGAAGCTCACCCACCAGAACCTGACCGCCAATGCGCGGCAGGTGAATGCGATCGATCCCGACCATGACGCCGACGACCGCATCCTCGGCGTACTGCCTTTCTTCCACGTCTTCGCCAACACCTGCGTGCTCAACCGCACCGTGCTGAACGGTGGCACGATCACGATGCTGCCGCGCTTCGATGCGCAGCAGGCACTGGCGGCGATCACCCGCACCAAGACGACCGCACTGCCCGGCGTGCCAACGATGTATCAGGCGCTGCTCGACCATCCCGATCTGGCCAAGACCGATTTCTCATCGCTGCGCATCTGCATTTCGGGCGGCGCGCCGATGCCCGCCGAACTGCGCGAAAAATTCACCGCGGCGACCGGCGCTTCGCTTGTCGAAGGCTATGGCCTCACTGAAAGCTCGGGGGTCGTCGCGACCAATCCCTATGACGGCCCGGTGCGACCAGGCACGATCGGCCAGCCGCTCCCCGCGACCCACATCCGCCTGCTCGACAAGGAAAACCCGACCAAAGCCGCGCCCGCGGGCGAACCCGGCGAGCTGGCGGTCAAGGGGCCGCAGATCATGCATGGTTACTGGAACCGCCCCGACGCAGATCTCGACAGCTTTACCGCCGACGGCTGGTTGCGCACCGGCGACGTCGCGGTCGTCGAGGACGGCGGCTACATCCGTATCGTCGACCGGCTGAAGGACATGATCGCGGTCGGCGGCTTCAAAGTCTATCCCAGCGTCATCGAGGCGCATCTCTATGAGCATCCTGCGGTGAAGGAAGCGATCGTCCTCGGCGTCCCTGATGCCTATCGCGGCGAAGCGCCCAAAGCCTTTGTCACGCTGGAGGAAGGCTTCGAGATTTCCGGGGAAGCACTCGCCGCCTGGCTCAACCCCCAGCTCGGCAAGCACGAACGGGTCAACGCGGTCGAAGTGCGGCTCAACCTGCCCAAGACGATGATCGGCAAGCTGGACCGGAAGGCGCTCAGGGCGGAAGAAGGCACCTCGGCTAAGCCTTAGAAGCGGAGGATTCCACTCCCGCCGATTCCGATTGCCGGTACAAGCAAATCTCCAGCGTGAATTCGCCATCGAGGGCGATGTGGTGGCGCCGTTCGGGTGCGATCACGATATTGTCGCCCGCGCCAAGCCGGATCGACCTGTCGGGCGCATCCTCCCAGACAAAGCCGATATGACCCGCCGCGATCGTCAGCAAACCCCAGCACCCCGGCTTCAGCGCGTGCGCGCGGAGCAGTCCCGGCGGCAGCGTCACCGCGGCAAAGGGGCCGAGCCGCCGATAGGCTTCGCAATTATCTGGCAGGCGCGCGCCCATCATCCTACCAGCCCCCGGATCACGGCGACTGCAACACCAAAGAAGGCAAGACAGACCGGAATGGTCAGGATTTGCGCCGCAACCGCGCCGGGCGACATCGGCCCGGTCCAGGTGTCGAGATCGCCGCCTGCAGCAATCCGGCCATTACGCGTGCCATGGCCATCGAGTCCGATCAGCACCCCGCTCAATCCGAAATAGAGGATGGTGTAGGCCACGCTGATCGCGATCATGAACAGCGCCTCGCCATCGCGTCCGGTGGCATAGAGCAGTCCGCCCAGAAATATGCCGTAACAGCCGAACATCACGCGCCAGATCGCCGCCGGAACCTGCAAAGCGTTATGCGCCGGATGGGCCGGGATCGATAGCGGTCGGCGCTCGACCGTGTCGCTATCGCCACGCCCCGGCGCTTCGATCGCGGCATACAGATTCATTTCATCCAGCATCGTCCAATCCTTTCATGGCGCCAAGATCGTCGCGTCCGTCGCGGTGGATGCGGATGCCGGTCAGCAGGCTGTCGGCGATCATTCGCGCGCGATCGATAATCAGCCGGGTCGCGGCGGGGTCACGTTCGAGCCGGTCGAGCGTCGCGCCAAAGAGCGCCAGCCAGCGCAGGAAATCATCGCGCTCGATGCCGGGGATCGCGATGTGCTTGGCCATCGGATTGCCGCGAAAGCCGCCGCTTTCGTACAGCACCGACGACCAGAAAGCGGTCATGCGGTCCAGATGATCATCCCAGTCAGCGATGCGCGCGGAAAAAATCGGGCCGAGCCGGTCGTCGCTGCGGATTGCGGCGTAAAATTCTTCGACCATCTGCCGGATGAAGAGTGGGTCGATTTTTAACGCCTCAGCCGCCTCGCGCTTCGATTGGCGCGCCGCGGCGGCGTGGGGATTGGCATTCATCGCGCATTGATCCTATTAAGTGGTATTTAAAATACCCTTTAAAGCGCTTTGCCTTTGAAAGCAATATCTCATATACCGTTTTAATGCGGCTCAACCTCCAAACCGACTACGCCCTTCGCACCTTGATGATGCTGGCCACTCAGGGCGGTCAGATCTCGGTCGACGAGATCGCCGATGCCTACGGAATTTCGCGGCATCATCTGATGAAGGTGGCGGGCAAGCTGGCGGAGCTTGGCTATGTCGTCGCGCGCCGCGGGCGCGGCGGCGGACTGACGCTCGCGCGACCGGCCGCAGAGATTAATGTCGGATCGGTCGTGCGCTCGATCGAGGCTTTCGACGTCTTCGTCGAATGTTTCGACCCTCAAACCAACAGCTGCGCAGTGGCAGGGGCTTGTGGTTTGCAAGGCGCGCTGGCGCTGGCGCTCGGTGACTTCCTGACCCGCCTCGACGGCTATTCGCTGGCAGATCTGGTCCCCAATCGCCAGCTTTTTGCCGCGCGGCTCGCCCGGACATCGCGGTAAAACGACCATCACGAGCAATGTAATGTTGTAACCTCTGTCATGTTATGCCATATCCACCACCGCAATTGCCCCAACGGAGAATCGGGTGACCCAAGTCGCCAGCCCTGCCCATGTATCAACGCGCGCCATCCCTTTCTTGGGACGGTGGGCCGCGATGATCCGGGCTGCGCGCGATTCGCGGCCACTTACCTCGCTGTCGGGCGACCAGCTGGCGATGGGCCTGTCGGGGCTGTGCCTCGTCCATTGCCTCGCCAGCACGGTGCTGTTTGCCTCAATTGCTTCGGTCGGGGTCGCATTCGACAATCATCTGTTCCACGAAATCGGCCTGATCATTGCGATCGGCTTTGCGCTGGTAACCCTCGTCTCGGGCGTGCTCAGCCACGGCTATACGATGCCGTTCGCGGTCGGCAGCTTCGGGCTCGGCATGATGGCGGGCGCACTGTCGCGGCCACATGATGGCAGCGAAGTACTGGCGACCATGATCGGCGTCGCCGTCGTCGCACTCGGCCACGACCTCAACCGCCGCGCCAGACACTGAAGACGCCACTGACGCCGGCGCCGGAATGGACCGGTCCGCAACTTGCGGACACCCGGTAAACAGCCTACATTGCGATGATAGTTGGCGCGGGATTTCCCTCGCGTGAGGAACAGCCAATGGGCAAGCATGATCATCCGCACGTCGAGGCCAGCGGCGCCTCGCTCGCCAAGGCAGCGCAGACCGCGCTCGAGGGCGCGGGCGAAGCGTGGACCGACATGCGCGCGCAGATTTTCGACGCCGTTGCCGCCATCGGCAAGCCCGCCAGCGCCTATGAAATCGCCGATATGGTGTCGAAAGCGCGCGGCAAGCGCGTCGCGCCGAACTCCGTCTATCGCATCCTCGACCTGTTCGTCGCCAACAACCTGGTGCGCCGCGTCGAAAGCGCCAACGCCTTTGTTGCCAACAGCCATCCCGGCTGCCTCCACGACTGCATCTTCCTGATCTGCGACAGCTGCGGCAGCGCGGTGCATGTCGATGACGACAAATTGTCGACCGGTGTCCGCGCCGCCGCCAACGCCACTGGCTTTGCTGCCGAGCGCCCGGTGATCGAAGTGCGCGGCAAATGCGCCGAGTGCCAATAAGGTGAGTGAGCGCGCTCCACCGGACCGCTAGAAAATGGTCGGGGGGCTTCAGCATTGGATCGAAGCGCAGCGCGAGCGCCCGCCCGCACCGACGCGCTGGTGGGTCGCCACCTTGCTCTTTGGCATCGCCGTGGTGCTGTTCGGCCTCTATCTCGGGCAGGTCTTCCCGCAAACCGGGCATGACATCGCCCCCGGCTATGGGCCGCCCGTTCTCGCCTTCGAATTCGCAGGCAGTCAAACCGATCTTGAAGCGATATTCGGCTTTTTTACCGACCCGCAGCAGGTCACCCGCCTCGCGGCGATGCGCGCCGGTAACGAGCAGGATTATCTCTATATGCTGCTCTACGCGGGCTTCCTCGCCAGCGGCTGTCTCGCCCTGTGGCGCGAGCTTCGCCTGCGCCCGCTGCTCGCCGCGGCGGCGCTCCCGGTCGCCGCGGCGCTGTGCGATGCTTATGAAAACCGGCTGCTCTTCGACATCCAGGCCGCCTTTACCGCGGGCGACTATTCGCCCGCAATCGCCAGCCTGCCCTATCCGGTCGCGGCGAAATTCCTGCTCCTTGCCGTAACCAATGTCGTCATCGGCGCCGCGGCGACGCAGCTGGGCCGCTGGTGGGCGCTGTTCGGTACGATCGCGATCCTCGCTGCGATCCCGAGTGTTGTGGGACTGATCGCCCCCGCCGCCTTCGCTTGGGCGCTAATCCCCTCCGCGGCGGGCGGCTGGCTGTTGCTGCTCGCGCTGGCCGCAACGGGAAGCTGGCGCGCGCTGGTCCAGAAACGCCCGCTCGTCGATTTCGGCCACGCCTGACCCCCTTCCCACTCCGGCGATGCGGGTCTAGGGAAACCCCGAATCCCGCAAACAGGGCGAAAGGCTGCACCCATGAATAGCGTCATCATTCGCGAGGACGATTTGGTCGAAACCATCGCCGACGCGCTCCAGTACATCAGCTATTTCCACCCGATGGACTATATCCGCGCACTCGCCGCCGCCTATGAGCGCGAGGTCTCGCCCGCCGCCAAGGATGCGATGGCCCAGATTCTGTCGAACAGCCGCATGTGCGCCGAGGGGCATCGCCCGATCTGTCAGGACACCGGCATCGTCACCGTTTTTATCAAATGGGGCATGGACTGCCGCCTCGACAGCCCGCGCAGCCTGCAACAGGTCGTCGATGAAGGCGTGCGCCGCGCCTATCTCCACCCCGAAAACAAGCTCCGCGCCTCGATCCTCGCCGACCCCGCGTTCAGTCGCGTCAACACCAAGGACAACACCCCCTCGGTTCTCAATGTTGAGATGGTCCCCGGCAACAAGGTCGTGATCGACGTTGCCGCGAAAGGCGGCGGCAGCGAGAATAAGTCGAAGTTCAAGATGATGAACCCGTCCGACAGCATCGTCGACTGGGTGCTCGAAATGGTGCCGCAGATGGGCGCCGGCTGGTGCCCGCCCGGGATGCTGGGCATCGGCATCGGCGGCACCGCCGAAAAGGCGATGCTGCTCGCCAAGCAATCGCTGATGGACCCGATCGACATGACCGAACTGCTCGCGCGCGGGCCGTCGAACCCGACCGAAGAGCTGCGCATCGAGCTTTATGAAAAGGTCAACGCGCTCGGTATCGGCGCGCAGGGATTGGGCGGCCTCGCTACCGTGCTCGACGTCAAGATCGCCGACTGGCCGACCCACGCCGCGTCGAAGCCCGTCGCGATGATCCCGAACTGCGCCGCGACCCGCCACGCGCATGTGACGCTCGACGGCAGCGGCCCGGCCTTCCTCGAACCGCCGGTGCTCTCCGATTACCCGCAGATCGACTGGAAACCCGACCAGGCCGCGATCCGCGTCGACCTGGACACACTGACCCCGGACGTCGTCGCGAGCTGGAAACAGGGCGACCGACTCCTTCTCAACGGCAAGATGCTCACCGGCCGCGACGCCGCGCACAAGCGCATCGCCGAGATGCTCGCCAAGGGCGAAGAGCTGCCCGTCAGCTTCCGCGACCGCGTCATCTATTATGTCGGCCCGGTCGATCCGGTCGGCGAGGAAATCGTCGGCCCCGCCGGCCCGACTACCGCCACGCGCATGGACAAGTTCATGGACATGATGCTGGACCAAGGCCTGCTCGCTTGCGTCGGCAAGGCCGAACGCGGCCCGGCCGCGACGCAATCGATCGCCAAGCACAAGAGCGCCTATCTGATGGCCGTCGGCGGCGCCGCGTACCTCGTGTCGCGGGCGATCAAGGGCAGCGAGGTCGTCGGTTTTGCCGATCTCGGCATGGAAGCGATCTACGAGTTCGAGGTGCAGGATTTCCCGGTAACGGTCGCGGTCGACAGCGAAGGCCAAAACGTCCACGTCAACGCGCCGAAGCTGTGGCAAAAGCGGATCAGGGACGAGGGGCTGCTCGAGAAGGCGTAGCCGACGTCAGCGTTCGGCACGCATCCGTTCGACGAACAGCGCGACGTCCATCGCCTCGTCGCCGGGCTCGCGCGGCGCATAGCTGGCAAAGGCCGCATATGCCTCGGCCCAGCGCTCTTCCATCCGCACGACATTGTAGGGGTGGCTGACGAGGTAGAATTGCCCCGCCTCCATTTGCGGCACGATGCGGTTCGCAAAGATATCGGCGTCCATCGCGGCGTCGGCATGGCGCGTCATGTCGGACTTGACCCAACCAGGGATGATCACCGCCACCTCGATCGTTGCCGGAGCCTCATTGCGCAGCGTGTCCATCAGGCCGACCACCGCGTGTTTGCTCGCGACATAGATGCCGCCATTCCGGCGCACAGCGTTAAACAGGCCATTCTCCGACGCCGTCGCATAGATCGCCGACGGCCGTGCGTCGTCGCGAAAGCGCCGCCCGAAGGTTCGGATGCAATTCCACACGCCCCAGACATTCACTTCCATCAGCGCGCGCGCCGCGTCATCGTCGGTGTCGAGTATCTCGGTGCGGATGCCGCCCACTCCGGCGTTGGCGATGATCACGTCGGCGCGGCCATGTTGACGCCAGGCGAAATCGGCAAGAGCTTCGACGGACGCTCCGTCGGTGACGTCGCCTGCGAACGAGCTTGCATCGATCCCGAGCGCGCCCAGCGCACCGACCGCTTCGGCCAGCTTCTTCTCGCGCGGTTCGAACAGGATGATCCGCGCGCCATTGGCGCCGATCCGTTTCGCGAGCGCAAAACCAATCCCAGTCGCGCCGCCAGTTATGACGACGCTCTTGCCTCGAAAGTCCATGGCCCCTCTCCTTCCTTGCAAGGCTAGGCGCGCTGCGCCATCAGCGTCAACGCAGCAGGGGATATCAATGACCTTTACCCTCACCCCGATCGGCCATGTCCGTGGTGGCCGCGTCGACGCGATCGACGACGACTGGGGCGCAAGCCGTGCGACGATCATGCTCGACGCCGCAAAATTCACCGGTGACGCGCTCGCAGGCCTCGCCGATTTCAGCCATGCCGAGGTGATCTTCCTCTTTGACAAGGTGCCCGACGCGAAGATCGAGACCGGGGCTCGTCACCCGCGCAATCGCGCCGACTGGCCACTCGTCGGCATTTTCGCGCAGCGCGGCAAGAACCGCCCCAACCGCATTGGCCTCACCACCTGCCGGATCGTCGCAGTCAATGGTCTGAATGTCGAGGTCGAGGGACTCGATGCGATTGACGGCACGCCGGTACTCGACATCAAGCCCGTGATGGCGGAGTTTCTTCCGCGTGGGAATGTGCGACAACCCGATTGGTCGCGCGAATTGATGCAAGGATATTGGGAAAGTCCGTAACAACCAAAAAGGGGTTTATGATGCGCAACGATGATCAGGCTTTTCAGATGATGCTCGAACGGCGCGGTCTGCTGCGCGGCGCTGCCATGCTCGGCGCGGGCGCGGCGGTGATGAGCCCCCTCCCCGTCCTCGCCGCGAGCAGCCAGTCCGCCGCGATCCGCAAGGCCGCCGAGGCGGGCAAGGACGCATCGATCAAACGCATCCGCGACTGGATCGCGCTCCCCTCGATCGCCGCCGAAAACCGCAACATGGCCGAGGGCGCGGCCTATATGGCCGAACTCGCGCGCGACGCGGGGTTCAGCAATGTCGAGATTGTCCCCACCGACGGCCATCCCGGCGTGTTCGGGACGATCGACGTCGGCGCGCCACGCACCCTCGGCATCTATTTCATGTACGATGTCAAACAGTTCGACCCGGCCGAATGGTCGTCGCCGCCGCTCGAAGGGCGGATGGTCGAACGCCCCGGCTTCGGCCAGGCAATCATGGGCCGCGGTGCGGTAAACCAGAAGGGACCGGAAGCCGCCTTCCTCGCCGCCCTCCACGCGATCCGCGCCGTCAAAGCGAAATTGCCGGTCAACATCGTCCTCATCTGTGAGGGCGAAGAGGAGATCGGCTCGCCGCATTTCCGCCAGATCGCCACCAAGCCGAATGTGCTCGCCGCGCTCAGGAGGTGCGAAGGCATCTTCATCCCCTTCGCCTCGCAGGGCAGGACCGGCAACGTCACCGTCAACCTCGGCTCGAAAGGCATCATCGAACTCGAACTCGTCGCGAGCGGCGAAAAATGGGGCCGCGGGCCCAAGGGCGACGTCCACTCCAGCCTGAAGGCGATGGTCGATTCGCCCGCCTGGCGGCTGGTCCAGGCGCTCCAGACTTTGGTCACCCCCGACGGCAACAAGCCCGCGATCGAGGGCTGGTTCGAAAATGTCCGCCCCCTGACCGAGCGAGAGAAGACGCTGATCCGCGAAGCGGCGAAGGCGGGCGACGAGGCGCAGCAAAAGGCCGCGCTCGGCGTCACCCACTGGATCGACAACCTGGCCTTTGACGACGCCCTGATCCGGCTGGCGCAGGAACCGACGGTGAATATCGAGGGGCTGGTCGCCGGCTACACCGGCCCCGGCGGCAAGACGATCCTGCCCGGCCGCGCGGTTGCCAAGCTCGACCTCCGCCTCGTCCCCGACCAGACCCGCGCCGAGGCCGAACAGAAATTGCGCGCGCATCTCGACAAACATGGCTTCAAGGACGTCGAGGTGAATGTTTCGGGCGGCTACGACCCGACCGAGGTCGCCGAGGACAGCCGCCTCGTCCGCTCCGAACTCGCGACCTACAAACAGCTCGGCATCGCGACCAGCCTCAACCCGCGCATGGCGGGCAGCTGGCCGGGCGCGACCTTCACCGCGCCGCCGGTGTCTATCCCCGCGGCGCATTTCGGCATCGGCCACGGGTCGGGCGCGCACGCCCCCGACGAATATTATCTGATCGATTCGACCAATCCCAAAGTCGCAGGGCTGGTCGACGCGACGATGGGCTTTGCCGAATTTCTCTACACGCTGGCGGCGATCAAATGACGGGCGGCCTCAACGGGGTCGCGCATGTCATCCTGACCGCGGGGAATTTTGCCAGCTCGACCGCCTTCTGGCGCGACATGATCGGCTATCTGGGCCTCAAGCTCGTGCTCGACAGCGACGCGATGCTCTATGGCGTCGGTGGGCGCACGGCGATAGGGATCCGTACCCCGAGCGCAGAGAATGTCGGCAAACGCTTCGACCAGGGCGCACCGGGACTGCACCACGTCTGCTTCCGGATGCGCGACCGCGCCGCAGTCGATGCCGTCCATGCCTTTCTGGCGAAGCGCACCGACATCCAAGTCGTTCACCCGCCGCAGGAGGAGCCCTGGGCGCCAGGCTATTATTCGGTGTTGTTCGAAGACCCCGACGGCATTCGGATCGAGTTCAACCATGTCCCAGGGAGTGGCTTGCTCGTCGACGGGCAGGACATCGGCGGCGCTGACGCCTTTGACTAAAACCCGTACACCAATGTAAACCGCGTCTGCGTATCGACGCTTTCGATGCCCGGCGGCGGGCTGGTGTCGATCTGCGCCGAATAGGCGATGCGCGCCGATAGCGCCCCGCTCAGCTTGGCGTTGAGCGCGGTCAGGGAGTTGGTCGAGCTGTTCGCTTCACCGATGATCGTCGAGGCGACCTGCGTCAGCCGCAGGGTCGGCGACAATTGCCATCCAAAATCGAGCCCGCCCAGCGCGGTCAGTTCGCTGTCGCGCGCGCCGCTGATGAAATCGGTCTGGCGCCACGCCGGGCCGCCCTTCAGGCTCAGCGACATCGTCTTTCCGTCGATCACCTTGTAACCTAGCCCACCCGACACGTTCCAGCGCGTGTCATACCCCAATATCCTGTCATGCTCCCACCGTCCGAAGCCAAAGCCAAAGGCGCGATCGTTGATCCGGTACTGCGGCTCAAGCTCGACCAGATAGCGTTCGACCGACGTCCGCCCGTTGGTGCGTTGATAATCGGCCTGCGCCCGCAATTTGTGCGTCCAGTCGATCCCCTGGCGCGACAAGGCCAGCCCCGCACTAAGTCCCGCCGATTTTGTGTTGCCGCTGCTCTGCGACGCGCCGATCTGGCCTTCACCCTTCCAGTTCTCCCAGATTTTGGCCGCCGCCAGCTTCGCGCGCGCCGCCGCCGCCGCTTCGTCCTTCAGCCGCTGGCGTTCGGCGCGATAGGCGACCAGCCGCGCCTCGATTTCCGCCGCGTCTTGGGGGTGGGTATCCATCGCCAGCTTGGCCACCGCCTCGACGTCGGCATCCTTGCCGCTGGCGATCGCGGCGGCGAGCATGTTGCGCACCGGGTCGGCCGGCACGATCGGCGGATGCCCGCTGCGATAAAAGGCCAGCATCGCGTCGATTTCCCCGACATTGCGCGGGTGGGTCATCCGCGCGAATTTGGCGACGGCTTCGACATCGTCGTGCTGACCGCTTGCAAAAGTGGCGTCGATCATTGCGCGCACCGCGTCTGGCAACGGCGGATCGAGCGGCACCTGAAAGGTGGGAACCGGATTGGCCAGCACCGGATCGGCGAGCGCGGGGTTCGGCTGCGGCGGGTTCGCCGGTTCCTGCGCGGCGTGCGCAGGCTGAATTACGAGGGTCAGCAGGCCGATGGCCGCCGAGGGGGGGAAAGATGCCATCGAAGAGTCCTTCTCTGGGGAGGCAGAAGCCGGGTTCGTTCGATCATTGGCGCCGCCCTGGCGCGTCCGATGCCTCGCTATAGCCCGAAAGAGGCTGGCATTTCCACCCCGCCTCCCCCATTTGCAAACCTATGGTTATAGCCCTCATCGCCATTTTTTGCGCCGGCGTCGGCAATTTCGCGATGCACCGCGCCTTCATGGAAAGCGACGACCCGCTGATCCAGAAGATGGTCAAACCGCTCGCCGACAAGGCGGGGCCGCACATCACATACATCTTCGAATTCCTGCTGCTGGTCGGCGCGATGGCGATCGCGACGCACGGCTGGTTCACCGCGCTGATGCTCTATGGGCTCTACACGATGTTCAACGCGATGGCGTTTAGCTGGATCATGCAGCGGCGGGATTGAGGGGGCCGCTATCGACCAGCTTCGGCCATGACCTGCACTCCATCCTTCCTAGACTAAAGCGTTACGATGACCAGTTGAACCCACCACGCCAAAGCCGACATTGGCAAGGCGGGCTTCACGCCACCCCGTGGAACCACCAGACGCCATCGCGGTTCTCGCGCTGCACCCGGCCCTCAACCTCCAGCCGCTTCAGATGCGCCAGCGCTTCCCCGGTCGCCAGCCCCTGATTATGCTCGCCGATCGGCCGGTTGAACAGCAGCGGAAAACTGTCGACCGCGCGCATCGGCGCCTTCGCCGCGGCCTCGGCCAGATTATAGAGCCGCATGCGATGCTCGTCGCGCAGCGCCATCAGCCGGACGTGGAGCCCCTTGAACGGCTCGCCATGCGCGGGGCAGACGATGACGTCGGCGGGAACCGTCGCGAGCAATTTGTCGATCGACGCCAGCCATTCGCCCAGCGGATCCGCGTCGGGTTCCGTGATGTTGACCGACACGTTCGAACTGATCCGCGGCAGCACCTGATCGCCCGACACCAGCACGCCCTCGCGCTCGTTCCACAGACACGCATGTTCGGGGCTATGCCCCGACCCGACCACGACGCGCCATTGATGCACACCAAAATCCAGCCGGTCGCCATCCTCGATCCGCACATAGCTGCGCGGCAGGGTGAAGATCATCCGCTGGAACATATTCCAGCCGCGCGACCGCTGCGCCTCGATCGCCGCCTCGTCCCAGCCTGCGGCGCGTGATTGCGCCAGCACCTCGTCGGGGGCGGTTTCGGATGAATCGGCCACGATCGCCCGCGCAGTCAGTATCTCGCCGCGCGTCATCCACAGCTTCACGCCCTGCTTTTTGGCGATCCAGCCGGCCAGCCCGATATGGTCGGGGTGGAGGTGGGTGCCGATGACCCGCGTGATGCGCTTGGCGTTCAGCGCCCCGGAATAGAGCGCCTTCCACGCGTCGGAACACATGGTGAGGCAAATGCCGGTATCAACAATCGCGACGCCATCGTCCGCGTCGTCGAGCAGCCAGCTGTTGATATGCCCCAGCGACCCCGGCATCGGGATGCGCGCCCAGCTGATCCCACCCGCAATGCGGATCGTCTCGCCCGACCCCGGCGCGGCGTCGCCCCACGGGTAGGTCAGGCCGGCATGGCTGGTCGCGGTAAAACTGTCGTCCTGGGTCAGCGAGGCGTCCGGCGAGCCGCTGGCTGCCGGGATATTGTCTTCATCCTGCCCCGATGCCACGCGTCAGTCTGCCGCCGCGTCGCTTGCGGTTTCAGCCGCTTCTTCGGCCGCACGCGCTTCGTTCGCGGCGGTACGTTCGGCGCGCAGTTCTTCGAGCAACGCTTCGCGGTCGCCTTCGAAGCGGTTGTCGGTGGGCGCTTCAATCCCTGCCTTTTTCGCCGCCTTGGCGACCAGCGCGTCGAGTTCGCGCTGCGAGCACAGGCCCAGCGTCACCGGATCCTTGGCGACGATATTGGCGCTGTTCCAATGGCTGCGGTCGCGGATCGCGCCGATCGTGTTGCGGGTGGTGCCGATCAGCTTGCCGATCGCGCCGTCCGAAACCTCGGGGTGGTTCTTCAGGATCCACGCGATGCCGTCGGGCTTGTCCTGGCGCTTGCTGACCGGGGTATAGCGCGGACCGCGGGTGCGGCGGATCGTGTCCTGCGCCTGCTTGCTCATCTTGAGCTTGTAGTTCGGGTCGTTCTGACCCTTTTCGATTTCTTCCATCGACAGTTCGTGCGCGCGGACGGGATCGCGGCCGGTATATTTGGTCGCGGCGGTCTCGTCGGCGATCGCCTGCACTTCCAGGATGTGGATGCCGCAATATTCGGCGATCTGGATAAAGGTCAGACCGGTATTGTCGACCAGCCAGGCGGCGGTCGCATGCGGCATCAGCGGGGTGGCGTCGGCGGTGGCCATGGCGATTTCTCCAAGCGGAAATAATAAGGGCCCCCCCGCGCGGGGCGGGCCGCCAATGGTCCGGGCGGTAAACCCAGCGGCGCGCAAGGGCAAGAAGCGGAATGTAAGGGGTTCATTGGC
>NZ_JAIBES010000064.1 GCF_019459305.1 Sphingopyxis sp. | reverse complement strand
TTGTAATTGTCGTCGGGGTTTTGGGGGGCTTCGGGGGGCGCCCCCACGCAAACGTGGGGCGCGCGGCGCTGGGCGGCGAGGATCGCATCGGAGCCGCCCTCGATCGGCTTTTTTGCTGATACCCGCGCGAGCGGGGCGCTGAAGCCCTGCATGCGTTTGCGGAACGCCGCGGTGACGGCGGCGGCGCTGAGCGACGGCGCGGCCGCCTCAAACAACGCCTGCGACGTTTCGGGACGGACAAAGACGATATCGCCCGTCGCCGCCGTGACCAGCGCGTCGGCGAGCGCGTCGCTGCGCCGCGTCGTCACTCCGGCAACGGCGTTTCGGAACGCGGTGCGGCGGGTCGCCAGTTGCTCGTCGACTTCGGCCTGGGTGAAACCATGCTGTATCGCGCGGCGCTGTTCCTGTTCGATTAGCGCCAGCGCCTCTTTCCACGCGCCTTCCTTGGCGACCGCGCCGACGGTTACCTGATCGAAGACTCTCCAGCCCGCTGCTTCGCTGAAATAGCCAGCGAGGATCGGCGAATCCTCATCAAGCGCAAGCTTACCCAGACGGCGGCTGACGATCGCTTCGCCAATATTTTCGGCCAGCGTGCGTGCGCGCTTTGCTTTGGTGTCGGGCTCGAGCGTCCACGGTTTGAACGCGGCGATCGTCACCGAATCCTGGATCGCGGGGTCGATGAAATCATCGGCCGCCGCCGCACGCTGATAATCGACTGTGCCGATGTCGGGATCGGCGCCGGCGGCGCCGCGCCCCTTCCAGTCGCCAAAGCGTGCCGTGATCTTCGCCTCGACCGCTGCCGGATCGAAGTCACCGACCATCACCAGCGTGGCGCGTTCGGGGCGGTAATAGCGATCGTACAGGTCACGCAGCCGTGCCGCAGGTGCGGTCTTGATAACCTCTTCGGTGCCGACCGGAATGCGGCTGGCGACCGTCATCCCCTGCATCTGGAAATCGAGCTGGTCGACCAGATTGCGTAGCTGATAGGTGTCGCGCGCGCGGCGTTCCGACAGGATGATGCCGCGCTCACGATCGACCGCGGCGGGATCGATCGTCAGCTCGCTGCCCGTTTCTCGCATCAGCATCAACCCGGTGTCGATCAGATCGTCGGAGGCATTGGGCAGGTCGAGCTTGTAGATTGTCTCGTCAAAGCCGGTCGAGGCATTGGTATCAGCGCCGAACGCCAGCCCCTTGCGTTCGAGCAGCTTGATCATCTCGCCCTCCGGCACATTGGTCGAGCCGTTGAACGCCATATGCTCGAGGAAATGGGCGAGGCCGCGCTGGTCGTCGGCCTCGGCAAAACTGCCGACGTCGAAGCGCATCCGCAGGACGACGCTGTCTTTGGGCGTGCTGTTTGCCAGCAGCGCATATTTCATCCCGTTGGGCAGCACGCCGAACACAATGTTCGGATCGACCGGCACATCGCTCGCGGCGAAGTTCCAAGCCCGCGCCGCGTCGGACTGTGGATTGGTCGCGGCCGTTACCGCGGTGGTCGTGGCCGGCGCCTCTCTGGCATAAGCCGGTGCGGAAATTACGGCGAGAAGGACGAGGGGCGAAAGCGCGGCCGAGGCGCGCCGGACAAAGGAGCTGGTCATGCAAATAATGTGGCCACCGTCGCGCGCGCGGTCAAGCCAAGGCTATGCCAGCATACCGATGATTTCGACGGCCTATGTGAGCGATTCGGATCCTCACAGCATCGATATGTGAGGCCATCAACCCGTTCGTGTTATAGGTTAGCTGCCCTTTTTCTTCCGGTGGCTCTCAAGGTCGAGCACCGCGTTCTCGCCGCCCTCGGGCAGCAGGCCAAGGCGGCGCGCGACTTCCTGATAGGCTTCAACTTCGCCGCCGAGGTCGCGGCGGAAGCGGTCCTTGTCGAGCTTTTCGTTCGTCGTCATGTCCCACAGGCGGCAGCCGTCGGGGCTGATTTCGTCGGCCAGGATGATACGGCTGAAATCGCCGTCATACAGGCGACCGAACTCGAGCTTGAAGTCGACAAGGCGGATGCCGACCGCGGCAAACATCCCCGACATGAAGTCGTTGATGCGGATTGCCATGTCCTGAATATCATGCAGCTCTTCCTGGCTGCACCAGTTGAAGCAGGCGATATGCTCCTCGGCCACCAGCGGATCGCCGAGCGCGTCGTCCTTGTAGCAATATTCGATCAGCGTGCGGGGAAGCTGCGTGCCTTCCTCGATGCCAAGGCGCTTCGACAGCGTACCCGCGGCGACGTTGCGCACGATCACTTCGATCGGCACGATCTCGACCTGCCGGATCAGCTGTTCGCGCATGTTGAGGCGACGGATGAAATGATGCGGCACGCCGATGTTGCCGAGCAACGTGAAGACATGCTCGGAAATCCGGTTGTTGAGCACGCCCTTGCCACTGATCGTACCCTTTTTCTGGGCGTTGAACGCGGTCGCGTCGTCCTTGAAATACTGGATCAGCGTCCCCGGTTCGGGGCCTTCGTAAAGGATCTTCGCTTTGCCTTCGTAAATCTGGCGGCGACGGGACATGATGTGCAAACTTTCTGCCGGAACCAAATGAATGGCCCCGGCAAAACGACTCACGGGGAGGCGCGCCGCCGGGGCAATGGGGCGCCTATAGCGGCAAAGCGGGGGCGCGTCATCAGTCACGTCGCCGCGATGATCATCCCTGTCGCGTAGCGATCGAGAGGTGGCCGTGCGAAGCGCTGACGGAGGGGCTTTCGCGCTGCCGTCGCCGCCCCTCCACCACGCCTGCAGCGGCGGTCCCCCTCACCATGGTTTCGCCACGGGGAGGATTTCCCCTTACGTTTACGTAAAGGTCTTGCACTCGCCCGCACCGCTTGCAACGATACGGAGAACAAGGAGAGAGAATATGAGCTTCGACCAGATTCGCCTCGACAAGCATGAAGGCATCGCGCTGCTGACGCTGCACCGGCCCGACCGGATGAACGCCTTTACCACCGAAATGATGCTCGAGATCGTCGCCGCGCTCGACGAATGCGACGCCGACGATGGCGTCCGCGCGGTCATTTTTACCGGATCGGGCGAGCGCGCCTATTGCGCCGGGGCCGACCTGGGTCAGGGCGCCGCGACCTTTGATTATGACAAGCGCACCGACAAGCAGGCGATCCTGCCCGATGGCATGGCGGCAAGCCCGGTCGGCGAGGACGGGACGATCGATTGGTCGCATCCGCTGATCCGCGATTCGGGTGGGCGTGTGTCGATGCGTATCTTCGACTGCAAGAAGCCCGTTCTGGGAGCTATCAACGGCGCCGCGGTCGGCATTGGCGCGACGATGACGCTGTCGATGGATGCACGTCTGGCGAGCGAGACCGCGCGCTATGGCTTTGTCTTTGCGCGGCGCGGCATCGTCCCCGAAGCGGCCTCTAGCTGGTTTCTCCCGCGGCTGGTCGGCATCCAGAACGCGGTCGACTGGTGTTTCTCGGGCCGCCTGATCGATGCCGCCGAAGCGCATGACAAGGGGCTGGTGCAATCGGTCCACAAGCCCGGCGAACTGGTCGACGCCGCGATCGCCAAGGCGCGCGAGCTAACCGATCATAGCGCGCCGGTGTCGGTCGCGCTGACCCGCCATATGCTGTGGCGCATGCTCGGCGCGCCGCACCCGATGAGCGCGCACCGCTGGGACAGCCGCGCGATCTTTGCGCGCGGACGCAGCGCCGATGCTGCCGAGGGGGTGTCGAGCTTCTTGGAAAAGCGCCCCGCCAATTTCACCGTCAGCGTGGCGAACGACTATCCGTGGTTCGCTGAGTTCGAAGACACGCCGCCCTATAGCTAAGCGGTGTCGAACCTCCGCCGCCCACGCGTTGCCGTCATGCGGTGCGTGCCTTTCAGCAACGGCGTATGGGTGCGGATCGATTCGACATTGTGCCAATTCGCGCCGACGCGATCGCGGGTCAGCTGGACGATCACATAGCCGCGATCCTGCGTGTTCGCCCATTTGAGCTGGGACGACGATCCGCGCAGCGCCGATACGCGCTGGGTATCGGTGATACCACGCGTATAGGCTTCATAGCCGGGCGAAGTGACGCTTTGACCGGCGATCTCGATCCCCGCCGGGCGCCCGCCTTCCGACAGATCGAATGCCCACGCGTTGTGCGTGTCGCCGGTCAGCGTGACCAGATCGGCATCGGCGCGCTGCGCGGCGGCGAGCAGGCGCGAGCGCGCCGCCGGGTAACCGTCCCACGCATCGAGGTTGAACGGAATGCCCGCCTTGGCCGCCATCTGCGCCGCATCAATGCGGCGACGGACATTGTCGGCCATATTGGCACCGAACCAGTCGCGCGCTTCGGGCGGGGTGAACAGGCTGCCCATCACCACCTGCTGCGCGCACACCTGCCAGCGGGTTCCGGATTTCGTCGAGGCGGCGAAGCCGTCGAACAGCCATTTTTCCTGGCTCGCGCCAAGCATCTGCCTCGCCGGGTCGCGATAAGTGGTTTCAGCGAATTGCTTGAGTTGCGCAGCTGTGTCGCCGCCGCCCGCGACGATCTCGGCAATCTCAAACTGTTTGTCACGGTCCGTTACGCGCGTCTCAGGCAGGAAAATCGTCGCGAGGTCGCCGACCTGATAATGGCGCCAGCGCGTATCGGCGACGGGCATCCATTCATTATAGGCGCGTTCGGCTGCGGCTACCCGGTCAGGCCATTCGCCTTCGCCGTCATTATGGTTCTCCGCGCCACCTTTCCAGGCGTCGTTGGTCATCTCATGATCGTCCCACTGCGCGATCATCGGGAACAATGCGTGTAGCCGCGCCAAGTCGGGGTCGCTGCGATAGGCGGCGTAGCGAAGGCGATAATCGGCAAGTACCACCATTTCGTGCGCTGGCTGGATATCGCGACCCGGTACCGCCTGCTGGAGCGAGGGATAGTCGCCGATCGGATATTCATAAAGATAGTCGCCCGAATGGACGACCAGGTCGATGTCCTGCCGCGCCGCGGCGTGGGCATAGGCGTTGAACCAGCCGAACGGCAGATTCGAACAGGAAAAGAGCGCGAGCGTGAAAGCACTGGTCGGACCTTCGGGAAGGGTGCGGGTACGGCCGGTGATCGACCGGCCGCCATCGGGCGCGACGAAGCGGTAATAATACCAGCGGCCGGGTTCAAGGCCGCTGACCACCAGCTTCGCGGTGTGGTCGCGTTCGCCAGCGGCCGTGACGCTGCCCCCGCCGACGACGCGGGCGAAATCCGCCGTTTCAGCAACTTCTGCAGTCAACATTGTGTCGTTCGCCGCGGCGTAACGCGTCCACAGCAGCACCGAATTCGAACCGGGCTCACCGCTTGCCACGCCGTGGGTAAAGCCCTGCGCCATCATCGCGATGGCCGCGCCGGGCAGCGACAGCGCCGCCAGCCCTGCGGTACCCAGTGCGATCAGCTGACGCCGATCCATTTCGCCCCAATGATGATGCACGGCAATTCTCCTCCTCGACCGGCGGGTTCTTTGCCCGGCCTTTGCTACGATTCGGCGCTGCCCGGATTTGGATTAACCCATCACCCCCACGGCGAGCAGTAGGAACATGAACATCATCACCGCAAACAGGCTAAAAAACAGCAGCAAATTGGCGCGCACAAACGCACCGAAACGCGACGAACGATAGGCGCCGCGCAACTGGCGATACATGTGAAAGGGGACGTAGATCAGCGCGAAAGCAGTGGCAAGCTCGCCGAAGATCGAGAGATTTAGCAGGCGCACCGCAACAAACAAGAGCAGCATAAAGCTGATCGAATAGGTCACAAAGACAAAATGATCATAGGTGTGAAAGCGGCGGCTGAACGGAAAGAGCAACCACATGAAGGGCAGCGAAAGCGGGATCAGCGCCCAGGCGAATTTATAGGCGTTCGCCTGCAATTTGTAGAAGACAAGCGCGGGGTTCGCCAACGCCTTGCGCAGCCCCTGATCGATAAAGGCAACGCCGGTATCGACCTTGTTGCGCGAGATGAAGTCGGCGCCTGTCATCAGCTGGTCGGCTGGATCCTCCAGCACCGGCGGCCCGGCGGCGCGATCGGCAGCGCGTTCACTCGCACTGCGGCTGCGCGCTATGCCCAGAACGTCCGCACTCTTTTGCAGAATCTCGCGCTCGCTGCGAAGCTCCTCGCGCGCCGCCGCCACCAGATCGGGCTTTGCAAGTTCCGCGTCGATCCGGTCGACCTCGTCCTGCATGCTGTCTTTGATCGCCGCGGCCCGCGTCTGCTCGTCCGCAGCCTTGGCGAGCCCTTCGCCCACCCCGCTGCCACTGCCGACCATCGCGAGCACAGCGTAGGTGAGAAAAACGGCGAACAGGAACAGAGCGAGCGGCGATATGAAGCGCGCGCGTTCGCCGTGGATATAGCGGCGTGTCAGGTCGCCGGGCCGCCACGCGAGGAGAGGCAGCGTGTTCCAGATCTTGCCCTCGAAATGAAAGATCGCGTGGACCAGATCATGACCGATCGCACCGAAACTGCGGTGGATATCGGCGCGCTGGCCGCAATGGTGACAATGCGACCCGGTCAAACTGGTGCCGCAATTCAAACAGCGCCGGGCACTCGCCGACTCGCGCGGCCCGCCGTGCTGCGGCTCAACCGCGCGTGCCGCCAAACCTGCGGTGACCGCCGCCCCGATGCCTTCGATATCCCCGCTCATGACGCCCTGCCTAAAGGCGCGCGAGAAAGGGCGCAACGGGACTTTCGGGCGTCACGCAAAACGTGATAGTGGCAGCACCATGAACGCTGAAGCCCTGACCACCCCGCCGATGCCCGGCGACGCTGCCGCACTGATCGCCGACATGGGCGCGCGCGCGCGCGTTGCGGCGAAACAGCTGGCGCTGGCGGCAACCGCGGACAAGGCCGCCGGACTGATCGCCGCTGCGGCAGCGATCCGCGCCAGCGTCGCCGACATCCTGGCCGCCAATGCCGAGGACATGGCGGCAGGACGGACGAACGGGCTGTCGGGCGCGATGCTCGACCGGTTGCGGCTCGACGAAACGCGGCTCGCCGGAATTGCCGATGCCATCGACGCGGTTGCGGCGCTGCCCGATCCTTCGGGCGCCGAGATAGACCGCGTGGCGCGGCCGAACGGGCTGGTGCTGAGCCGGGTGCGCGTGCCGCTGGGCGTCGTCGGCATCATTTATGAAAGCCGCCCTAATGTGACCGCCGACGCTGCGGCGCTGGGGCTGATGTCGGGCAATGCGGTGATCCTGCGCGGTGGCAGCGAGGCGGTGCATTCGAACCGCGCGCTCCATGCCGCGTTCGCGGCTGGGCTGGTGGAGGCCGGGCTGCCCGCCGATGCGGCGCAACTCGTGCCGACGCAGGACCGCGCAGCGGTCGGCGCCATGCTGCGCGCGCAGGGGCTGATCGACATCATCATCCCGCGCGGCGGCAAAGGCCTTGTCGCGCGGGTGCAGGACGAGGCGCGCGTGCCTGTACTCGCGCATCTTGATGGCATCAACCATCTCTATATCGACGGCGCCGCCGATCCGGCCAAGGCGGTCGCGCTGGCGGTCAACGCCAAGATGCGCCGCACCGGAATTTGCGGCGCGACCGAGACAATCCTGATCGACCGCGCCTATCCCGCGCCGCTCGCGATCATCGACGCGCTGGTCGCGGCAGGTTGCGAAGTGCGCGGCGACAAGGCCGTCACGGCGTTGAGCCCCCATGTCGAAGCCGCGTCGAGCGGCGACTGGGACACAGAATATCTCGATGCAATCGTCTCCATCGCCATGGTCGAAGGTTTGGTAGGCGCGCTGGCCCATATCGACGCGCATTCGAGCCGCCACACCGATGCGATCGTCACCGAGGATGCTTCCGCGGCAGAACGCTTCCTGACCGAGGCCGACAGCGCAATCGTCATGCACAATGCCTCGACCCAATTCGCCGACGGCGGCGAATTCGGCCTCGGCGCCGAAATCGGCATCGCCACCGGGAGGCTGCACGCGCGAGGGCCGGTCGCGCTGGAGGGACTCACCACCTATAAATGGCTGGTGCGAGGGAACGGCCAGACGCGATCTTGAATCATTTGTATACAAGTGATACAACGATGCATGGATTCAACGACGCCGATCACTACGCGGCTCGACGCCGCCACCTTGGAAGCGCTCGACACACTTGCCGAACGCTATGATCGCTCGCGTTCATGGTTCGTTGCGCAGGCCGTTCGACAGTTTGTCGAACGCGAAGCAGAGATGCTTGCAATCATTGAGGAAGGCGAGCGTTCCGCGCGAGAAGAGCCGCTGATCTCGCATGAAGAGATGAAAAAGCTGATCGCTGCGAAGCGCACCGAACTCCGTTCAAAGCGCGACGAAGCGGCAGCGTGATCAATGTCCAATGGTCGCAGGCAGCGACAGAAGACCTGCTGAACAATGCCGACGGGCTCTATCTGGTCGATTTCGATCTGGCGGATGCGTTGCTGTCCGAAGCCGAGCGCGCGAGCAACTCTCTGGCGCTTGCACCACGCGCCGGATCGCTGGTCGATGCAAAGGGGCTGCGAAAATGGCGTTTGGACCAGCTTCCGTTTGCCCTGCTGTATGATGTGAATAGAGAAAGGCTTCTCGTCCTTCGAGTGGTCCATTTGCGTAGCGACTGGCAAACCCTACTGTGATCCCCACCGGCCTCCTCGGCGGCAGTTTCAATCCCGCCCACGGCGGGCATCGCGCGATCAGTTTGAATGCGATCGATGCGCTGGGACTGGATGAACTGTGGTGGCTGGTTTCGCCCGGCAATCCGCTGAAACCCAAGGCGGGTATGGCCTCGCTCCCTGCGCGGCTCGCCTCGGCGCGGCACATGGCGCGACGGTCGCCGATTCGCGCGACGGGAATCGAGGCCGAGCTAGGCACGCGCTACACGATCGACACGCTCAAAAAGCTTGTCCGCCGCTACCCCGATAGGCAGTTTATCTGGATCATGGGAGCCGACAATCTGGTCCAATTGCCCCAATGGCGCGACTGGCGGGGGATTGCGCGACTCATGCCGATTGCGGTTGTCGCGCGTCCGGGCTATAATGACCGCGCCCACGCAAGACGTGCGATGGGTTGGCTTCGGCGCTTCGTCCGGCCCGCGGACCAGAAATTGCATTGGACGGACTGGAGACCGCCCGCCCTCGTGTTCCTGCGATTTTCGCCCGATGTGCGATCCGCAACTGCGATACGGCAGGCCAACCCCCGCTGGTTCGAACGCTATGAAGGCCGCGCTTTGCGCGACCCGCTGACCCGTTTACGCCTTGTGGACCCGATTAGGAAAGGACGCATTTGATCTCCGCCACCCAGGGTGCCGCGCCCAGCGCCGCATCCGCCAACGATAATGTGGACGCACTCCACGCTCTGATCCTCCACCAGCTGGATGAGGATCAGGCCCAGGAAACCATTTCCATCCCGCTTGCCGGCAAAAGCAGCATCGCCGATCATATGGTGATCGCGAGTGGCCGGTCGACGCGCCATGTCTCGGCGATTGCCGAAAAACTGGCGCAGCGGATCAAGCAGGAAGCGGGCCGCCAGGTTCGCGTCGAAGGGCTGCCCAATGCCGATTGGGTGCTGCTCGATGCAGGCGATGTCATCGTCCACCTGTTCCGTCCCGAGGTGCGTAGTTTCTACAACCTCGAACGCATGTGGTCGTTCGGCGACGCGCCGCCGGTCACGCTGGCAAATTGACGTCCCGGCCCTGCCAAGGGTAGGCGGGGCGTCATGTTGCTGCACATCATCGCGCGCGGGCGCATCGGGCGCGGGCCCGAGGCCGAGCTGGTCGAGCGCTATATGAAGCGCGTGACGTGGGCGCAGAAGATTTCCGAGCTTCCGGATATGGGCGGTCGTATGCCTGCCGCCGCCGAGAACAGCCGCACCATCTTGCTCGACGAGGGCGGCGAGCAGATGTCATCGGTTGAATTTGCAAAATTGCTGGAAAGTTGGCGCGATGACGGGGTGCGCGAGGCGCGCTTTTGTCTCGGCGCCGCCGACGGCTTTACACCCGCGGAACGCGATGGCGCTGACAAGGTCATCGCCTTTGGCCGCGCGACCTGGCCGCATCTGATGGCACGCGCGATGCTCGCAGAGCAATTGTGGCGCGCGACGAGCATCGTCGCGAACCATCCTTATCACCGCGAGGGACGGCAATGAGGCGCGCTTTCGCTGCGCTTGCGGTGCTCGCGGTCCTGGCCGGCGGCGCGCTCGCAGTGGCGCAAAGCGACGTCTTTGATCTGCAGGCCATCGCCGCACGCGAACGCGCGCAATTGCTCGGCGCCAAGCAGCAGTCCGCCGAAGCCATGGCGCGCAGCACCCGGCTGGAAGAGCAGGCCGCCGCCGCAAGCAGCGAGGCCGACCGGCTGAAAATCCGCAGCGCCGCGCTCGCCGCGCGCATCCAGTCGGCCGAGGCCGACATCAGCGCTGGCGAAGCGCGGGTTGCGCTCGTCAGCCGCCGTCTGGAGGCGCCGCGCGCGCGGCTGGCGCAGCAGCAACAGCCATTGCTCGAACTCGCCGCCTCGCTCCAGCAGCTCAGTCGCCAGCCGCCGGTCAGCGTCCTCGCGCAGCCGGGATCGCTCACCGACATGGTCCACGCCCGCGCGGTGATCGACGCCGCGATGCCGGTAATCGAACGCCGCACCGCGGGGGTGCGCCAGGAATTGAACCAGCTGCAAACAACGCGCCGACAGCAGGCGGTCGCGCTGAAAGCGCTGTCCGCCAGCAAGGTCCAGTTGTCGCAGCGCCGCAACGCCCTGACGCGGCTGGAGAATGAAGGCCGCATGCGCTCGCGCGAGCTGATGAGCAGCGCGCAGCTCGAGGCGGACCGCGCGCTGGGGCTGGGCGAGAAGGCACGCGATATCGTCGAACTGATGGACACGCTCGAGGCTGACGGCGCGGTGCGCGCCGAATTGGCGCAGCTCGCCGGTCCGCTGCCGCGCCCACGCAACCCGGCCAGCACGCTTGCCAGCGCGACCCCGCCTGCCCCCGCCGAGGCCGAGCTTACGGCAGGCGCATATCGCCTGCCCGTCGTCGGGCGCATCGTCGCCGGGCTGGGTGAGGTCAACGAAAGCGGGGTCCGTTCGCGCGGCGTGACAATTGCGGCGCGTCCCGGCGGACAGGTCGTAGCCCCTGCGCCCGGCCGCGTCAGCTTTGCCGAGGATTATCGCGGTTATGGCAAGATCGTCATCATCGACCATGGCGGCGGCTGGGTCTCGCTGCTGACCGGCATGATCGGGCTTTCGGTCACGGTCGGCGACACACTCGACGCCGGCGCGCCGCTCGGCCGCGCCGGGGGCGCCGCCCCCCGCCACCCCCGTGGACAGCGCCGCGGGGGGGGGCCCGGCGCGTTTGGGGCGGGGATCGGGTGGTGGGCGCCCGGTATACCCCCA
>NZ_JAIBES010000121.1 GCF_019459305.1 Sphingopyxis sp. | reverse complement strand
GGGGGGTGCGGGGGGGGGCACGGCCCGTTCCTTTCCCCGTCCCACCGCGGGGCCCCTGTTTGTGGTCCCCCTCCCCGGGGGGTCTCCGCCCCGGGCCCCGGGATTCCCCCGGGGAACGGCAATTAATGGTCGTTAGCTGACGAGGCGAAAAGTCCTCCCTGTCGCGCAGCGATGGGCAGGGGGACCGCCGCCGCAGGCGGGGGTGGAGGGGCAGCGGCGGCAGCGCCATAGCCCCTCCGTCAGCGCTTCGCGCTGCCACCTCCCCATGGCTGCGCCACAGGGAGAATATATGTCCACAACTGGCAAGCCGCCCATTATTCTCGCTTCCGCCTTACGCGGGGTCTGATGCGGCCGACCGTCTTCGCAAAGCGCCGAACCGGTACAGAAAATCCCTTCCGCCTATGGGCGGCTAGCTTATGAGCGTCTTATACAATCACGTTGACGGGTCAGTCGCATCGTTTGCAGGCCGATCGTCGCTACGGAGCATCACATTGATCAAAAGCCTGTTGTTCGCTGCCGTGGCCAGCCTGCCCTTCGCCAGCTGCTCCGATGCAGCCAACGGGCAGGCGGCGGCTTCCGCCAAACCCTCCGCGCCCGCGCAGCGCGGCGAGGGGCAGCCTTATGAAATCTCCGACACCGAAGTCTGGGATGTCGCCGATCCCGTTTCGGGTCGCACGTACCAGGTCTTCGTCGCGCTACCGCCCTCCTATGGAGAGCAGCCCCAACGCCGCTACCCGGTGCTCTATGTCACCGATGCCGATTACGCCTTTCCGGTGATCAAACAGATCGGTCGGCGCCTGAATGTCGAGCGGCCCAATGTCGAAGAATTCATCCTCGTCGGCTTGTCCTACGCGAAGGGAGAGGGCGGGATGCAAAGTCGGCGGCGCGATTATACGCCGACGCCGAACGGACCCAGCACCGCGCCCGCCGACGCCGAACATGGCAAGGCCGCAGCCTACGCCGCCTATGTGCGCGATCAGGTTTTGCCCTTTGTCGCCGAGCGTTACCGCACTGACGAACGCCGCCGGCTGTTCTTGGGCCATTCCTATGGCGCGCTGTTGGGCACCGAAATATTGTTCAGCGAGCCGCGCTTGTTCGACGGCTATATCCTCGGCAGCCCGTCGTTCTGGTACGACCGCCACCATATGGCCGGTCAGGAAAAGGCCTATGCCGCCAAGCACAAGGATCTGCCCGCGCGCGTCTATATGTATATCGGCGAATATGAAGAAATGCGGCCGGGCGATCCGCGCTATGCCAAGGACGTCAATATGGTGACCGATACCCGGGCCATGGATCGGGCGCTGCGGTCACGCGACTATCCTTCGCTACGCATAGAGGCGGAGGTGTTGAACGATGAAGATCACTTCACCGTCGCGCCGCGCGGTTTTACCCGCGGATTGAAATATCTGCTCCCGGCCAAGGCGAAGTGAAGCCCGATCGGCTCAGACGCTCTTTCCCGAATCCAGTGCATAGCCCGCTGATCGCACCGTGCGGATGATGTCCGTGGTCCCTGGCAGGTTGATCGCCTTGCGCAGCCGCCGGATATGCACGTCGACGGTGCGCAATTCGATGTCGCTGTCCTGACCCCACACGCTGTCGAGCAATTGGCCGCGCGAAAAGACGCGGCCGGGATGCTCCATGAAATGGCGCAGCAGGCGGAATTCGGTCGGCCCCATCGCGACCGTCTGGCCACCCCGGATCACCTTGTGCGCGACCGAGTCCAGCTCGATGTCGGCATAGGTCAGCAGCTCGCCCGCCAGCGCCGGGCGCAGGCGGCGGAGCACCGCCGACACGCGCGCGACCAGTTCGCGCGGGCTGAACGGTTTCGTGACATAGTCGTCGGCGCCGGTTTCTAGCCCGCGGATGCGGTCCTCTTCCTCGCCGCGCGCGGTCAGCATGATGATCGGGACATTCGCCGATTTGGGATTGCGGCGCAGGCGGCGGCACACTTCGATGCCGGGCAGGCTTTCGATCATCCAGTCGAGCAGGACGATGTCGGGGACGCGCTCCTCGACCAGCACCAGCGCCTGTTCGCCGTCGGGCGTTTGCCGGACTGAAAAACCCTCGCGCGCGAAATGCCAGACGATGAGTTCGGCAATCGCCTCGTCATCCTCGATCAGCAGCAGGTCGGGTTGCGGCATCAGCCTTGCTCCTGCTCCGCGGCGCCATCTTCGGGCTGCTCGCCGCGCTCGCGCTCCTCCATATGTTCGCCGGTGACGACATAATAGACCATCTCGGCGATGTTGGTCGCATGGTCGCCCATCCGCTCGAGGTTCTTGGCAACGAACAGCAGGTGCGCGCTTTCCGAAATATATTTCGGATTTTCCATCATGAAGGTGACGAGGGTGCGAAAGATGCTGTTGTAGAAATCGTCGACATTCTTGTCGCGTACCGTGACCCGCACCGCGAGTTCGGCGTCGCGCGCCGCAAAGCTGTCGAGCGCGTCATGGATCAGTTCGGCGACGATCGACGACATCGACATCAGCAGCGGGATCGCCTCGATCGAGCGCGTCTGGTCCATCAGCGCGACGCGCTTGGCGATATTCTTGGCATAATCGCCGATGCGCTCGACGACCGAGACGATTTTCAGCGCCGCGATCATTTCGCGCAGGTCGTCGGCCATCGGCGCGCGCAGCGCAATCGTCTGCACCGCGAGTTGCTCGACTTCGCTTTCCAGCGCGTCGATCTTTTTGTCGTCGCGCACGACCTGCGCCGCGAGGTCGAGGTCGCCTTTGTGGAGCGCGGTCATCGCCTGGAGCAGTGCCTGTTCGGCGCGGCCGCCCATTTCGCTGATCAGCCCGCGCAAGCGGTTGAGGTCTTCGTCGAAAGCCTTGACGGTGTGATCGTTGACTACTGCCATCGTTCTGTCCTTTCGCGGCTACGGATCAACCGTAGCGGCCGGTGATATAGTCTTTGGTGCGTTCCTGCTTCGGGTTGGTGAAGATGTCGGTGGTCTTGCCATATTCGACCAGCGTCCCGAGGTGGAAAAAGGCGGTGCGCTGCGACACGCGGGCCGCCTGCTGCATGTTATGCGTGACGATCACGATCGCGAATTTACCGCGCAGTTCGTGGATCAGCTCTTCGATCTTCGCCGTCGCGATCGGGTCGAGCGCCGAGCAGGGCTCGTCCATCAGGATCACTTCGGGATCGACCGCGATCGCGCGCGCGATGCACAGGCGCTGCTGCTGCCCGCCCGACAAGGCGGTGCCGCTTTCGAGGAGGCGGTCCTTGACCTCGTCCCACAGCCCGGCGCGGACCAGCGCGCGCTCGACGATGACGTCGAGGTCGGCCTTGCTGGGCGCGAGGCCGTGGATGCGCGGGCCATAACCGACATTGTCGTAAATCGACTTGGGGAAGGGGTTCGGTTTCTGGAACACCATCCCGACGCGCGCGCGCAGCTGCACCACGTCCATCGATGGCGCGTAGATATCCTCGCCGTCGAGTTCGATCCGCCCCGTTACCTTGGCGCTCGCGACGGTGTCGTTCATGCGGTTGAGCGAGCGTAGAAAGGTCGACTTGCCGCAGCCCGACGGGCCGATGAACGCGGTGACCAGGTCGGTGCCGACGTCGATCGACACATTGTTGATCGCCTGTTTGTCGCCGTAAAACACGTCGACGCCCTGCGCCCGCATCTTGGGATCGATGATGGTCAAATCTTCGTGGGTCATATTCACCAGCGTTGTTCGAATTTGTTGCGAAGATAGATCGCAAAGGCGTTCATCGACAGCAGCACGACAAGCAGCACGATGATCGCGGCGGAGGTTTTCTCGACAAAGCCCCGGTCGACTTCGTCCGACCAGAGGAATATCTGCATCGGCAGCACGGTCGAGGGCGAACAGATACCACCCGGCACGTCGCCGATAAAGGCGCGCATGCCGATCAGCAGCAGCGGCGCGGTTTCGCCCAGCGCGCGCGCCATGCCGATGATCGTGCCGGTCAGGATGCCGGGCAGCGCAAGCGGCAACACATGGTGGAACACCACCTGCACCGGGCTGGCGCCGACGCCCAGCGCCGCGTCGCGGATCGACGGCGGCACCGATTTGATCGCGTTACGGCTGGCGATCACGATCACCGGCATCGTCATCAACGCCAAGGTCAAGCCGCCCACCAGCGGGCTCGCCTGACAGATACCGAACCAGTTGATGAACACCGCCAGCGCGAGCAGGCCAAAGATGATCGACGGCACCGCGGCCAGATTGTTGATCGACACCTCGATCAGGTCGGTCCAACGGTTCTTCGCCGCATATTCTTCCAGATACAGCGCCGCGAGCACCCCGGTCGGGAATGCGATCAGGAAGGCGATGAAGATCGTCAGCAGCGATCCTTTCAGCGCGCCCCAGATTCCCGCGACCGCGGGATCGGTCGCGTCGGCATTCTTGAAGAACGGCCAGTGGATGCCGGTCGACAGCTTGCCGTCCCGCTCCAGCGCATCGACCTGCGCCCCCAGCGCGCCCGCCGCGCCGTCCTTCGCTGCCATGTCGACCGCGCTCGCGGTTGGCAGCTCGAACACCGTCTTGCCGTCGAGCAATTCGGGATCGTCCTTGATCGCGCTGCGCACTTCCTTCCACGCATTTTCCGAAATCAGCTCGGACCCGCCGTCGCCCAGCGCCTCGTCGGCGGCAAAGGCGACGATGTCAGCCAGCCCCGCGCTCGCGATCACTTGGTCGGCATCGGCGTCGCCCAGCCGCGCCTTATCGATCGTCAGCGGCATCGCCTTGAAATCGATCGGCACCGCGACATTGGTATAGGTAAAGCCGCGCGCGCCGTTGCCGACCATCACGAACAGCAGGAACGCCAGGAACGCGCCCGACAGCAGCACCGCGCCCAGCCCGATGAACTTGAAGCGGCGTTCGGCGGCGTAGCGGCCCGCGATGCGTTTCTGCATCGCCGCGCCTTTCCAGTCGGTGGGATTGGTGGGCTTATTCATAAGCTTCGCGATACTTCTTCACGATCCTCAGCGCGGCGATGTTGAGCAGCAGGGTCACGACGAACAGCACCAGCCCCAGCGCAAAGGCGGCGAGCGTCTTGGCGCTGTCGAATTCCTGGTCGCCGGTCAGCAGCTTGACGATCTGCGCGGTCACCGTGGTGACGCTGGCAAAGGGGTTGGCGGTCAGGTTCGCCGACAGGCCGGCGGCCATCACCACGATCATCGTCTCGCCGATCGCGCGGCTGACCGCGAGCAGGATGCCGCCCATCACGCCGGGCAAGGCGGCGGGGATCAGCACCTGACGGATCGTCTCGTTCGGCGTCGCGCCCAGCGCCAGCGATCCGTCGCGCATCGCCTGCGGCACCGCGTTGATGCTGTCGTCGGCCATCGAGGAGACGAAGGGGATGATCATCACCCCCATCACGATGCCCGCCGCCAGCGCGCTTTCGGTCGACGCGTTGGGGATGCCCAGCATCACCGCAAATTCGCGCAGGGCTGGGGCGACGGTCAGCGCGGCGAAATAGCCATATACGACGGTCGGCACCCCGGCGAGGATCTCCAGCATAGGCTTGACCCAGCGGCGCACCACCGGCGCGGCATATTGGGTCAGATACACCGCGGTCATCATCCCGATCGGGATCGCGACGATCATCGCGATGATCGCGCCGATCAGCACGGTGCCCCAGAACAAGGGGATGCCGCCGAACGTATCGTCGACCGGTGCCCCGCTCTGCGGTGCCCAGTTGGTCCCGAACAACAGCTCCATCGGCGATACCAGCTGGAAAAAGCGGATCGATTCGAACAGCAGCGACAACACGATGCCAAAGGTGGTCAGGATCGCGACGAGTGACGCGAGCAGCAGGAACGCCATCACCGTGCGCTCGACCCGCGTCCGCGCCCGGAAATCGGGTTTGATGCGCGTGAAGGCATAGAGTCCGCCCGCCAGTGCCAGCGCCAGCATCGCCGCAATGCCAATCCACGCATATTTATGCGCCGCGTCGGCATAGGGTTGGACCAGCGGCGCCGCGGCGGGCAGCCGCACCGCGTCCTGCCTGCCTAGCGCCACGCTGCGCGCATCGGACAAGATGGCGCCGCGCTCGAAACCGAACGACGGCAGCGACTGCGCCGCCTCGTCGGTCAAAACCTCGTTGGTGATCAGCCCCGGCGACACCGACGACCAGACGGCCAGGAACATCGCCGCGGGCGCGAACAGCCACAGGGCGACGTACCAGCCATGATATTGCGGCCGCGAATGCAGCTTGGTCCCCGCGCGCCCCGCCAGCAGGTTCGACCGCTGCCGACCGGCAATCCAGCCGATCAGCGCGAGGCCCGCGATCAGGAGTAACAGGGCGGCGGCGTTGAAGGTCACGTTTCAGTGATTCCCAGTTTTTCGTTTTGCATCGAGCGCCCAACTTCCGTTCGTCTTGAACCCATATGGCCGTTCGTGTCGAGCGATGTCGAGACACCCATCGGTCATGCAGTCCTTCGGGGCATCTCGACTTCGCTCGATGCGAACGGGAAGAGAGGCCGGGCCAACGGGGGTAGGCGGGTCCAAAAAACCGGTGACCGGCGCAGGCCGAAACCCGCCCCGGTCACCAGCGGGGGGAAACTTACTTCAGCTCGGCACCGTTCAGCGCGGTCATGCCGGTGCCGTTCGCCGCCGCGGCGTTCGCGATCGGCTTGGGCGACACGATCAGGCCCTTGCTGTTCAGGTAACCGCCGTCGCCCGCGCCCTTCAGGAACTCGGCGACAAATTCGGCGAGACCGGGGACGACGCCGACATGCGCCTTCTTGATATAGATGAACAGCGGGCGCGATCCCGGATAGCTGCCGTCGGCGATCGCGGCATAGGTCGGTGAAACGCCCTGGATCGGCACCGCCTTGATCTTGCCCTTGTTCGCATCGAGATAGCTGAAGCCAAAAATGCCCAGGCTGGTCGGGTTCTTGTCGAGCTTCGAGATGATGAGGTTATCATTCTCGCCCTGCTCGACATAGAAGGGCGCACCGCGCAGCGCGGTACAGGTCGCTTCATGCTTGTCCTTGTCGCTGTCCTTCAGCGCCTTCATCTCGGGGTTCGCATCGCAACCGCGGCCCAGGATCAGCTCCTTGAACGCGTCATAGGTACCACTGGTCGACGGCGGGCCGAACACCGAAATGGCGACCGCGGGAAGCGCCGGGTTGACGTCTTTCCACGTTTTGGCGGTGTTGGATTTGCCATAGGGGTTTGCGGCCAGCGCCTTATAGATATCTTCTTCGGTCAGCTTGAAGCCGGGGCCGCGCGTCGCTTCGCCCAGCGCGATGCCGTCGATGCCAATCTGGACTTCGACGATATCCTTGACGCCATTGGCGACGCAGCTGTCGAATTCCTTTTTCTTAATCCGGCGCGAAGCGTTGGCGATGTCGGGAGTGTCGCCGCCGACGCCCGAACAAAAGCGCTCAAAACCGCCACCGGTGCCGGTGCTGTCGATCTTAGGCGTCTTGTTGCCCGTCGCTTCGGCGAATTTCTCACCGACCGCGGTGGCAAAGGGATAGACCGTCGACGAACCGACCGCGCTGATATAATCGCGCGCGGCGCCACCCGACGAAGCCTGATCCTGACAGGCGGAAAGCGCCAGCGCGCACACGGCGGCGCCAACGACGCCAAGGGTGCGGGGCGAGAATTTCTGAGCCATGGAAAATCCTGTTGATGGGGGTCGTTACCGAACCAAGCCACCACCCCCGCGGCGACTCGCTGAGCGCCATTTGGGGGTTTTGTGTGACGTGTTTGTGACAGTGAATGTCATGGAAGTGTCATTGAAATCCGAGGAGCGCGCTATCTTCGGCAGTGTGCTCTGCCACCTGAATTCTGGACCAGTTGCGGTTAGAGTTTTCTGCCGTATGCACTGCTACCCAACCTTGGACCACGCGGGTCTAGAGTTTTCCGCCTTACTCACATCCGGTGGGCTGGTTGCACCGGCTGAGTTTGCCAGCCGTATCGGGGGGATATTCCCGATCGCGCTGTGCGGTCGCTCTTCGTTGTAGTGTCTACGCCAAGCCTCCAGCTTTTCGCAAGCGTCTTGCAGTGACAGGAACCAGTGCGCGTTCAGGCATTCGCTCCGCAGTTTGCTGTTGAAGGCTTCGATGAACGCGTTGTCTGTGGGCTTACCAGGGCGGGAGAAGTCGAGGATCACGCCGCGTTGGTAAGCCCACAGATCCATGTCCCGCGATATAAATTCGCTGCCATTGTCCACCCGGATCATCTTCGGATAACCGATCTCCCTGCATGCCCGTTCCAGCGTGGCGACCACATCTTCACCGCGATAGCTGAACCGAGGATCGACCACGGGCGATAGCCGCGAGAACGTGTCGACCACTGTCAGAATGCGCAGCTTCCGACCAGTCGCCAACTGATCGTGCACGAAGTCCATCGCCCATACATCATTCGGACGGATCGCTGGTGCACGATCCTCCCGCAGCTTCGCTTTCACACGGCGCTTGGGCGTTTTATCACGCAGCTGCAAGCCCAACTCCCTGTAAAGCCTGTATACCTTCTTCATGTTCACGGCCCAGCCATCGCGGCGGAGGATGTAATACACCCGCCGGTAGCCATAGCGGACATGCGTCTCGCAGATCTCCCTGATACGCTTCTTCAGAAAGGCCGGATCGGTGCGACGGGACTGGTAGTGATAGGTTGATCGATCAAAGTGCAGCGCGGCACACGCCCTGCGGATCGTCACCTGCCAGTCCTGCCGAACCGCGTCGATAATCGCGCGCTTGCGATCCGGCCTCAGAGCGTTGGCCGCGCTTCGCTTGGCCGCCTGCGGCCCCGCTTGAGGACATCCTGCAGCATCTCGCGGTCAAGCGTCAGGTCCGCGACGATCTTCTTGAGCCGCCCATTCTCATCCTCGAGCTCGCGCAGCCGCCGCATCTCCGACGGCATTAGCCCCGCGTATTTCTTCTTCCAGTTGAAGTAGGTCGCCTGGCTGATCCCAGCCTTGCGACAGACTTCTGCAACCGGCGTGCCCTCCTCGCCCTGCTTGATGACGAACGCCTTCTGCGCGTCCGTGAACTTCGATGCCTTCATGCCGTAACTCCTCGCCCAGCCAAGGATATCTACGGCGGAAAACTCTAACCGCAACTGGTCCAGAATTCAGGTGGCAGAGCAGCGTGCATCAGGGCGGGCCAGGTGCCGCTGATGCCAACATGAGCGATATCGGCGGTTTGTTACCGATCGCGCTGTGCGGTCGTACTTCGTTATAATCTCTACACCAAGCCTCGCATTTTCGGATCGCGTCATCCAGGCTCATGAACCAATGCTGGTTCAGGCATTCCGCCCGGAACTTGCCGTTGAAGAACTCGATAAACGCATTGTCCGTTGGCTTGCCAGGCCTTGAGAAGTCGAGCGTCACTCCTTTCATGTAGGCCCCCAGATCCAGCTCGCGGGATATAAACTTGCTGCCCTGATCGACCCGGATTGAGGCTGGATAGCCGACCTCAGCACAGACCCGTTCCAGAACTTCCACCACATTCGGAGCGCGGAAGCGGAACCGCGGAACCACCGCCGGCGAGTAGCGGCTGAACGTGTCCACGACCGTCAGAACACGCAGCTTCGGACCTGTCGCCAACTGGTCATGGACGAAGTCCATGGCCCATACATCATTCACGCGGGAGGCCGCACAGCGGCCTTCACTCAGCTTTGCCTTTACCCGTCGCTTCGGCGCCTTCTTGCGCAGTTGCAGACCCATCTCCCTGTAAAGCCGGTAAACTCGCTTGCCGTTGATCGCTCAGCCTTCGCGTTGCAGCAGAACATGGATACGGCGATAGCCATACCGTACCCGCGTCTCCGCGATCTCCTTGATCCGTTGCTTGAGGTCAGCCTGATCGGTGCCCTTGCCACGATAGTGGTAGCTGGATCGTTCCGCCCGGAGCACGCTGCAGGCTCGCCGTATGCTGACCGGCCATGTGCTGCGAACATTATCGACCAGCTCGCGCCGCCGATCAGGCCTCAGAGCGTTGGCCGCACTTCGTTTGGCCGCCTGCGGCTCCGCGAGACGACATCCTGCAACATCGCCTTGTCCAGACTGAGATCCGCCACCAGACGTTTGAGCTTGGCGTTCTCGTCCTCGAGCTGCCGCAGACGCTTCATCTCCGACGGCATCAACCCGGCATATCTTTTGCGCCAGTTGTAGTACGTCGCCTCGCTGATCCCGGCATTGCGACACACCTCGCCGACCGACGTCCCATCGTCCGCCTGCTTGAGCACGAAAGCAATCTGCGCCTCCGAAAACTTCGATCTCTTCATCAAACCCTCCGTATTCTGGCCCTCCGATCATAACTGGAATTTTCCAGCTCGAAACGGTCCAGAATTCCGGGTGCAGGTCAGTGGAGACGGGGCGCGGGGCGAGGGGGTTCGCGCGGCGGGTATCATAATACCCATTCGAAACTTTGGAGGCTGAGGGAGTGACAAGTATGACAAGATTGGAGTTATTTTGCGCCAACGGGGCGGCCCGCCGGCCCGCCGAATTCATACGCGCGGCGCCCCGCCCGCGTGCTATCATCCGGCTTTACGGGTGAATGTCGGCGATGGGGCCGACTCGCTTCCCCCGCGACAGGTTGCCGACAAGGCCGCGCTCCGCGGTCCGGGTCGACCGGGAAGGCATGGCCGCAGGCCGCCGATATGGCGCAGATCAACCTGGGCCGCACCCTTGGGCTGGCAGTGGTGCTTGCGTCCGACGCGCCGCTGCTGCTGCTCGACGAGCGGCTGGAGATCGTCGCGGCGAGCGACAGTTTCTGTGCCGCGTTTAGTATCGATCCCGACACCGTCACCGGCCAGTCGATCTATGCGCTCGACAACCAGCAATGGGATCTGCCGCGGCTCCACTCGCTGATCGACGCAACCCTGTCGGGGCAGGCGGAGGTCGAGGCGTATGAGATGGAGATCGACACCAGCGCCGGGGCGACGCGCTGCGTCGTCGTCAAGGCGCAGCGGCTGGACTATGGCGACAGCCAGCAGACGCGGATGCTGGTCACCGTCATCGACGTCACCGACGCGCGCGCGAGTGAAAAGCGGCAGAAAAGTCTGGTCCTCGACAACGCCGCGTTGCTCCACGAAATGCAGCACCGCGTCGCCAACAGCCTGCAGATCATCGCCAGCATCCTGATGCAGAGCGCGCGCAAGGTGCAGTCGAAAGAGGCGCGCGGGCATCTGAGCGACGCGCATCAACGCGTGATGTCGATCGCGACCCTGCAACGCCACCTTGCCCATTCGGATGGCAGCGCAGTCGAGCTCGAACCCTATCTGGCGCAGCTGTGCGCCAGCATCGGCGCGTCGATGATATATGACCGCGAACAGCTGACGCTGACCACCGCGGTCGACCCAGTGTCGGTCGGCGGCGACATGTCGGTCAGCATCGGGCTGGTCGTCACCGAACTGGTGATCAATTCGCTGAAGCATGCTTTCCCCGAAGGACGCCAGGGCCATGTCATCGTCGGCTATGCGGCCCAGGGCGACGACTGGACGCTGTCGGTCAGCGACGACGGCGTCGGCATCCCCGAAACCGGCGCGGATTCGCAAGCCGGCCTCGGCACCCGCATCGTCCAGGCGCTCGCCAAACAGCTCGGCGCCGAGATCACGGTGAAGGATACCACGCCGGGAACGCGCGTATCTCTGGTCCACACCAAAGCGATCGCGCGCGAAGTCGCGGCAAACGACCCGGCGGAGGAAACGGCGGTTTGATTTGGTCTGCTTCCCGGACTTGAGCCGGCGGCCATCTCAAATTCCGTTCGTGTCGAACGGGAATGCGGGGGTAGCGTTAGGACGAAACGGAAGCCGACGCCGCTACTTCAACATCGGCGCCAGATACTGCCCCGTGAAACTGCGCGGGTTCTTCGCGACCTGCTCGGGCGTGCCGCTCGCGACAATCTCGCCGCCCTTCACGCCGCCCTCGGGGCCAAGGTCGAGGATGTAGTCGGCGGTCTTGATGACGTCCAGATTATGCTCGATCACGATCACGCTGTTGCCCTGTTCGACCAGTTGTTGGAGCACTTCGAGCAGCTTGCGGACATCCTCGAAATGGAGCCCGGTGGTCGGCTCGTCGAGAATATACAGCGTCTGTCCGGTCGAGCGCCGCGACAATTCCTTGGCCAGCTTGACGCGCTGGGCTTCGCCGCCCGACAGGGTCGTCGCCTGTTGCCCGACCTTGATGTAACCCAGCCCGACGCGCACCAGCATCGCCATCTTCTCGCGGATCGACGGCACCGCCTTGAAGAATTCGGTCGCATCCTCGACCGTCATGTCGAGCACGTCGGCGATGCTGTGGCCCTTGAACTTTACCTCGAGCGTTTCGCGGTTGTAGCGTTTGCCGTGGCACGTTTCGCACGTCACATAGACGTCGGGCAGGAAGTGCATCTCGATCTTGATCAGTCCGTCGCCGGTGCATGTCTCACAGCGCCCGCCCTTGACGTTGAAGCTGAAGCGCCCCGGCTTGTACCCGCGCGCCTGGCTTTCTGGCAGCCCCGCGAACCAGTCGCGGATGATCGTGAACGCGCCGGTGTATGTCGCGGGGTTGCTGCGCGGCGTGCGGCCGATCGGCGACTGGTCGATGTCGATCACCTTGTCGCAATGCTCCAGTCCTTTCAGGCTGTCGTGCGGCCCCGCGATCATCCGCGCGCCGTTGAGCACGCGCGCCGCGCTGGCATAAAGCGTGTCGATGATCAGGCTCGATTTGCCGCTGCCCGACAGGCCGGTGACGCAGGTGAAGGTGCCGAGCGGAATCTTGGCGGTGACATTGTTGAGGTTGTTGGCGCGCGCGCCCTTGAGCACGAGGTCGAAGCCATTGCCTTTGCGGCGGTGCGTAGGGATGTCGATCTTCTTCGCGCCGGTGAGGTAAGCAGCGGTGAGGCTGTTCTCGTTCGCGAGCACCCGTTCAAGGGTCCCCTCGGCGACGATCTCGCCGCCGTGCAGACCAGCGCCCGGCCCCATGTCGACGATATAGTCGGCGTGACGGATGGCATCCTCGTCATGTTCGACGACGATCACCGTATTGCCAAGGTCGCGGAGGCGTTTAAGCGTCGCGAGCAGGCGGTCGTTGTCGCGCTGGTGGAGACCGATAGAGGGTTCGTCGAGGACGTAGAGCACGCCCGAGAGACCAGACCCAATTTGTGAGGCGAGGCGGATGCGCTGGCTCTCGCCGCCGCTGAGCGTTCCGCTGGTGCGGTTGAGGTTGATGTAATCGAGCCCGACATTATTGAGAAAGCCCAGCCGCGCGTTGATTTCCTTGAGGATCGCCTTGGCGATCTGCTGCTGCGTGTCGTTCAGTTTCTCGTCGAGGGTGGAGAACCACGCCAGCGCGTCGGCGACCGAGCGCTGCGCCGACATGCTGATGTCCTCACCCGCGATCTTCACCGCGAGCGGTTCGGGGCGCAGCCGCGCGCCGTGGCACGTCTCGCACGGCTGCGGCGTCTGATATTTGCTAAGCTCCTCGCGCATCCACGCACTCTCGGTCTGGAGCAGACGGCGGTTGAGGTTACCGATCACACCCTCGAACGCCTTGTGCGTCGTATAGCTGCGCCGCCCGTCCTTGAAGGTCAGCTCGACCGGCTTGCCGCCGCTGCCGTAGAGGATGATGAGCTGCACCTCGCCGGGCAGATCCTGCCACGGCGTCGTCAGGTCGAAACCATAGGCTTTGCCCAGGCTTTCGAGCACCTGCATATAATAAGGCGAGGGTGGGTTCGATTTCGCCCAAGGCACAACCGCGCCCTTTTTCAGGCTAAGCGCATGGTTCGGAACGACGAGGTCGGGGTCGAACTCCTGCCGCTCACCAAGCCCGTCGCACGCGGGGCAGGCGCCTTGCGGCGCGTTGAAACTGAACAGCCGCGGTTCGATCTCGGCGATCGTGAAGCCCGAAACGGGGCAGGAAAATTTCTCGGAGAAGATCAGGCGGTTTGCGGGGATGCCCGCGCCCTTCATCGCGCCGCCGCTATCCTCTTCTTCGCGCCCCGGTACCGGACCGTCTGCGAGGTCGACATAGGCGAGCCCCTCGGCGAGCTTCAACGCGGTCTCGAAACTGTCGGCGAGCCGCGTACCCAGCCCCTCGCGCACCGCGATGCGGTCGACGACCACCTCGATGTCATGCTTGTATTTCTTGTCGAGCGCCGGCGCTTCGCCGATCTCGTAAAATTCGCCGTCGATGCGGACGCGGGTGAAGCCGTCCTTTTGCCACTGCGCGAGTTCCTTCTTAAACTCGCCCTTGCGCCCGCGCACGACCGGGGCGAGCAGATAGGCGCGGGTGCCTTCGGGCAATTGCATTACCCGGTCGACCATCTGGCTGACCGTCTGCGCCGAAATCGGCTTACCGGTCGCGGGCGAATAGGGGATGCCGACGCGCGCCCACAGCAGACGCATATAGTCGTAAATCTCGGTCACCGTTGCGACGGTGGACCGGGGATTTCTGGACGTTGTCTTCTGCTCGATGCTGATCGCCGGCGACAGCCCGTCGATATGTTCGACATCGGGCTTTTGCATCATTTCAAGGAACTGGCGCGCATAGGCGGAGAGCGATTCCACATACCTTCGCTGCCCCTCGGCATAGATGGTGTCGAACGCCAGCGACGATTTGCCGCTGCCCGACAGGCCAGTGATCACCACCAGCGCATCGCGCGGCAGGTCGACGTTGACGCCCTTGAGGTTATGTTCGCGCGCACCGCGCACGGAGATGTGGGTGAGACTCATGGGAGATGCATGTTCCAGATTTGTTCTTGTGGCGCAAGGGGGCGTTTCGGCTCGGCATTGCGCTTTAGATAGGGTGCGTGGACACCCCCCGCAATGCACCGGCTTTCCACCAACATCCCAAAGGTTTCGACCAAGCGTCGTATCACTTGCTTGACCGCTTGGCGTCACGGGCGGACAAGCTGAATATGCCTTCGTCCCTTTGGGACGTTGCGGAGAACAGCAGGGAGACTGGGGAATGACCAAATTATTTGGAGGCGCTGCGAGCCTTGCGATTGCTGCGATGCTGGTTGGCACACCGGTGCTGGCAAAGGAAGTGGGGCCGGTTGCTTCGCTGACCGCGGCTGGTGACGAAGCCGCATCGGGCGCCGGGACGGAATCGCTGAAGGCGCTGACCTTTGGCAAGTGGGGCGTCGATCTGGACGCGCGCGACCCGACGGTAAAACCCGGCGACGATTTCGACCGATATGCCAATGGCGGCTGGTTCGCCCGCACCGAAATTCCGTCGGATCAGGCGTCGGCGGGGGTCGGTTATGATGTCTATAACCTGACCCAGCGCCAGCTTCGCAATGTCGTTGCCGGCGCACCCGCGACGAGCCAGGTCGGCGGACTGTATAAAAGCTTTATGGACGAAGCGCGGGTCGACGCGCTGGGTACCAAGCCGTTGATGGCGGACATCGCTGCCGTCGCCGCGATCAAGGACAAAGCCGAAATGGCGCGCTTCATGGGCGCCACGCAAGGGACGTTTGGATCGACGGTGGTGAGCGGCAGCCCCTATGCGGACACCGCCGATCCTACGGTCAATGTCCTTTGGCTGGGTCAGGCCGGGATCGGACTTCCCGATCGCGACTATTATCTGACCGACGGCTTCAAGCCGCAGCGCGATGCCTACCGCGCCCATATTGCGCGGACGCTGAAGATGGTCGGTAATGCCGACCCTGAGAAAGCGGCCGACGCGATCATGGCGTTCGAAACCGAAATAGCCAAAGTCAGCTGGGCGGTCGCCGACCGCCGCGACGTTGGCAAGGTCAACAATCCCATGTCGTCGGATGAACTGACGATTTATGCTCCCGGTCTGGATTGGAGCTCCTGGTTCGCGGGCGCTGGCATCGGACCGCAAAAGCGCCTGATCGTGACCGAAAAGACCGCGGTGCGCGATATCGCCGCGCTCTATGCCAAAACGCCGCTCGACACGATCAAGCTTTGGCAGCAATTCCATGTCGCCGACAATGCCGCGCCTTATCTGTCGAAGGTGTTCGTCGACAGCCGCTTTGAATATAGCAAAGCGCTGAGTGGCGTGTCCGAGCTGAGGCCCCGCTGGAAGCGCGGGCTGACCTTGGTCGATGGCAGTCTGGGCGAACTGGTCGGCGAAACTTATTCCACGCAATATTTCCCGGCGAGCGCCAAGGCAAAGATGGAGGTGCTCGTCACCAACCTCAAGCTGGCGATGGGTGACCGCATTCGTGCCAACAGCTGGATGGCGCCCGCAACCAAAGACGCCGCACTGGCCAAGCTGGCGAAGATGGACGTGATGGTCGGCTATCCCGACAAATGGCGCGACTATTCGGCGCTGAAGATCGATCCGACCGATCTTTACGGCAATGTGAAGCGCAGTTCGGCGTTCGAATATGCCTATGCGCTGGGCGATCTGAACAAGCCCGTCGATCGCAAGAAATGGGCGATGAACCCGCAGGAAGTGAACGCCTATAACGGCGGGCTGGAGAATAAGATCGTGTTCCCGGCGGGCATTTTGCAGGCGCCCTATTTCAGCGAAAGCGTCGACGACGCCGTCAACTATGGCGCGATCGGCGCGGTGATCGGGCACGAGATCATCCATGGTTTTGACGATCAGGGGCGCAAGATCGATGCCGAGGGCGCGGTGCGTGACTGGTGGACGGTGGAGGACGCAGCCAAGTTCGATGCCGCGGCGAAGGCATTCGGGGCGCAATATGCGACCTATGAAGCCGCGCCCGGCGCGTTCATCAATCCCGACCTGACGATGGGTGAAAATATCGCCGATCTCGCCGGGCTGGAGGTCGCCTACGACGCCTATCATCGCTCGCTCGGCGGCAAGCCTGCCCCGGTGATCGACGGGCTGACCGGTGATCAGCGCTTTTTCCTGGCGTTTGCACAAGCGTGGCGGGCGAAACAGCGCGAGGATGCGATCAAGCAGCAGGTGGCGAGCGACCCGCACAGCCCGGCGCGCTGGCGCATCATCGGGCCGGTCCGCAACGTCGATGCCTGGTACAAGGCGTTCAGCGTTCAAGCGGGTGCCAAATATTATCTGAAGCCCGAAGAGCGCATGAAAATCTGGTAAGTCCTGAGACCCCTTTCTCAGGACGGGGCGGGGGCGGCGTTGTGCCGTCCCCGTACCGCCATCACGGTCAGCGAGAGCGCCGCGCCGATGATCACGAACAGCGCCGGAAAACCGCCCAATACCGACATCATGCGGATGCCGTCGATGCCGCCGCTTGCCACGAGGACCAGCGCCACGAGCCCAACGGTGATGCCCCAAACCGCTTGCACCCCCAACGGAGCTTCGGGGGCGTCGGGGGTTATGCCGCGCGTCGACAGCGCGCTCATCGCCGAGACATTGGCATCGGCCCCGGCCACGTAGGACAGGAAGATCGCGAACAGGACCACGGCAGCAACGCCGGGTCCGCCGCCCAAAGCGCTGAACAGGCGGAACAGCACTGGGTCCGGTCCTTGCTCGGTCAGGATCGCATAGAGGCTGGCGCCGCTCTGCTGGTCGAGCGCGATGGTGGCCCCCGCAATTGCGGTCATCCACACCGCGCCGAACAAGGACGGCAGGATCAGATTGTAGAGGATGAAGGCGCGGACGCTGTAGCCGACGGAAAGTCGGCCCAGAAACAATGCGGTGACCGGCGCCCAGGCGAACCAATTGGCCCAATTAAAGATAGTCCACTGCCGATGCCAGTGGGTATCGACGTAGAGACCGAGATTGCGGGGAATAAAGGTTTGGAAGTAATCGACTCCGGCGCGCAGCGACAGACCGAGCATGTTGGCCGTCGGCCCCGCGATCAAAACAAAGGCGATGATCGCGAAAAACAACCAGGTGTTTAGCACCGAGAGGCCGGCGATGCCTTTTTGCAGGCCGGTCGCGGCGGAGATCAGGAAGCTGCCAACGATCGCCGCGGCGATGGCCCAGCGCAGCGGGGTGCCGCCGACGAAGCCGCCGATCCCCTCGATCCCGCCCGCCAGTGCGAGGATGCCTGCGCCCATCGATGCCGCCATGCCGGCGACGAGCGCGTAGAGGCAGACGATGTCGATCATAGTGCCGGCTGGGCCGTGCGCGCGCTGGCCCAGCAACGGAACGAACAGCGACGACAGGCTGAACGGTTCGCGGCGGTTGTAATAGACGAGCGCGAAGGCCAGCCCGGCGACGGTGTAGATGGCATAGGGCGTCAGCGTCCAGTGCAGGAACATCGTCGACATCGCAAAGGTCGCCGCGGCGTCGCTGCCGGGTTGTAACCCCAGCATCGCGGGCGGATCGTTGAGGTGGAACAGCGGTTCAGCGGCACCCCAGAACAATATGCCGGTGGCGATCGTTGTGCAGAGGGTCACGGCGAACCAGCGCCAGCGGGTGAGGATAGGTTTTGCCCCTGCGCCGCCAATGATCTGCCCACCCAGCGGCGACAGCGCAATCCCTGCTAGCAACGCCAGAAACGCGAGCCCGGCCCAGGCGAACAGCGGCGAGAAATGGTACAGAATCCAGTCGTTGATCGCGGTTTCGGCAGCAAGAACCGCGGCGCCTTGCCACAGGCTGAGGATCAACGCCGCGAGCAGGACCGCGAGCGGGGTGAAAAAGACCGGGCGATTGAGGGGGTGCTTCAGCGATGCTGGCAAATCGACGTCCGATCGGACAAGGTGGGGCGGGCGAGCATGACCTTTGACCTTGCCAAGGTCAATTCGCCAGCGGGAACGCCCTATGCGGCCATGCGTTGGACGGCCAAAGCTTTGGATTTCAGGAGTGACTTTGATGAGCAGAATGATTTTGGCGGCGGCCACCGCGTTGGCGCTGGTCGGCACCGGACAGGCAGCGGCGCTTCAAACCCCGGCCGCGACTCCAATCGAAGCGCCGGTGGCCGAAAAGAAGCTGCCCGACGGGACGACGCCGGAGGAACGGTCGAACACCGCGCGGCTGAACGCCGAACAGGCGTCGCGCGCCAAGGCTGAAACCACCACCTATGAGCAGGAAGTGTCGGCCGCTGCGCAGCAGGTCGCGCATGACCAGACCGAGTTCGCCGAAGAAACCGCGGTCTATGAAGCCGAAAAGGCGCGCGTCGCCGCGATGTCGGCTGAAGAGCGAATGAAGTGGGAGGCCGATGTCGCGGCGTGCAAGGCGGGCGATACCACCCGCTGCGCCCAGCCGGTCGCGCCGCAGCCGCGCTAACAGATCAATATTCCGTCGCTGGCGCCGACGTTTCGGCGACCAGCGGCTCGTCGCCGACCGCGCTGGAGGCGACGAGCTGCGCGTCGGATGTTCGCGTGCTCGCCTCGCGCGGCGGCTGGTCTGGAAAGCGGCCGCCATAGCGATAACCGTCATCGAGCTCGCCGGACTCTGGCGGATCAACGTCCACCGCGCCCAATTCCCGAAACTCATCACTCATCCGGCTTTCGCGGTCGGCGCGCAGACGGGCGGCGACGCCGTAGCTGTCGCGGCAATCGAGGCATGGCGCGGCGCCCCCGGCGGGTGGCGCCGCCGCGTCTGGATTGGCACTGAGGTGCGAATAAGTCGCGGGTTCGCCTGTTCCGCCGCCCAATCTTTGTCCGGCCGCCATCTCGCCCAGAAGCATCCCGCTCGTGACCCCGGCGAGCGCCAGCGCGGACCAGCGGAACAGCCGCACGCCGCTATGCCGACTCGCGGCGAAAGATAATTTTCTCGCCATATGCCGATTGGGCCATGCGCGCGCGTTGGACGCAAGTCCGACGTAATGAAATTGCACGCCAGCCGACCGTTCGTCGATGGAGGAACGGCTTTCGTCCGGTAATCGAGCCGCCGTTTGCGCCCATCGATCCAAACGCGATTCTGATGACGTCTAGGGGGTATCACCAACTTGCGGGATGCGGGGGTTCTGGTCTCCCCGGTCCGGAGCCCTCGTGTCCCGCATCATCCCCCAAGAGAGGACTCCCCCATGGCGAAGTTATCCCTAATCCTGCTGAGCGCGCCGATCGCGTGTATCGGCCTGAGCGTCCCGGCCGCGGCCGAAGACGAAGGCGAGCGGCGTACCGTTGTCGTGCGCTACAACGACCTGAACCTGGCGAGCGTCGAAGGGCGCGATCGGCTCAGTTCGCGCGTTAAGACGGCGGTGCGCACCGTGTGCAATAGTCGCCCGAATTATCGGCTGACGCTGGACGAGCGAGCCCACGCGCTGAATTGCGAGAAGGTAACGATGGCCGATGCCGATATTAAACTGGCGAGCCTGCTGAACGGTGATGGCACCCGGCTGGCCGACAGTGGCCAGACGATCATGGTTTCGGCGCCCTGACGGCGCGGCAAGTTTTGTCAAAAGGCGGTCGTGCTTGGACAGCATGGCCGCCTTTTCCGATTCAAGCGTGCATGATTGCCTTGACGTCGTGGAGATAGGTGCGCCCGACGCGGTGAACGCCGCCTTCGCCCAAATCGACGCTCCACGCGCCGTCACCATGATGTTTTAACCCGACGATACCATCGCGGCGCACCATTTTGGATCGGTGGATCCGCATGAACTGGTCGGGATTCATCCGCGCTTCCAATGATTTGATTGTCTGGTGGATCAGCCAGCTGCGCGCGCCGACGTGAAGTCGCATATAGTCGCGCTCGGCCTCAATCAGATCGACCTGACCCGCATCGATGCGCAGCATTTCGCCGCGGTTCTGGACCCAGAATTCGTTGATCCATTTGCTTTTCTGGCTCGGCGCCCGTTCGGTCGCGCGCCATTCGCGCACCCGCGCCAGCGCACGGGCAAGGCGATCGGGCGATACCGGTTTGAGCAGATAGTCGACCGCCGCGACATCGAAGGCGGCAACCGCATATTGGTCGAAGGCGGTGACAAAGATCACCGCGGGCGGATTGTCGAGCCGGTCAATCGCGGCGGCAACCTCGAGCCCGTTGAGGTCGGGCATCGCGATATCGCAGAGCACCAGGTCGGGGGCGAGCGCATCGACCATGCGCAGTGCGGAGGCACCATCGCTGGCGGTGCCGACCAGCGAGACGCCGTCCTGCTGCCCGGTCAAAATCTGTAACCGCTCGATCGCGAGCGGTTCGTCATCGACAATCAGGGTGCGCAGCGTCTGGATCATGGCTTAGCGAGCCTCCCGTGACAGTGGTAGCCAAAGCGACACGACAAAGCCGCCATCGTCCGACGGTCCCCATTCGCATCCGGCGGTCGGACCGTAGCGGGTCAGCAGTCGCTCGCGGACGTTCCCGAGGCCAAGCCCGGTGCCCGACGCCGGGGTCGGCGCCTTGGGATCAATGTCATTGTCGATGCGCAGCACCAACAGGCCATATTCGGCGCTGGCGCGCAGGCGGATCGCAATTTTACCCTTGGTCGGTGCAACCCCATATTTGATCGCATTTTCGATGATCGGTTGCAGGATCAGCACCGGGACGCAGGCGTTTTTCAGCTCGTCGGGCATCGTCACCTCGACCTGCAAGCGGTCGGGAAAGCGCGTCTGTTCGATGTCGAGATACAGGCGTTGCAGCGCGATCTCTTCCTCAAGACTGACTAGCTGTTCGGGATCGATCGCCAAGCTGGAGCGCAGGAAGGACGACAGGTTCATTATCATCGTCTCGGCCTCGCTTTTCGACCCGCGCATCACCAGCGCCGACAGCGAATTGAGCGTGTTGAACAGGAAGTGCGGATTGACCTGATAATGGAGCGCGCGCAGTTGCGCGTTCTTCGCCTCGAGCCGGAAATGATTGGCGCGCCGCTCGACCGCCTGCATCTCGCTTGCATAACCAAAGGCGACGTAGAGCGCCGCCCATACCGCGAAAAAGAAATACCAGCGGATCGAGCTGTCGAGGATCAGCACGGTTTCCCACGCGCCGGGGTATTTTGCCTGCATTTCTTCGATGATTTTCGCCGCTTCGGGTACCGGGAACCAGTAATAGAAGACGAACAGATTGACCGTGGCATAGACGATGACGAGCGGCACGGCGGCGCCCAGGGCTGCGGCAAGGCGCGCGCCAAAGCTTTGCGGCTGAGCGCGTTGGAGCAGTTGGTAGAGCACGAAGGTACATAATATTCCCGCGACGACCACCAGCCCGCGCCGTCCGGCCGATGCCCATTGCTCGGGCACGCCGGTCAGCAGGCCGAGCCCGGTGGTGATCAGGAAATAGAGCAGCCACATCGCGATGATCGATCCGATCGCGACGCGCGGATTGACGCGGGCATCGGAGGCGCGCCAGTCGGGCGCCGCCGCCAACATTTTTGCACGCTGGTCGCGCAGCGCGTCTTTGCGAAGGGTCATGTTCATTGCGCCTGCTTTAGCGTCAAAACCGGTAGCAAGGATAGCAGACACCGGGTCGCCAGTCGAAGGCGCGCGCGCATTGGTCGAAAGCCAGGCGCCTATCGCGTGCCCGGTTGCGGCAGCGCACGGCGCCAGCCGCCGCGCCGATACACCGCCCACGCCATCGCCAGCGAGGCGAGCGAGGACAGCGGGAAGCTCCACCAGATCGCGTCGGCGCCGAGCGCCGGATAGGCAAAATGATAGATGCCGAAGCGGATCGGGAACATCGACAGCGCCAGGATGATCAGCGGCGGGACGACCGACCCATTGGCGCGCAGGGTGCCGATGATGACGATGGTGGTGCCAAAGGGCAGGAAGGTCCAGGTCGCGATATACTGGATATGGCGCGACACCTCGATCGCCTCGCTGCCGCTGCCGAGGAACAGCGCGAGTGCGGCGCGGTCGAACAGCAGGAGCAGCGCGATCAGCACGCCGGTCATCGCGAGGTTAATCGTGATGCCGCTGTTGGTGATCGTCGCGACGCGATCCCAACGCTGCGCGCCGATATTCTGCGCCGCCATCGCGCTGACCGCGGCGCCGACCGCGAGCGCGGGCATCTGGATGTAATTCCACAGCTGGAGCGTGGCGCCATAGGCGGCGGCGGTGACGAGCCCTTCGCGGTTGACCAGCCCGACCATGACAAGCCCCGCACCCGAAATCACGAGCATCTGCGCGCCCATCGGCAGCCCGCGCGCGATGATGAAGCGCAGCTCGCGCCAGCTGGGCGACAGATAGGCAAGCTCGCGGCCGCGTAGGCGGAGCGGGTGGTCCTTGGCATAGAACCAGATGACCATGCCGATCAGGCTGATCGTCCCGGCAATCGCGGTCGCGAGCGCGCTGCCCGCGATGCCGAGGCGCGGGACGGGGCCGAGCCCGAGGATCAGCACCGGGTTCAGGACAATGTCGATGACGACGGTCAGCACCATGAAGCGCAGCGGCGTCACCGCATCGCCCGCGCCGCGCGACGCCATCATCAGCGTCACCGAAATCATGCTGGCGGGGATCGCGACAAAGGTGACGCGCAGATAATCATGAGCCAGCGCAAAGGCTTCGGGCGGGGTTTCGAGCAGGCGCAATATCGCGTCGGAGGTGAACCAGCCGACGATCGCAATGACAACCGCGAACAGCGCGGCAAGGCCGATCGCACCCCCTGCTGCGCGCCGAGCCGCGTCGATGTCGCCGCGCCCAATTGCCTGTCCGATCAGCACGGTCGCGGCCATGCCGAAACCGAAAAAGGTCGCGAACATCAGGAACATGATGATGTTGGCGTTGGCGGTCGCGGCGAGCGCGCTGTTGCCTAAGAATTGCCCGACCCAGATTGAATTGACCGAGCCGGAGAGCGTCTGAAGGACGTTCGACGCGAGCGTCGGGAGGGCGAAGATGATCAGCGTTTTCGCGATCGGTCCGCTGGTCAGGTCCATGCCGCCGCGCGCGGTCTGGCGCGGGGGGAGGGGTGCCGACGCGGGGTCGCTGGCGACCGCGACCGGGGTGAGAGTGATGGATTCGCCGTCGGTCATAAGCGGATCCTCCCCGTAACGGGGAGGGGGACCATCCGCAGGATGGTGGAGGGGGCTCGCCTCCTGACGCAGCGTTGCGGTAGGACGCCAACCCCCTCCGTCAGCCGTTCCGGCTGCCACCTCCCCGCGAGCGGGGAGGATTTGGCGTGTTCGCTCACCCCAGCCTTGCCAGTGCGGCGGACAGGCGTTCGGCTTCGGCTTCTTTCGCGGCATGGTCGGCGCGCGCCTTGTCGACGGCTTCGGGCTTGGCGCGTTCGACGAACGACGGGTTGTTCAGGCGGCCCGCGAGGCCGTCGCGTTCCTTCGCCGCGGCGGCGAGCGCCTTGCTCAGACGGTCGCGTTCGGCGGCGATGTCGATCACGCCTTCGAGCGGGACGGTGATCGTTTCGCCCTCGACGACGAGCTGCGCCGAAGCGCCAGCGGGTGCGGGGTCGAAGCTGACGGTTTCGAGGCGCGCGAGGCGGTCAAGCTGCGCAGCGAGTTTTTCGGTCCGGCCCTTGAGCGACGCCGGGAAATGCGCGGTCAGGCGCGCACCCGGCGGCAGGCCGAGTTCGGCCTTCGCACCGCGCAGTTCGCTGACCAGCTTGATTAGCCAGTCGATGTCGGCACTGGCATTGCGATCGCGCGCGCCGTCCGGCGCGGGCCATTTGGCGGTGATCAGCGGATAGTCGGCACGGTCCCCAAGCCCCGTCCACAGCTCTTCGGTGATGAAGGGCATAAAGGGGTGGAGCATGACGAGAATCTGGTCGAGCACCCAGCCGGCGACAGCCTTCGTCTCGTCGTCGATCGAGCCTTTGATCAGCTCCAGATACCAGTCGCAGAAACGATCCCACGTGAAACTGTAGATCGCGTTCGCGGCCTCGTCGAAGCGGTAGGCGGCGAAGGCGGTTTCTATCGCGGTGACGGTCGCTGCGACTTCGCCGATGATCCAGCGGTTGACTGGGAGCGTCGCCGCAGGGGCTTCGAGGGTGGTCGATGCCGAAATGCCATTGGCTTCGCAGAAGCGCGCGGCGTTCCACAGCTTGGTCGCGAAATTGCGGTATCCGGCGAGGCGTGCGTCATCCATCTTGATGTCGCGGCCCTGGCTTTCCATCGCCGCCATGAAAAAGCGCAGCGCGTCGGCGCCGTACTGGTCGATCAGCCCGAGTGGATCGACGACATTGCCCTTCGACTTCGACATTTTGGCGCCGTCGGGCGCGCGGACGAGGCCGTGGAGGTAGAGCGTCTTCCACGGCACGTCGCCCATGAACTCCATCCCCTGCATCGCCATGCGCGCATCCCAGAAGAACAGGATGTCGAAGCCGGAGATGAGGACGTCGTTGGGGTAGTGGCGTTTGACGAGGTCACTATCCTCGGGCCAGCCGAGGGTGGCGAAGGGCCAGAGGGCGGAGGAGAACCAAGTGTCGAGGACATCGGGGTCGCGCCAGATTGGGTAGTTTCGATTGTCCATCAGCTCGATGTCTTCGAGTTCTGGATTCCAATCATCCATCACTTCGACCTCAGCAGAAGCGAATAAGTCAGAATTCTTTCGAAGAGTGGCCAAATAGTCTTCAGCCAGAATGCGAGCGTCCTCAGCGCTGTTAGCAACGAAGCACTTTTGCCCCGAGAATACCGCTCGGCCATCAACCATTTCGAATTCATAGCCGTACCATGCTGGAATCCGGTGACCCCACCACAACTGCCGCGAAACGCACCACGGCTGGATATTCTCCATCCAGTTGAAGAAGGTCTTTTCCCACGTCTTGGGGACGATGTTGATGCGGCCGTCGCGCACTGCCGCCATCGGCGGCTGCGCGAGCGTTTCGGCGTCGACATACCATTGGTCGGTCAGCCACGGCTCGATCACCACGCCGCCGCGGTCGCCAAACGGCGTCTGGATCGTACGCGGCTCGGCATCGTGCTCGCCGCCGTCCTTGTCGACATGCGGGATCAGGAAGCCGCCGTCCTTCATCCGCTGCACGACCAGTTCGCGCGCGCCGTCAATGCCGTCGCGCTTGAAACGGTGGAGGCCGAGATATTCGGTGGGGATCAGCCCGTCGGCGGTCTGGATGACATTGGCATCGCCATCGAGCATGTTGAGCATCTCGGCGGGCTTGAAGCCCGCACGCTTGCCGACGTCGAAGTCGTTGAAGTCATGCCCGGGGGTGATCTTCACGGCGCCGCTGCCCAGCTCGGGATCGGCATGCTCGTCGGCGACGATCTTGAACCGGCGCCCGGTGAGCGGCTGGAGGATATACTTGCCGATCACGCTCTGGTAGCGCGCATCGTCGGGATGCACCGCGACCGCCATATCGGCGAGCATCGTTTCGGGGCGCGTCGTCGCGACCTCGATATAATCGCGCCCGTCGTCGAGGGTCACGCCGTCGGCGAGCGGATATTTGAAGTGCCAGAAGCCGCCCTGGATCTCGTGCGTCTCGACCTCGAGGTCCGAAATCGCGGTCTTGAGCTTCGGATCCCAGTTCACCAGCCGCTTGTCGCGGTAGATCAAGCCCTTTTTGTGGAGGTCGACGAACACCTTGACCACCGCACGGGTGAAATGCGGGTCCATCGTGAACTGCTCACGGCTCCAGTCCATCGAGCAGCCGAGGCGGCGGAGCTGGCCGGTGATCTGGCCGCCGCTTTCCGCCTTCCACTGCCACACCTTGTCGATGAAATCTTCGCGGGTGTAATTAGTGCGCTTGTCCTGCCGCGCCTCTAGCTGGCGTTCGACGACCATCTGTGTCGCGATGCCGGCATGGTCCATGCCGACGACCCACAAGGCATCCTTGCCGCGCAGGCGTTCGTAGCGGACGAGGACGTCCTGCAATGTGTTGTCGAGCGCATGGCCGATGTGCAGCGCGCCGGTGACGTTCGGCGGCGGGTTGACGATCGTGAACGGCGTGGCGTCGGGGCGATGCGGGCGAAACAGCCCGCGGCTCTCCCAATCGTGAGCCCATTTCGCCTCAATCGCGGCGGGATCGAATGTTTTTTCCATCGGCATAATGCGCCGCGCTTTGCCAGCCATGGTGCGGCGCGGCAAGGGGGCAATGGCGCGGTTAGGGCATCCTGTCGACGTTAGGGTTGTTCCCCGGCGAAAGCCGGTGTCGAGATGGCGCACGCGAGGTGCGCGTTCCAACTCTCTGGGCCCCGGCTGTCGCCGGGGAACAGGACGCGCCCTATTTCTTCAGATGCTTGCCCATCCACCCGAACACCGTCTGATACCATTGGACGCTGTTCTGGCCTTTCAGGATCCAGTGGTTCTCGTCGGGGAAAACCAGCAATTCGCCCTCGACGCCCTGCCGCTGCAGCGCGTGAAACACCGCGAGGCTCTGGCTATAGGGGATACGGAAATCTTTTTCGCCGTGGATCACCAGCGTCGGGGTCTTCCATTTGGTGACATGGTTGACCGGGTTCCATTTCTCGGCGTCACGGCGCTGCCACCAAGGGCCGCCATGATCATATTCGTCAAACCATGTTTCCTCGGTCTCGAACGCCATGGCGCGCAGATCGAACACCCCGGCATGGTTGACCAGGCATTTGAAGCCATCGGGCCAATTGCCCGCGATCCAGTTCATCATATAGCCGCCATAGGATCCGCCAAGCGCGCAGGCGTTGGCGGTGTCGACATTGGCGTCCCGCGCCCCTGCGGCAGCAAGGCCGCGCTTGAGGTCTTCGAGCGGCTTGCCGCCCCAATTCTGGTTGATGCTGTCGGTGAACGCCTGTCCGTAACCGATCGAGCCGTGGAAATCGATGCTGACTGCGGCGTAGCCGGGCGCCGAAAAAAGGCGCGGGTTCCAGCGCGTCGACCAGCTGTTGCCAAAGCTCGACTGCGGGCCGCCGTGGACGAGGAAGGCGACCGGAATTTTGCCCTTGGTATCGGCGGGTTTGACAATCTGCCCCCACACCGTGTCGCCGTTCGCGCCCTTGAAGCTGAATCGTTTCGCATCGACGGGATCGATCTCGGCGAGCTGGGCGCGGTTGACGTCGGTCAGGCGGGTGACCTTGCCTTTCGCGTCGCGAATGAACAGGTCGGTCGGCACCGCGATGCTGTTGCGCGAGTAGAGCAGGGCGCCGCCGGGCAGCGGGGTGACGTCGCCAATATTGCCCTCATAGACTTCGGTCGTCGTCTTGAGCTTGCTCACTTTGGCGGTCTTCACATCGACGCGGAACACCGGGTGATCGAGCACATCCTGCGCGGTAACATAGAGCGATTTGCCGTCCGCGGCCCACGCGATCGAACCCACCGAGCGGTCCCATGCATCGGTCAGCTTGCGCGTTTCGCCGCTTTCGAGGCTCCGCAGCATGAGCACCTGCCGGTCGGCCTCATACCCTGGACGCGCCATGGCGGCATAAGCCAGCCATTGGCCGTCGGGCGAGGGGGCGGGCAGGGTGTCGGTGGCCTTGTTATCCGCGGTCAAATTCTGCGGCATCATCCGGCTGTCGACCAGCCAGCTGTAGATATCGAGGTTCGTCGATGTCGGCTCGTCCTTGTCGGCCTTGCGCAGCGTGAAATACACGGTGCGGCTGTCGGCGCCCCAGGCGAGTTCTTCGCGGCCGCCGAAGGGTTTCGAGGGGCTGTCGCCGATCAGCCCGCCGTCGATCGCCCGCGCGACGCTAGCCTTGCCGCCGTCGAGATTGAAGACAAAGGGGCGGCTGTAGGTGCCTGGCGTCTCCCAGCTGTCCCAATGGCGCACGAAACCCGCGCCGTCCTTGTACAAACGGCCGGTGCCGGGGCCGGGGAGAGCGCCCTTGTCCTTGGCATCGCAGCCGAAGTCGGTGCATTCGCGCGGCACGTCGCCCCAGGCGAGCAGGCGCTTGCCGTCGGGCGAGATTTTGAAGCCCGAGACATCGGCGGCGGTGTCGGTGACTTGCGCCGCAGCGCCGCCGACCTTCGGATCGATCCGCCAGACCTGGCTCTTGCCCGACGCGTTGGAAAGGAAATAGAGGCTGCCGTCCGGGTGAAACGCGGGGGCGGTTTCATTCTTGTCGGCGGTATCGGCGACGCGCACCGGCGCCGCGTTCTTGGCATTGCGGTCGACCAACCACAGTCCGGTTGCGCGCTTGTAGGTCTCGGGCGCGGTCTCTGTCATCTGGAACACCACCCAGCGGCCATCGGGCGACGCGGTCGGCGAGGCGACGCGCTTCAGCGTCGCCAGATCGACCTCGGTCATCGGCCGGGCAAAGGCGGGAAGGGACAGGGCGGCGGCGAGCGCGATTGCGCTGGTCAAGATATGGCTTCGCATGAAAGCAGTTTAGCGGGGAGGCGCGCGCGTTCAAGGACGAACGCGCGGGAATTCATTATCGTTGGCAAGCGGGCCATATTCTGGCTTGCGGACCGGCAACGAAACCTCTCTGGCGGCGCAGCTGCAAAGGCCTCATCGCGCCGATGGTCAAGCGAATGGGATAACCAATGTTCCGCGCCATTTTGAACACGAGCCGATTGTTTGTTCCGCTGCTTGCGGGGGCGAGCCTGCGCGACCGTGTCATTGCGAGTATCGGCGCCGTGATCGGGATCGGCTTGGTCGGGCTGATTTGCGCCGCCCTGTTCCCATCGTCGATGCCTTGGATCGTCGCGCCGATGGGGGCGTCGGCGGTGCTGTTGTTTGCCGTTCCGGCCAGCCCGCTCGCTCAGCCATGGTCGATCGTCGGCGGCAATGTCATTTCGGCGATCATCGGCGCGATCGCGGCGCAAGCCATCCCCGATCCGGCGATCGCGGCGGCGGTTGCCGTTTCGGGCGCAATCCTGACCATGTCGCTGCTACGCTGCCTGCATCCGCCGGGCGGCGCGGCGGCACTTAGCGCGGTGCTAGGCGGCTATCCGCTGTTCTCCGCGCATGTCATCGATTTTCTGGTCGTCGTGTTCGTCAACTCACTGCTGCTCGTCGCGATCGGCTGGGCCTTTCATCGCTTTTCAGGGCATTCCTATCCGCACCGCGCCAAACCCGTTGAAGGAAAGACACTGACGCGGGCCGAGGATTCCGGCTTGTCGATGGGCGATATCGACGCGGCGCTCAATGATCTTGGCGAAACCTTTGACATCAGCCGCGAGGATCTGGCGCTGCTGCTCGAACGCGCCGAGGTTCATGCCGCGGCGCGGGCGGGCAAGCGATAGGCGACAGCTACCGCACCAGCGAGCCGCTTTTCATCACATGGTCGATCTTTTCGAGCACCGTGATGTCGGCGAGCGGATCGGCTTTCACCGCAACCATATCGGCAAAGCGGCCCGGCACGATCGCGCCGATGTCATCGCGGCCCATCTCGATCGCGGCGCGGCCGGTGGCGGACTGGATCGCCTGCATCGGGGTCATCCCATATTTGACCATGTTGCGGAATTGCCGCGCGTTGAGGCCGTGCGGATAGACGCCGGCGTCGGTCGCGTAACCGATATTCACCCCGAGTTCGATCGCGCGGCGAAAGGCGGCGCGCTGGGCGTGGGTAGTTTCGCGGTTCTTGCGCAGATATTCGGCGGGCCAGCCCTCTTTGGTACCGACATCGTCGATGTATGTGCCGTTATAAATGTCCATCGCCAGCCAGGTGCCGCGCGCCTTGGCGAGTTGGAGCGCCTCTTCGTCGGCGAGGCTGGCATGTTCGATACTGTCGACCCCCGCGTTGATGGCAATCTTGATGCCCTCGGCGCCATGCGCGTGCGCGGTGACCTTTTTGCCGCGCGCATGGGCGACTTTCACCACCGCGCGAAGATATTCCTCGCTGAGTTCGACCGCACCGGGCTCGGTGCCGATCGCCAGCACCGCGCCGGTGGCGATCGTCTTGATGAAATCGGCGCCACTATCGAGAAGGAAGGTCGTTTTCGTCGCCGCTTCCTCGGGCGTCGCGGCCACGCCGAGGCGCATGTCGGGCGGCAGTTGTTCGTTCGGGACCACGCCGTTCAATTCGCCGCCGCCTTTGGGCATCGTAATGTAAGCGCCCGCGACCCACATCCGTGGGCCGGGCATGTCGCCGCGCTCGATCGCATTGCGCAGCGTTACGTCGGTGAGACCGCGATAGGTGCCAACGTCGCGCACGCTGGTAAAGCCGGCATCGAGCGTCGGGGGGGGGGGGGGGGGGGCGCGGGGGGCGCCCCCCCCGACGAGGGCGGTTTCGGCGGGCGAGGCCTTGATCGGCGCTGCGAGGTCGGCGCTCTGGCCCAGATCGGCAAGGTGGGTGTGGAGGTCGATTAGTCCGGGGAGAACGGTAAAGACCGACCAGTCGAGCCGCGTGGCGCCCGCAGGAGTTGCGCCGCAGGGGGCAACCGACTTGATCCGCTCCGCTTCGACCGTGATGCACTGACCGGTGCGGACGTCGTTGGTCACGCCGTCGATCAACCGTCCGGCCTCGACATACAGCGTTTGCGCCGCCGCGGGCGTCGCGGCGAGAATCGCCGCGAGCGCAGCGGTCAGATAGCGGAGTCGAATGCGTTGCACTGGCGTGGATCCCCCGATTGCAGTCCCCGGCGCAGCCAACTCATGCGTTGTTCGCTGGTCCCATGGGTGAAGCTTTCGGGGACCGGACGCTGGCCCGCCGAGCGCATCAGCGTATCGTCGCCGATCGCATTGGCGGCGCGCATCGCTTCCTCCATATCGCCCGCTTCCATCACTGACTGACCCGCAGCGGTCTTGGCGCGTGCAGCCCAGACTCCGGCGTAGCAATCGGCCTGCAATTCCATGCGGACCTGCAATGCATTGCCCTCGGCCTGCGAGGCGCGTTGCTGCGCCTGACGGACCTGATTCGAAATGCCGCTGATCGTCTGGATATGATGGCCGACTTCGTGTGCGATGACATAGGCTTGCGCGGCGTCGCCCGCGGCGCCGAATTTCTGCTCCAGTTCGTTGAAGAAGGTTGTGTCGAGGTAGACGCCTTGGTCGGCGGGGCAATAAAATGGCCCCATCGCGGCCTGCGCCGCACCGCATTTGGAGCTGTTGCGTTCGGTGAAGAAATTAAGTCTGGGCTTTTGATAACCGCTAATTAGCCCTTCCCACACCGTGTGCGTCGATCCGAACACGTTGCAGGCGAAGCGTTCGGATGCGGTGTCGCAAGCGACGCCGGTACCGCCGCGGCTATCGGCCGCCGGATCGGCGGTGCCGCCGCCGCTGCTGAGCATATTGGCGCCGGGACCGAGCAGGAAAAAGGCAACCGCGCCGATCAGCAGAATCGTACCGCAACCCAGCTTGCGCCCGAGCAGCATCGGCAGGAAACCGATGAGCAAGCCGCCGAGGCCGCCGCCACCGCCGCCAAAGCCGCCCCCCCCGCCGCGGCCGAGGTCGCGAATATCGTCGCCGGGATCATAATCGTCGAGGCGCATGGGGGTTCTCCGCCGCTAAGTGTCCGTTTCATTTCGTTAGTTACAGCAGCGACGGGCAATTGAAAGAGGCTTCGCGTTGGACGACGCCCTTGCAATGATCTATGCTGCGGCGCACCAATCGCGCTTTCGCGAACCAAAGGCTCCCATCTCTATGCCACGCCGTGCCGCAACCGCCGCGCTCCCGCTCCCCGACCTTGTCGTGCTCGTCCTGCAGGGCGGCGGCGCCCTCGGCGCGTTTCAGGCGGGGGTGTATGAGGCAATGATCGACTTGGGGATCGAGCTCGACTGGGTCGCGGGGATTTCGATCGGCGCGGTGAACGCCGCAATCATCGCAGGCAATCCGCGCGACGCCGCGGTCGGCAAGCTGCGCGAATTCTGGAACGGCGTGTCGTCGGCGATGCCGTCGCTGCCCACCGCCGACAATGACTGGGCGCGCGAATGGGCGCATATGGCTGCGGCCGGGCAGGTGATGGCGTTCGGCGTCCCCGGCTTTTTCACCCCGCGCTTCCCGCCGCCGATGTTCGCCGAGCGGCAGACGCCCGAGGCGGTGAGCTTTTACGATACGAAGCCGCTGGTCGAGACGCTCGACCGGCTGGTCGATTGGGAGCGAGTGAACACGGGCAATGTGCGGCTGTCGGTCGGCGCAGTGGCGGTCGAGACGGGGAATTTCCGCTATTTCGACACCAAGGTCGATACCATTGATGCGCGGCATATATTGGCGTCGGGCGCGTTGCCGCCGGGGCTGCCGCCGGTCGAGATCGACGGCACCTGGTATTGGGACGGCGGGCTGGTGTCGAACACCCCGCTCGAGCATGTCGTCGACGCGGCGCATGAAGATATGCTGGTGTTCCAGGTCGACCTGTTCCCCGCGCGCGGCGACCGGCCGCATGACATGGAGGAAGCTTGGTCGCGCGAGAAGGACATTCGTTTTTCCAGCCGCACGCGGCGGATTTCGGACGGGCTGGTGCGGCGGCGCAAGGAGCATCAACTGATCGACCGGATGCTGGCGAAGTTGCCGCCCAGCATGGCCGATTTGCCCGAGGTGAAAGCGGTGAAGAAAATGGTCGATTGCAAGGCGCTGAACGTCGTGCAGCTGATCCATCAGCCGCCAAAATGGCAGACAGGCGCGCGCGATTTCGAGTTTTCGCGATCGACGATGGAGGTCAATTGGGCGCTGGGTCATGAGGCGGTCGAGGCGGCGATGAAGGACGGGCATTTGCTCGCGGAAAGTGTCGCCGAGGGCCGTTCGGGCAGTTTTGCGTTGCAAGCCAATATGTTGAAGCCGAAAATCGACCCCGATATCAACTGACACGCCCCCAGCGAAAGGAACCAACATGCGTCTTCAAGGAAAAACCGCGCTCGTCACCGGATCGACGTCGGGCATCGGGCTGGGCATCGCCAAGGCGCTGGCGAGCGAGGGCGCGAATGTCATCATCAACGGCTTTGGCGACGCCGCGGCGATCGAGGCTGAGCGCGTCGCGCTCGAAGGCTTGAGCGGCGGTAAGGCGAGCTATGACGGCGCCGATCTGACCAAGGTAGATGCGATCGCCGTGATGTTCGCGCGCGCCGATGCCGACATGGGCGGCGTCGACATATTGGTGAACAATGCAGGGACGCAGTTCGTGTCGCCGATCGAGGATTTCCCGGTCGAGAAATGGGATCTGATCCTGGCGCTGAACCTGACGTCGGCGTTCCACACGATCCGCCACGCGGTCCCCGGCATGCGCAAGAAGGGGTGGGGACGGATCATCGGTACAGCGTCGGCGCACTCACTCGTCGCCTCGCCGTTCAAATCGGCCTATGTCGCCGCCAAGCACGGGCTGGTCGGGCTGACCAAGACCGTCGCGCTGGAAGTGGCCGACGCGGGGATCACCGCCAATTGTATCAGTCCCGGCTATGTCTGGACCCCGCTGGTCGAGGGACAGATCCCCGACACGATGAAGGCCCGCGGAATGACGCGCGAGCAGGTGATCAACGATGTGCTGCTGGCGGGGCAGCCGACCAAGCAGTTCGTGACGGTCGAACAGGTCGCGGCGCTGGCATCGTTCCTGACCCGCGACGAGGCGGCGAACATCACCGGCGCGAACCTGAGCGTCGATGGCGGGTGGACCGCGGCGTGACGGAGACCTTCTCCCCTTGCGGGAGAAGGATATGAATCCTTATCGCAAAGCGATTAGGCGGAGTTGGATGAGGGTGTCGGGCGCTGCGTGCATCGCCACGCCTAATCCCCTCACCCAGCTACGACTAGCCAACAAGTTGGCAAGTCTTCGCAACCCTCTCCCGACGGGCTACGGCATTCACACATCGTGTTTTGAATGAGGGTTGAAGGGTTGTGGGAAGTCTGATTCTCTGTCCTGACTTGGATGGAGGTTTGGATGGAACTGACGCTGGGCCATTTTGGCGATTTGCGGCTGCAAAAAGGGGGGCCTTTCTTTTGGGCCGGCTTGTTGAGGTTGGTGGGCGCGCGCTTCGGGTCCGTCGTCTTGGCGGCGATCGTGCGGGCGAGATCCGGATCAGTCATTTTTACGCAATACCGCGGTGACGGTGACAGAGATGCTGGCGGAGGCCGGTCGTGGGCATTCGGAGCGTTGCCTGGGCCGCGATGTGCTGGTGATCCAGGACACGACGGTGCTGCGTTCGCAGGGCGGCGGCGGAGATTATCTGCACGCGGCGCTCGCGCTCGACGAGCAGGACGGCGCGATATTGGGCTTGGCGGGCGGCTGCTTCTTGCGGCGGCAGTCGGGGCGCAAGGCGGAACGCCGGATCCTGCCGATCGAAGAGAAAGAGAGCTTCCGCTGGCTGGAAGCGGCGGATCAGGCGGCTTCGACATGCTCAGGGGCGCGGCGGATCACGATTATCTGCGACCGCGAGGGCGACATTTACGAGGCGTTCGCGCTGCGGCCCGAGCGCGCGGACCTTTTGGTACGATCCGCGCAGGATCGCAGCCTGGGTGATGGCGGGCGGCTGTTCGCCGCGCTCGATGCGCTGCCCGAAATGGGTCGAGCCGATCTCGATCTGCCGGCCAAGCCCGGATGTCCCGCCCGCCTTGCCCGGCTCGCCATACGCTTCGCGACGATGAAGCTGGCCCGGCCGCAGCGCGGCTTCAGGGCCGGCTTGCCCGAGACGCTCGCGGTGCAACTGGTCGATGTTCGCGAGGTCGACCCGCTGCCGGGCAGGCCTGAAATCCACTGGCGGCTCCTGACCACTCGTCCCGTCGAAAATGTCCTGCACGCCTGGAAGATCGTCGATCTCTACCGCCGCCGCTGGGCGATCGAACAGCTGTTCCGCACCTTGAAAACCAAGGGGTTCGACGTCGAGGGCCTGCGCATCGAAAACCCCGAGCCGCGCGACAAGCTCGTCATCGCTGCCCTTGTCGCCGCCGTCACCATCCAGCAACTCGTCCATGCCCGTGAGGGTGGCCCGGGACCGCTCAGACCGGCAACCGATGCGCTCGACCCTGAGGACCTGCCGCTGCTAGAAGCCTATTGCGCCAAGCTCGAAGGCAAAACCGAGCGCCAGAAAAACCCTCACCCCAAAGGCTCTCTCGCCTACGCCTCATGGGTCTGCGCCCGCCTCGGCGGATGGACCGGATATTACGGAAAACCCGGACCAATCGTCATGCTCGAAGGATGGCTCGAAATCCAAACCGCCAAACGCGCAATCAACTTGATCGGCCTCAAACTCAATGTGTGAATCTAGTAGCCCGACGGGAGAGGGTAGAGTCGCTTGAGCATTCTCCTTTGCCCTCCTAAGGTTAACGCAACCGGACGAGGGGAGAGACGGAGAATGAGGGGTCGCACCAACTATTTTCTTGCCATGGCGCTGGGGCTGACGGCGGCGGGGTGCCAGTCGGTGCCGGTGGTGCCGGCAATACCGCCGTCGGCGGCCGATGCGCCGCCCGCATCGGGCAGCTGGCGCGCGACGGCAACCGATCAGGACAAAGAGCGGATTCGCGGCTGGTACGCCAGCTGGGAGGCCGCACTCGCCGACGCGCGGGCGAAGGGGCATGGCGCCAACATCGACAGCGAAGGCGTGCTGCTGCAACCGATGGCGGCGCTGCCCAACGCGTTTCTGCCCGCGGGCGACTATCGCTGCCGAACGATCAAGGTCGGCGCGAAGGGGCGCGGCGGGCTGAGCTATATCGCCTATGACTGGTTCCGCTGCCGCGTTGCGCCCGAACAGGGATTATCGAGCCTGACCAAACTGACCGGGTCGCAGCGCCCCGTCGGCCTGATCTTTCCCGACAATCTGAAACGCCAGATCTTCCTCGGCACGCTCGAGCTGGGCGACGAGAAGATGGCGGTCAATTACGGCAGCGACCGGATGCGCGACATGGCGGGGCTGGTCGAACGGATCGGCGACAATCGCTGGCGACTGGTGCTGCCCGCACCGGCGTATGAATCCTTGGTCGACGTGATCGAACTGGTCCCGGCGAGCTGAGGCAGACTTTGAATTGCTCAAGGTCTGATTGATAACTTTGTTCTCCCGCGAAGGCGGGAGCCCATCACCGGTCGGTGCTAGTTTGAAGGCACCGGAGAAGGGTCCCCGCCTTCGCGGGGAAACGCGAATCTTTACCGAGCCCATCCGCGCAAGGACGATCACGCGTATGTACAGGGGAATGACAATGCGGAATTTGTGGACGGGCGCCGCGGCGCTGGCGCTGGCAGTATCGGGAGCCACCCCCGCGGCGGCGCAGCAGCTGGGCGGCGAGGTGCAAAAGCAGATGCCGTCGCTGATGAAAATCTATGGGGATCTACACGCCAACCCCGAACTCAGCTTCATGGAGGTGCGCTCGGCGGGCATCTTGGCGGCGGAGGCGCGCAAGCTGGGGTTTGAGGTGACCGAAAAGGTCGGCGGCACCGGCATCGTCGCGGTGATGAAGAACGGCCCCGGACCGGTCGTGCTGGTCCGCGCCGATATGGACGGGCTGCCTGTGACCGAGCAGACTGGGCTGCCCGGCGCGTCAAAGATGCGCGTGACCACCGCGGAGGGCGTCGAAACCGGCGTGATGCACGCGTGCGGCCACGACACGCATATGACCGCATGGGTCGGCGTCGCGCGATTGATGGCGGCGAACAAGGCGAACTGGTCGGGGACGCTGGTGATGATCGGCCAGCCCGCCGAGGAACGCGGCGCGGGCGCGCGGATGATGCTGGAGGACGGGCTTTATACCCGCTTTCCCAAACCCCAATATGCCCTCGCGTTCCACGACGCGGCGCAGTTTCCCGCCGGGGTGATCGGCTATACGCCGGGCTATGCGCTCGCCAATGTCGACAGCGTCGATATTTTGGTCAAGGGCGTCGGCGGTCACGGCGCCTATCCGCAAACGACCAAGGATCCGATCGTGCTGGCCAGCCGCATCGTGTCGACCTTGCAGACGTTGGTTTCGCGGGAGATCAGCCCGCTCGACAGCGCGGTGGTAACCGTCGGCAGCTTTCACGCCGGGGCGAAGCACAATATCATTTCGGACGAGGCGAAGCTGCAACTGACGGTGCGCAGCTATACCGACGAAGTGCGCAATCATTTGCTCGACGGCATCGCGCGCGTCGCGAAGGGCGAGGCGATTGCGGCGGGGATTCCCGAGGACAAGATGCCGGTGGTGAGCGTGCAGCGGGACGAGTTCACTCCCTCCACCTTTAACACCCCTGATTTCACCGAGGAAATGGCAGCGTATCTGAAAACCAGTTTTGGCGAAAAGCGCGTCGTGCAGGTACCGCCGGTGATGGGCGGCGAAGATTTCGGCCGCTTTGCGCGCGACGACAAGGACATCAAGAGCCTGATCATCTGGGTCGGCGGGGTGCCGCAGGCCGAATATGACGCGGCAAAGAAGGAAGGCCGGACGCTGCCGAGCCTGCACTCGCCCTTCTGGGCGCCCGAGGCGGACAAAGTGATCGCGACCGCGACTGAGGCGCTGACGTCGATGACGATGAAGTTGATGGCGAAGAAGTAGGCGGGGAGCGACAGCCACACCCCCTAAGCAGAGGGCGCTGCGTCGGCTTTCGAGAAGGAAATGACGACGCTCAGGCCGTTGCCCGGTTCCGAACGGACGGCGACCTTGGCCGACGCATTCTGCTTCAACGACTGGACGATGATGGCGCCAAGTTTGCCCGGCTTCGGCCATGCGACACCCTCGGCCAGACCGACCCCATCGTCCGCGACAGTGATATGGCAACCGACATCGTCGATCAGGCTGTGGAGGGTGATCGTTCCGCCGTCGCGGCCGTTGAACGCGTGTTTGAGCGCGTTCGTCAGCAATTCATTGACCACCAGCCCCGCCGGCATCGCAACATTGACCGAAGCTGGCCAGCTATCGAGCTTCATGTCGAGCCGGACGCCGTCGGTCGCATGGGCGGCCATCACGGACGTGGCAATTTGTCCTAGGTAGATCCCCAGATCGATGCTGTCGTCCGCATTTTCCCGGGACAAGGTGTCGTAAAGCACCGCCAAAGCGCCGATCCGGCCCGCAAGCCGGTCGAAACGCTCGCCGGTATCTCCGTCGGGGAAATTGCGCGCTTCGAGCCGGATCAGCGCCGTGATCATCTGCAGATTGTTTTTGACGCGATGCTGAAGCTCGCGAAGCTGTGCGTCTTTCGCCGCCAGAGCTGCCGTTTGACCGTCCGCCGCTCTTTCGTTGCCTGTGGGCGCCAGCGCGACGAGGCGATAGAGTGGCGTGCCATCGTCGTCTTCAATCGTATTTGACCAGGCATCCACAACGGTGGCGCCCGCGTCCTGCTCGATCCTGAATTCGCCGATATAATCGACATCGGCCTGAACGGCGTCGCGCAGAAGCCGATCGTCGTCGGCCGGGGCGGCCACGCCGGGCAGCGCCCGCCAGCTTTTTCCTTCGATTTCGGCAATGGGATGGCCGGTCAGTCGCTCGAACTCGCGATTTGCGTAGGTGATCAGTTCCGACGGATGAAGTTCGGACACTGCGACGGCCACGGGCACATAATCGAGAAACTGTTTGAAGCGTTCATTCTCCAGCGCATCCGCCAGATTCGGCGTATCCAGCAGCGTCTCCACCTGATCGGCATTTTCGGTTTTCATCATATTTCCCTGGTCGCAACGTGCTACGCGTAGCTGGTCGATGACATTCGTGCCAATTTTAACTCACGCGCCACGGCGGACTTTTCATCGCACGACGGTGCTCACTCAAAGTGGGGGCATGTTCCCTGCTGGCAGCGTTTCGATGTCCGCGGGCGCCTCGACAATCGGAGTTTCTTGATCGGGGAGAGTATCGGCCTGAGGGACCGTAGGTTCGACTGGCGGGCCAACGGTGATAGCGGGGATCCTAACCCTCAGCGCATCGATTTCGCGTTGCCGCATTTCCAGATAGAGGGTGCGCGTCTCGACATAGGGATCGAGGCTTTGTTGCTGCAGACGTTCGATCTCGGCATCGCGTTCGATGCGATCGTTGAGCGCCCGGACGACCGTCGTCGGGACCGCGTAAGCGGTGCGGTTGAACGGCTTGCCGATCGCGGTTGGCAGGACCAGCATGTCGAGGCCGTTGCCGGCCATGTCGCGCAGCGTCGTCGCGCCGAACAGCGGCAGGTAGAAAAAGGGACCGGGCTCGACGCCGTAAAAGCCCAAGGTGTTGGCAAAGCCGTTGCGCCGATACGGCAGGTTGAACGGCTTTTTCTTGGCCACGTCGAACAGGCCGCCGACGCCGAAAGTCGAGTTGATGGCAAAGCGGCCGAGCGTTTCGGCGGCCTTGCCGATCTTGAACTGCAACAGATAGTTCAGGAAATTGACCGGCTCGGTCAGGTTGCGCAGCGCATTGCCCACCCCGTCACGGACCGGTTCCGGTACGATGCCCTGATAGCCCATCGCGATCGGGCCGACGAGCGCCTGATCGATCGCCTGGACAGCGCGATAGGATTCGACGTTGACCGCTTGCAGCGGATCGCCCGGCGGGGCGTCGCCGCGCGCCGTCACAACGATTTCGTTCGGCGCCCCTGGTGCCGGGGTCGGCTGCTCGCCGCCGGATGGTTCGGGCGTGACCGGCGCAGGCGATGGGTTGGTGCCGATCGTCGGCACGACCTTTGGCGGCAGAACATCGCCCGCATAGGGCTGTGACGTCGTCTCCGTCAGGATTTCGGGCGCAACTTCGGCAGCAGCGGGCGATGCGCCGGACAGCAAAAGAAGCGCGGCGACGGCCGAAACACTCATCGCGCGCGCGGTCCAGTCATCGCAAGATTTGCAAGCATCGGTGACATAACTTGAACTCCTAACAGGGGATGAGCCCGGAATCATGATCAACGGCACCCTCCCTGTCGTCAAATGTTGCTTAACGGGGTTTAGCGGTCTGGAAACCTTTATCTTTCCCCTACCGAGGGGAAAGATGGAAGAAATTGCACTTGTGCCACCGCTCGCCAATCCGATCTGCCGGGCAAAGTCGAGGGCGATGGGGCGGCTGCGCTATCTGTGGCGTAGCCATGGGGAGTCGCAGACGGCGCGCAGCGCCAGCGGGACCGTTCGCGAAGCGAATGGTGGAGGGGCGTTACGACGGCAGCTCCATCGCCCCTCCGTCAGCGCTTCGCGCTGCCACCTCCCCATCGCTTCGCGACAGGGAGGATTGGGGTCAGGTTTAGAACGCGCCGCCGCGGCCTGCGCCTTCGGTGAAGCGTTTCGCCCCCGCGGCGGCGCCCTCACGCAGCGGCGCGGCCCCGGCGTGGGCTTCGTGCGTTAGCGCATCGGCGAGGTCGAAATCCCATTGGCGATACGCGCTCATCCGGTCGCTGGTCATGCACAATTGAGGAAAGGCGGCGATCTGTTTGGCGAGGGGGATCGCCGCGGACAGCGCTTCGCCGTCGGCGACGACGCGGTCGGCGAGGCCGATGTGCTGGGCTTCGGCAGCGTCGACAGGGCGGCCGGTCAGGATCATGTCGAGCGCGCGGCCTTGGCCGACGATGCGCGGCAGGCGGACGGTGCCGCCGTCGATCAGCGGCACGCCCCAGCGGCGGCAATAGACGCCGAACACCGCGCTCGCCGCGGCGACGCGCAGGTCGCACCAGAGCGCGAGTTCGAGCCCGCCCGCAACCGCGTGGCCCTCGATCGCGGCGATCACCGGCTTGTCGAGCAGCATCCGCGTCGGCCCCATCGGGCCGGGGCCGTCGGGGTCGTAGCGCGCGGCGCCGACGGCATTGAGGTCGAAACCGGCGCAGAAATGCCCGTCGCTGCCGGTCAGGATCGCAACGAGGGCGTCGCTATCGGCGGCAAAGGCGGCGAAGGCGTCGCGCAACGCCGCCGCGGTGTCGGGATCGACCGCGTTGCGGCGCGGTCGATCGTGACGATGGTGATGGGGCCATCGCGGGCGATGATGACGGACAATCAAACCTCCCCTGTTGCCGGCCTGCCGCCGGGATCGGCATTTTTTGAGCTAGCATGGTCGGGGAGGGTCTTGAAACGATCATATACCCCACCTAAATCTCACTTATGCGGGCCGGGCCCCTCTGGCGTCGGCGGGATTTTTCCCGCCACGTGATGTCGGACCGCATCGGGTGACACCGATGCTCTGGGCCTACCTCCCCCTTAAACCCGGGTCCGGCATCGGCGTCACCTGCTTGATTTTCAATCAGGAGGCCCAAGTTCATGACGCTTAATCCCAATCTCTATCGGCTGACCCTGCTGCACCGCCAGCTGGACGAAGCGGCGCGGCGCGAAGCGCGGCGGCGCGGGGCCGATCCGTTTCGGCTGCTGCGGCTGAAAACGCTCAAGCTCGCGGTCAAGCGGCGCCTGGCGGCGCTGTCGCTGCGTCCGGCGCTCGCGCGCTAAATCCTTCTAATCACGACCGGAAGCGTCGCCCCAGGGCGGCGCCTTCTGGCGTATCCAGGGACAATCACCATGGAATTTCTGTTTGCCGACTGGTTGGGCACCCCGGCATGGTTCTGGCTGGCGTTCATCGCGCTGGTCATTGCGCTCACCGCCTTTGACCTTGGCATATTGAACAAGGAGAACAAGGAGATGGGGATCGGGGAGAGCCTGAAGCTCTCGGCGCTCTACATCGGCATCGCGATGGCGTTCGGCGGCTGGGTCTGGGCCGCGAAGGGCGGCGAGGCGGGGCTGCAATATTACACCGGCTTCTTCATCGAGAAGGCATTGTCGATCGACAATATCTTCGTCATCTCGCTGATCTTTGCGACCTTCGCAATCCCGCCGCGCTATCAGTATCGCGCGCTATTGTGGGGCATCGTCGCGGTGATCGTGCTGCGCGGGATCATGATCGCGGGCGGCGCGGCGCTGGTCACCGAATATGAGTGGCTGCTCTATGTGTTCGCCGCGTTCCTGGTGTTCACTGGCATCAAGATGCTGTTCGCGGGCGACAAGCCGATGGACGTCGCGGGCAACCCGGTGGTCAAATGGCTGTCGCGGCACATCCCGATCACCAACGAGTTGCACGGTGAAAAATTCTTTGTGCGGGTGCCGGACACCAAAACCGGCAAGCTGGTGCTGGCGGCGACGCCGTTGTTCCTCGCGCTCGTTGTCATCAACCTCGCCGATCTGGTGTTCGCGGTCGACAGCGTGCCGGCGATCTTTGCGATCACCACCGACACGTTCATCGTCTATACGTCGAACATCATGGCGATCCTCGGCCTGCGCGCGCTCTATTTCGCGCTGTCGGCGATGGTGCACCGCTTCCACTACCTCAAATATGCGCTCGCGCTGGTGCTGGTGTTCATCGGGTCGAAGATTTTCGTCGCCGATTTCGTCCTCGGCGGCGACAAATTCCCGCCGCTGGTCAGCCTGGGCGTGACGGTCGGGTTGATCGCGGGCGGTATCATCTGGTCGCTGGTCAAGACACGCGAGGAGGAGGCCGCACCGGTCGTCCCGTGATGGCACGCCCCGTGGACGGCGCGCCGTCCTCACCCCCCCCAAATGGGGATGGGGGCGGCGCGGATCTGCCCGTAAGTGCAGCGACATAACCCGCCGGGGGGCTGGGATATGACGGGGCAACAGGCATGATGATTTCGCGGCGACAGGCGATGGGGACGGGCGTGGCGGCGCTGGCGGCGGCATCGCTGCCGAGCTGGGCCGAGGCGAAGGGCAAGGCGAAGCCGCCGGTCGAGATCAAACGCCCCGAGCTGCTCACCGGGCTGTCGCAAGTTGGCATTTTCGCCTTCACCGTCGCGTTCCTCACCGAGCGCAAGGCGTCGGCGAAGGCGGGCGGCGGGCTGCTCGGCGGCGGTTTCGGCGGCAAATCGACCGCGCGCAGCGCGCTGGTCGGGGTTGGCGACAGCGATTTTCAGGCGGCGACCGACGCGGCTTACGCCCATTTTGCGGCGCAGCTGGCCGCAGCGGGGATCGCGCCGGTCGATTATGCGTCGGTGGCGGCGCATCACGACAGCAATTTCAAACTGCTGGAAAATGGCCATGAGCGCGACTTGCTCGAAAGCCGTAACGCCAGCGGCAAGGCGCGGCTTTTCGGCCCCGGCGCGATCGGCGCGCCGATCCAGTTACAGGAATGGGGCGATGCGCTGACCGGCGGCGGGTTCAATTTTGCGCGCCACATGATCTTTGCCTCGCAGTCGGCGAAGGCATTTGCGAAGGCTAGCGGGGTTCCCGCGATCGCGGCGCTGCTGGTCGTCGATTTCGCCGATGCCGAAACCTATGGCGGCGCGTTTCGCAACAGCTCGGCGGTCAAGGTTGATTCCAACCTGGCGATCATGGGCGAGCGCAGCCGGATCGAGATTTTTGCGCCGAACGGCAAGACCGGACGCATCGCGCTGGGCGACGATGTCGCGACGAGCGGCGATTTCGGCAGCTTCGACGACAGCACCAGCGGCGGGCACAAGGCGGCTGAGACGGTCGCCAACGTCATTGGCGTGCTGGGCGGCATCGGCAGCAACAAATCGCGGCGCTATACGATGACCGCCGATCCCGTGCGGTGGCGCAGCGGGCTGGACGAGCTCTCTCGAGAGGCGCTGACTCGGCTGGTTCAGCCGCTGTCAACGCGCTGATTGCCGTGGCTTTCGCGAGCTCTGCGACCCTTCGTCGAGGGCCGCGGCAATCAGCTCTGGATGCTGGAGGTGGAGCAGGCGACCTGCGCCGGCGATCCGATGCGCAGCGGCGCTGGGCCATGCCGCGAGCAGGCGCGGCCAAGCGTCGTCGGGGCGATACAGGGCATCCTCTTCGCCCGACAGGATGGTGATGAAGCTGCCGTCGGATAGCGGCGGCAGTTCGCTGCGCGGTTCGACGTCGCCGACGGCTTCGAGCCCGACGCCGCCCTGAATCGCGGCGAGACGGGTGGCATACACATAGGCGCGGCGAATGGCGGGATCGGCGAAGAGGCGCTGGTCGGCGGCGCTCGCCCCGAAAAAGCGCAGCGCGATCCGCTCGATGATGCTGTCGGACAGATGGCTGGCGAGGTAGCGGGTGAGCGGACGGACGAGCCGCGGCGCATGATAGAAGATGCGTTTGTACCGCCCCGCCAGACCCGCCATCCGCGCGTCGGCGGCGGGGGGCGGCTCGGGGTTGAGCACGACCGCGCGCGCGATCCGGTCGCGATGATGGGCGGCAAGATGCGCGAACAGGATCGTGCCGCCGCGCGCGATGACATGACAGCGCGCTGCGCCCAAGCTGTCGGCGACGTCGAGCACGTCGCGGATTTCGTTGTCCAGATAATCGCCATCGACCACGTCGGTCAGGCCGTAGCCAGGCCGGTCGATCATGACCGGGCGCAGCCCCAGTTCCTGCAACCGCGCGACATAGGAGCGCGGGACATAGCGGCTGGTCGTCGCAGTGTGGAAGTGGAGGGCGGGGATGCGATCGCGCGGGCCATAGTCGGCAAAGGCGATGCGACCGGCGCGCCCACGACGCTGGATGAGGCGCAGCGGTTCGCTCGCCGCGGAGAGATCGGTGGCACCGATATCGGAGGCGGCGAGCAGGCGCGCCACAATGCCGAGCTGCGCCGCCACGACCGACAGGCCGACCGCGGACTGGACGCCGACGAGCTGAAACAGGATCTTGAGTTCCGCTTTGGCCGTCTCGCGGCCGAGTCCGAGCTGCCGCGCAGCTTCGTCGCGCGTCGAGCCGAGCGCGATGAGCCGCGCGAGCGCGACCTGGCGGTCGGACAGGCCGATCGCCTGTTGCAGATGATTGCCGAGTTCGAGCGGCTGGGGAGCATCGATCGCGTCGAGTTGCAAGGCGGTGGCGACGAGTGCGCCCTGCCGGGCAAAACCGCTTTTGGCGAGCGCCGCCTTGATCGACCCGCGCGCGGTTTCATAAGTGATCGCTTCGCTCGCCGCTGCATCGCGCAGATCGCCGGTGCGGGCCAGCGCGGCGAGCAGGCGGTTTTCGCGCGGGGTGAGGGCGAGCATCCGGCCCGCGCGGACAAGTCCTGCGCTCCCGGGGAGCAACGCGCGATGAACCAGCACGATATGCCCCGCGCTGGCGCCCGTCTGACGACGCTGCCATTCGGCGGCGGGCGGCCAGCGCGCGGCCTGCTGCTGCGGGACGGTCAGCACGACAAGCGGCGGGCAGTGGTCCTGCGCGACGAACGACAGTCCAGGATGGTCACCCGGCTGCACCAGCTCGCCATGGGCAAGCGAGTCGGTTAGCGCGGCGCAATCGGTGAGCAGCGGATCAGCGCCGATCCACCCGCCATTTGCCGAAAGCCCGCCGACCGCGAAGGCTTCGTTCAGCACCGCCGCGGGGGTTGGTACGCCGTCCGTCAGAGCCCATGCCCCGCGCTCGCTGCCGGTCCAGCGTGCCAGCGCCTCGATCAACGCGTCGGGCGCGTCGCTCAGCAACGGCTCAGCAGCAGATGATGTCGGGGGCGGGGATCGCGCGGCCATGCGGCGATATGCCTTTATCTTTCCGCGCGTTGCAACCCGGGCGATCGCGAGACGCGGTCTTACGATGAAAATGTCCGCCGGAGGCCTTGCGGCTTCCGACGGACAGGCTTTCCTCCCCAGGAAAGCAGGGGAGGCGCGGAGGCAGGGTCGCTTGCCCCCGCACCAAGCCGGGTGGGGGGGGGGGGGGGGGGCGGGGGGGCCCTCGGGCCCGCGCCCCCCGAACTCGTATCAGGCGGCGAACTGGTTCATCGTGTTGTCTTTGCCCGCGGCCTTGAGCGCGGCTTCGCCGGCAAAATATTCCTTGTGGTCGTCGCCGATGTCGCTTCCCGACATATTCTGGTGCTTGACGCAGGCGATGCCCTGACGGATTTCGGCGCGCTGGACGCCCTTGACGTAACCCAGCATCGCTTCGTCGCCGAAATATTCCTTGGCGAGATTGTCGGTCGACAGCGCAGCGGTGTGATAGGTCGGCAGGGTGATCAGGTGGTGGAAAATGCCCGCCCGCTTCGCCGAATCGCGCTGGAAGGTGCGGATGCGGTTGTCGGCTTCGTCGCCGAGCGGGGTGCCATCAAAATCGACGCTCATCAGCTTGGCGCGGTCATAGGCGCTGACGTCCTGGCCGTCCTTCTCCCACGCATCATAGACCTGCTGGCGGAAGTTCAGCGTCCAGTTGAAGCTGGGCGAGTTGTTGTACGCGAGCTTCGCATTGGGGACGACTTCGCGAATGCGGTCGACCATGCCGGCGATCTGTTCGATGTGCGGCTTTTCGGTTTCGATCCACAGCAGGTCGGCGCCGTTCTGCAGCGACGCGATGCAGTCCATGACGCACCGGTCCTCGCCGGTTCCGGCGCGGAACTGATAGAGGTTCGAGGGCAGGCGCTTCGGGCGCATCAGCTTGCCGTCGCGGTTGATCAGGACGTCGCCGGGGTTGCCCGCGCCGTCGACCTCTTCGCAATCGAGGAAGCTGTTATACTGATCGCCAAGGTCGCCGGGCTCTTTCGAGAAGGCGATCTGCTTGGTCAGGCCCGCGCCGAGGCTGTCGGTGCGCGTCACGATGATGCCGTCCTCGACGCCCAGTTCCATGAAGGCGTAGCGGCAGGCGCGGATCTTCGCGATGAAATCCTCGTGCGGCACGGTGACCTTCCCGTCCTGATGACCGCACTGCTTTTCGTCGCTGACCTGATTTTCGATCTGGAGCGCGCAGGCGCCAGCCTCGATCATCTTCTTGGCGAGGAGGTAGGTCGCCTCGGCGTTGCCGAAGCCGGCGTCGATGTCGGCGATGATCGGCACGACGTGTGTTTCATGATTGTCGATCGCCGATTGGATCTGCTTCGCCTTGAGTTCGTCACCCTCGGCGCGCGCGGCGTCGAGTTCGCGGAAAAGGCCGCCGAGTTCGCGCGCGTCGGCTTGGCGCAGGAAGGTGTAGATTTCCTCGATCAGCGCCGGAACGCTAGTCTTTTCGTGCATCGACTGGTCGGGCAGTGGGCCGAATTCGCTGCGCAGCGCGGCGATCATCCAGCCCGACAGATAGATGTAGCAGCTCTTGACGGTACCGAAATGCTTTTTGATCGAGATCATCTTCTGCTGCGCGATGAAGCCGTGCCAGCAGCCCAAGGACTGGGTGTAGTTTGCGGGGTCGGCGTCATAGGCCGCCATGTCGGCGCGCATGATGCGGGCGGTGTAGCGGGCGACGTCGAGGCCGGTGCGGAATTTGTTCTGGGCGCGCATGCGGGCGATGCTTTCGCCGCTGATACCGTCCCATGTGCCGTCGTAATCGCGGATGAGGCGGCCTGCCTGTGCCATGTCTTCCTGGTAACCCATCATCTTTGTCCTTGAGAGGAGGTGATGGGTGGATGTTGGCGAAGATGCCGCGGAAAGTGAAAAGCTTTGTCAATAATATTTGTGAAATATGGCCTATCGGTGTAAATTAGCGTGTAAAATAGTAAAGAAAGTTACAAACGATGGCGGAGCGACGGGTGTTTGCCGGGCCGGCGGTGCGCAAGTCGCGGCGCGAGGCGGGGATGACGCAGGCGGCGATGGCCGAGGCGCTGGATATCTCGCCAAGCTACCTCAATTTGATCGAGCATGGCCAGCGGCCGTTGTCGGCGACGGTGATCGTCAAGCTGGCCGAGCGGTTTGGATTCGATGCCGCGACGCTGGGCGTCGACGCGGTGCCGGGCGGCGCGGCGGGGTTGCGGCGGCGCTTGTCCGACGCGCGCTTTGCCGATCTGGGGATCGGCGCGCAGGAGATCGAGGAGTGGCTCGCGACCGCGCCCACCACCGCTGCGGCCTTTGCCCGGCTGTTCGATGCGGCGCCCGAAGCGGGCGCGGCTTTACAGGAAGAAGCGCCCGAAGTTGCCGCGGTGCGCCGCGCGATCGAGAAATGGCGTAATCATTTCGCCGATCTGGACGCCAAGGCCGAGGAGCTGGCCGACGAATTGCGGCTCGCGGGCGGCGATCTTTATGGCACGATTTCCGAGCGTTTGCGCACCCGGCATCAGCTGGGCATCCGCATCCTGCCGTCGGACGTGATGCCCGACCGGCTCCGCTGGCTCGACTGGCACGCGCGGCAACTTATGCTGAGCGAGCTGCTGCGCCCTGCCTCACGCACCTTTCAGGCTGCGGCGACGCTGGCGCAGATCGAGGCGAAGGGCGAGATCGACGCGCTGGTCGCGGGCGCCGAATTTGCCGAGAGCGCGGCGGCGCGCCTGTTCGAGCGGCATCTGGTCCATTATTTCGCCGCAGCACTGATGATGCCGTACAGCCGCTTCCTGCGCGCGTGCGACGCGACGGGGTACGACCTGCTGCTGCTCCAGCGGCGCTTTGGTGCAGGTTATGAGCAGGTCGCGCACCGGTTGACGACGTTGCAGCGCGTCGGGGCGCGCGGGCTGCCCTTTTTCATGCTGCGCATCGACCGCGCGGGGCAGGGGAGCAAGCGTTATGCCGGAGCGAGTCAGTCGCCGCTGGTCGATGGCGACACGCGCTGCCCGTTGTGGGGGGTGCACGAAGCCTTTGCGCGGCCCGGCGAAGTGATCGCCGATCTGGTCGAGTTGGAGGACGGGTCGCGCTGGTTCACGCAAAGCCGCAGCGTCGCCGCGCCCGGCGCAACGGGCAGCGGCACCCCGGCGCGCTTTGCGGTGTGCGTCGGGGTTGTTGCGAAGGTCGCGGCGCCCTTGATCGCGGCGCGCGGCATAGCCCAGATGCGATCCCCCGCGACTCCGATCGGGCAGGGCTGCCGCCCCTGCACGCGCCCCGGATGTGTGCAACCGTCGATGCCGCCGCGGGGCCGGGCC